>NZ_LPDI01000061.1:0-121743 GCF_001528895.1 Burkholderia sp. MSMB1078WGS | reverse complement strand
TCGAGCTCGAGCCCGATGCCGTCGAGCCTTGACCCGTGGTCGTCGAATTGGTACCCGTCGCATTCGAGCCTTGGCCCACTGTCGTCGAGTTCTCACCCGAGGCCGTCGCGCCCTGGCCGTTCGCAGTCGAGCTCGGACCCGATGCCGTCGAGCCTTGACCCGTGGTCGTCGAATTGGTACCCGTCGCATTCGAGCCTTGGCCCACTGCCGTCGAGTTATCACCCGATGCCGTCACGCCCTGGCCGTTCGCGGTCGAGCTCGGACCCGATGCCGTCGAGCCTTGGCCCACTGTCGTCGAGTTCTCGCCCGAGGCCGTCGAACCTTGACCCGTGGCCGTTGAGTTGGCACCCGAGGCATCCCCGAACTGCAACTTTATCGTCTTCGAATCTATTGAGCATGGTGTGCCACTTACTGATTTTCCAACGCAGTCAAAAACATTGAAGATAGTTCGAACAGTACCACCAACTGAATCGACAATGGGCGCAAACGTCGTCTCAATACCTTGCTTGATAACATCCCCCAGATTGGCCGGCTGCGACTGCTCACCAACGGTCACAGTTGCACTTGTTCCAGGTGTCCCCACAACATCAACAGGAACGGTTGTCTGCGCCATGGCGACATTGGCCATCAAAGGAAATATTAAAATGCCGGCGACACACTTCGTTCCGGGCAAAATCTTTGTGCCATTCATTTACTTACACATCCAAATATAAAAATAATTATCAACTATCGAACATAAAATCAGCGCGCACCACCAAGGCAAACAATTCCATCAAGCGCATCAAATACCCCTAATTAATGCGAACATCACGCCATTCTTGTCGACACCACTTTAAAAAACGAAACAAGAGCAAACAGCCAAGCTGTTTCAATTCCGCCCAAACCCAAGCTTCTTCCCAGGTCGAGACTACGCCGATGCAGCCCGTTCGCCGAGATAAGTCGCAGCCGCACGGGACCGCTTATCTGAATTGCCGTCCGCGACACTGCGCGGCAGATGAAATCAACTTCACGAAATTCAAAATAGGTTCAATATTGAACCTCCATCTCTGATCGACCCTCAACTGACGCCAAAAATTAGTTGATTATATTTTTTGGTCAGCCATCAAAAAAACATATCACGCGCCCTGCTACCCAAGCGGACAACATGCATCAACCGATACATTCAAAAATGAGATTCGATTAATCATCAGCGTGCAAAACGGGTGCCACGCAAGCGCGAAACTTCGCCGTAAATGGTGACGTCCCCAGCACCATGTGGCGACGATACAGATTCTCTGTCCGGATAGTACTAAGCAGACATTGCCCGAACATTGCCGAACCCTCGCTCGCGACATCTAATTTGACAGACACAAATTCGCACTCACATTCCATTCACCATGAAGTGAGGCCCACCCCGTTTCGACAACGCCAAAGAAACCCTGAGTTGAGCCTCCTTCTCTACATTTCCTCAGCTACCGCTCTTCGACCCGCTCAATGTTTTGGTATACGGCCCCAACAAACGGCTACCAAAATCGTAAATTGGAGACGGACCCTAGCATTTGTCTCCAAAAGCACCTCGACCCGATAACTTTCGCGGTAAGCTGTTAGCCACCGACATGGAAATAACTGAGACCAAGGAGATGGGCAGGTCGATCATCGACGGCGAGCGGAAGACCCGTTACACTTACTCGCTTAGAATCACGTAGCGTTATGGAACCGCTCGCACGAGCTCCCGCGTGCTAAGCCGCTAGGAGCTGACCATATCTATTTCTCGCACACCGCCGCTGATTCATCATTAATTCGCGCTTTTGCTGCAGACTAAAAGTCAGACCAGACCCACCGATCGAGCGCGCTCCAAATCCACGCACCACATCATCGCGGGCGCCAAGACGCCTCACATTTCGTCATGGCAAGGAAAGGAATAAAACACCAAAAATAGCCACCGCCAAATGAATCATCAGCGAAGCAGACAGAATTTCCTCGGCTGGCTCGTCACCCCTAAAGAATTGAATCCAGCCATCTAGAATTCCTACGGAAAACGCAAAAACAGATACTATTGAAGAAAAATATACTCCGATTTTTGTCGAATTGATGTTTGAATAACAATCAAACGCTACAAATTCATCATAAAATACACAAATCTGAACTGCGATTATTTCAATACACGCCAACCAAAATAATACTGTTGATACCACCCCATCGTTGGGTTTCCCACGGGTACTCGTCATCACCGGAATCTGATCGAACTAACGACGCCTCATAATCATTGAAAGAATTTTACGTCGAGAACATTGCGCGAAAATTGCCCATCGCTCGACGCGACTCTGGTATAGGGCGTAGGCAGTGCGAACGTTATGAGCTTGGTTGAGATCGAGCAAATCCTGCTGCCACTATGTATTCGCGGCGTCCCGGCAGGCTAAGAGCGAATATCAAACCGATAGTGATAGCACGCGAACGGCAGAATACAGCCGGGCCACACAATGAATTCGTGTCACATCAATTCCGCAATGTTCACATAATGTTGGCACTGTAGGTTATGGCGAGTTCTCTATGCAGTTACGTCAAGTATGCTTCACACTTATCTATTAACAATATTTTAAGTTTGCTTGTTTTGAATTATAAATTCCGCAAAATCAACCGTACCCCACTTGAGCAAATCGACGTATGACCGGCGCGTTCCTGTGGGCTCGTCGGCAAGGTTTTCCGAATCAATTTGGTGTGAAATGTACGCGCGGTTCCCCCGTCGAGTTCAGAATGAAACTGAAGGCAATCTGTCTGAACGAAACAGCAACCGCAGTCGCCGGGCGCAGTAATTACTGCCGCCTCCATCGCTGACTGTGACTTGCTCAACGTCCTCAAATGGGGCGATATCCGCGCAACTGCGGACGCGTAGCTGCCAAGTGAGTAACTCTGGGCTTCAATCGGCAGCCCAGTCGCGGGTGGCTTCATCGATAGCGTGGCAACGTGCGTCCCACTCCAACCATCGTGGCGACCAGCAGTCCCCCGGATAACGCATTGGCGTCGCAATGGCGTGACGGACGCCGCTGGCTCTGCTCGCGCAATTTACATCCACACGATCGACGGAAGCGGTCGGCTTATCAACAAGGAGCATGAGTTGAAGTTTATCTTTCTCGTTATCACCGTTATCGTAGGTATGTTGTGCGTATCCGTCGCTCATGCCGCCGCATCGAGCGGCAAGGACGAACAGACAGCAACGGGTCAAGCCTATATCGACAAAAGCTTCAAGACGATCGATTCCAACCACGACGGCGTAATTAGTCGCGACGAATGGAACGCGTTCCTGATTCAGTATCTGGAGAAGCAGCAGGCAGCCTTCGACGCAGCCTTTGACGCAGCCGACACGAATCATGACGGCAAGCTTAGCCGTGCAGAGTTACAGGCAGCCAATCCGCCGTTGGCCAAATACTTCGACCAGATCGACATCCATCACCGTGGCTACCTGACCAAAGACGATATTCGCAGCGCGATGCTTAAGAAGATGGACAGCTTAGTGGACTAGTAAGCACTGCGATCACCGAACTCGCCCCCCAATGTTGCCCCCCCGACGAGGGGGGAGACAGAGGTATCTTGTTGAAGCGATAGTAGACGTACGCGGCGCTGGCTAGGCCGCTGAAGCCTGGTCCTGCGGCCGGCTGGCCCGACCCTACTGATAATGCAGGACGCTATGACGGAATTGGCTCCAAATCATCTCGAATTCGTATCGCTATCCGGATTCAACATATCGACAAACCCATGCGCATCCTGTTGATCGAAGATGAACTCGAACTCGCATCGGCGATCAGCACCGCGCTCAACAAACGCAACATTGCCACCGATTACGTTTCGAGCCTGAGCGAGGCCCGTTTCGCGATCCGCGAATGCCAGTACAAGGTAGTGCTCCTCGATCGGGGCTTGCCTGACGGTGACGGGCTGTCCGTCATTTCCGACCTGCGAACGGCCGCGCCCGGCATCCCGGTGATCGTGCTAACCGCGGCCGGCGCGATCACCGCGCGTGTAGAAGGGCTGGAAGCCGGGGCAGACGACTATCTAGCCAAGCCCTTCTCCATGGACGAACTTGTGGCACGCATTCGCGCACTCGCCCGCCGCTCGCCGGGTCTGCAAAGGCAGATTGTCGCCGTCAACGCGCTTGAGATCGATGTCGTGTCGCTCGTCGCCACCATTCACGGCGAACCGTTCGACTTGCCGCGACGTGAATTACTCGCCTTGCAGGTGCTAGCCGAGAATGCTGGAAGAACCGTGCGACGCGATCAGCTTTTCGCACACGTCTACGGTCTCGACGAAGATATCCAGTCGAACGCGCTGGACGCGCATCTTTCCCGGTTGCGCAGCAAGCTCGCCCAGCGCGGCGCCGGTATCGAGATTCGGCCAATCCGCGGCATCGGCTATTTGCTTTCCACGACTGAATGAACCATTTCCGAAATCTGTCGATTACGCAAAGAATATCCATCACGCTGATCGGAACACTGATCGCGATCGCCACCGCGTCTGGCGTCTGGTCCCTGTTCTACTTTCTGCAAGGGGAATTTACGGGCTACGTGATGGACGAACGTATCGACGACACCATCCTTAAAGCAGTTACACGCACATCCGGGGGCGATCTCGTACTACAACAATCGCCGCAGCTCGAAGCGCTCAAACGCGAAGCGCCTACACTCTGGTTCGTTGTCCGGGACCGAAGCGGCGACGAGGTCCGATTCGGCCGAATCTCGCCGGCTTGCGAATCGGTAGTAGCCGCGCTGCCTCGCCTGTTCAGCGGCAGCGCGACGGATCTCAACGATCAGTTCAATCTTTCCTGCAAGATCAAATCGATTCGAACTCATCTCGGTGAGACTCAAATTGCCTACGGAGGCGGCCCGCTTCTACCGGCGTGGAAAGCAGTCGCCATCCTGGTCATTCACTACCTTGAAGTACCGTTTTTTCTTCCGCTGCTGCTCGTCAACATCGTGGTCATTCCACTCGTCGTCGCGACCGCACTCAGCCGGCTTAAGGACGTCGCCCGGCTCGCACGCTTCGTGAACATCGATAGTCCCGGCCTGCGCTTACCAGTGGACAGATTGCCGCGCGAAATCGCGCCGCTGGTCCGCGCGTTCAACGCAGCACTCGAGCGGCTCGATGCGGGGCGAGCACAACACGACCGTTTTATCGCCAACGCCGCTCACGAACTGCGCACACCGGTCGCAATTATTCGCGCGCGCCTGGACGCAATGGAGGACGGACCGCTGAAACGAAAGCTCGAGCAGGATGTAATCCGCCTCGGCGAGCTGACTGACAAGTTGCTTGACCTCCAGACGCTCAAGAACACTACCCCGCGCATGGAACATATGAATCTGGTTGAGCTGGTTCGCGATACGTTGGCAGAGCTTGCGCCAGTCGTTCTAACTGCCGGACACGACGTCGAGCTCGTCAACGATGTCGAACGGCTTGACGTGTTCGGGGATCCGACCTCGCTCAGGCGCATCATCGTCAATCTCGTCCAGAACGCTACTCGGCATGGCGGCGATGCGGTCACGCTGACCGTTACCGTCCGAGCCGACGCGACGCATGTTCACATGGAATTTGTCGACACCGGCCCCGGTATACCACCTGCCCGCCGTGACCAGATCTTTGAATCCTTTTCGCGTTATGCGAACAGCAATGTTCCGGGCGCCGGCCTCGGGTTAAGCATCGTTCGGGAAATCGCCCAGATTCATCGCGGCAGCGTGATCTATTTCGAGCCACCGACACAGGGCGCCGGAATACGCATTAGCCTGCCACGCGCGAAAACCGGAACGAATCAGGTTGGCTGAGCCGGCCCATCGATGTGCTCGAATTTCTCGAGCACCCATATCATTAAACCAGACGCAATCGGGTACCCGACTCTTCCAAAATCATCAGGATACTGAATCGATCAGGCTGATCAGTATCACGCATTCCGAATGGCTCTCCAGCCGTGAGGCATTGCAATACGCTAAATTCACTCCGGAAAAGGAAAAATCCGTGATCTCGATTCCTCGCACTGCAGTGGGACTAGTAACGCTAACTTTCGCACTGTCGTTGGTTGGGTGCACGAACAATCCTGCACTTCCCCAGCAGACCGCAAGCCCGGCGCCGACCCAACGCGTCACGAATTTCGGCACCATCAGCGGGCTAGACCGCAGCGCCACCACCGGTGTCTACGCTTGGCTTGGTATTCCCTACGCGAAGCCGCCGGTCGGCACGCTGCGCTGGATGCCGCCCGTCGATCCCGCTCCGTGGGCCGGCGTGCGCGCCGCGCAACGGTTCGGGCACGCCTGCGCGCAAGGCGGAGGGTACTACGGCCCCGCGCAGAATGACGCGCCCTACGGCCTCTCTGTGCGAGACGGCTTTGGCAAACCAGTAGGCAATGAAGACTGCCTGACACTCAACATATGGCGTCCGGCGACCGCGCAAGGCACGCTTCCGGTGATCTTCTTCATACACGGTGGCAGCAACGTCTCGGGATATTCAGCTGATCCGATCTACGACGGACAAGCACTCGCGAAGAAGGCCAATGCAGTGGTCGTCACGATCAACTACCGCTTGGGTGTCCTAGGCTGGCTGGATTTGCCACAACTCAAGACCGGCAACGCACTCGTGGATTCCGGAAATTTCGCATTGCTCGATCAGCAGCAGGCACTGAAGTTCGTGAAGAACAATATCGCAGCGTTCGGCGGCGATCCAGGTAACATCACGGTGATGGGACAATCCGCCGGCGCGGTCAATGTATGGGCCCTCCTCGTTTCACCGTTGTCTGCCGGATTGTTCCAGAAGGCAGTACCGTTGAGCGGCGGCATCTTGAACACCTCTCGGGAGAAGGCGCAAAACTACTCCCAGGCATTGCTAACGGCGATCGTCATAGCCGACGGCAGGGCAAGCGATGGCACGTCCGCGCGGGCCTGGCTCGCATCGCAGTCAAGCGCGCAGGTAGCAGCGTACCTGCGCAGTATCCCGGCCGAAAAATTGCTCTCGGTGACGATTTCGAACCCGCAACTCGGCAATGCGCCCGCGCCAATCGCAGACGGCACCGTTCTTCCAGAAAATGCGATCGCAGCCCTAAAGGCGGGGCGATACCAGAAGGTGCCGGTGCTCGCCGGTAATACAAACGACGAGGGCACGTCGTTCGCACGCCTGTTCGGAACGCTCTCGCGTACTGGCATTTCTGGATTCAGGCCCAATGACTACGATCGTTTCAGCATGCAGTTCAATTTCGATCCGAATGCACCGGCCACGCTGCACGAGGCGGACTTGATCAGCGCGGCGTACCTGCCGGCGGCGGCGTTGCCGTTCGGATGGAATGCCATGGCCGCGCGTGTCACGAAGGCCACGTTCCTTGCCGGGGCAACGTCATCACTCGATTCGCTAGCCTCGCAGCAACCAGACAAGGTCTGGTACTACCGCTTCGACTGGAATCAAGAACCGGCACCGTTCAACACGGTATACGGTGCAACACATTCACTGGATCTGCCCTTCATCTTTGCCAACTTCGGCAAGAACCTGTTCTCGTTCGCATACAGCGACGCAAATAAAGCCGGGCGCGAAGCATTGTCGAACGCGATGATCGCAAGCCTTGCGGCCTTCGCGAGGACCGGTAATCCGAACACGCCATCGCTTGGTGCTACATGGGAAAATTATCCGCGAAAAATGGTCCTGGATGCATCGCCAACGCAACTGCATACGAGCGCGCAGTAGACATCTACGGAGATGACATCATGGCATGGTTGACGGACCCGACAATCCGGACCCGTCCGATTGCACCGATTGTTCTCGAAATCGTATTGGGCATCGACGATTATTGACCTTCATCGCGATTCTCGCAGGCAAGTTACCGCCTGGGCAGCGTGACAAGGGACACATCGTCGGTCTCTTGCTCGCGTTGCCAATACGCCTCGGGTTGCTGTTCGCCATGTCATGGATTATCCGTCTGCGACGAGCAACTCGACAAAGTCATCGGAGAGGTCGGAATAGACAAAATTCAGCGGAGTTGGCTTTCTAGTAGAAGACGAACATCAAAATGCCATCTACGAAAGAACAAATCGCCGTCCTCCGAAAAAGTCCGCAGCAGATGAGCAGACCAAGTGTGTCGTCGAAGTGGCAAGCTAAACCGCCTATCGCGATCTTTTCAGCCCTAGTCCGCTCTGCACGGCCTCAATTCTAGAACTCACGTTGAGCTTTTCGAAGATGTTCTTCAAATGCCACTTCACCGTTTCCGGCGCCACACGCAGTGCTCTACCGATCTCCTTGTTCGATAATCCGCGTGCAATATGATCGAGTATTTCGATCTCACGGGGGCTGAGTCGATCAGAGGGAGCGCTCGACACCTCTGGTACAGTTGCGCCAACACGGCTAATTCGTTCGTCGAACGCAGCAGCCAGGCGTTCGACGAACGTCACGTCGAATGAAGCCGCTTTAGAGGCGGTGCGCCGCCAGCGGTCCATCACGATACGAAGCGCCTCCCCTTCATCGGCGAAGCTGTTAATCATGCCGGTGGATTGCGCAATAGCTAGTGCTCGTTCAAGCGACACCAGTGCACGGTCCGCATCTCCGTGCTGCTCAAGCGCCAGCGCAAGCAGTATCGAAACCTGAGCGCTGAGGTACCACCTACCAGCTGCGCCCACCTCATCGCGCAATTCCTCTAGCATCGCCACAGCTTGGCCCGCGTGACCGTCGGCGATCAGAACCCGCGAACGCATCATGCAATAGTCCGCCCATGTCTCTAGAAAGGTGCCGCTTCCGGGCTTGCGCCGCTCAGGTAGAGCGACGCGCAGCGCTTCGGCAGTCCGACGAGCGTCGGCAATCCGCCTTTCTCTCAAATACAACCGCACGGCCTCGGAGTCACACCCTACCCGCAGGCGCAACCACCGCCGCGCAGCAGCCACTTGACGCGCGTCCTCGATCACGGCGAGCGCGGATCCGATGTCGCCATCACGTGCATGGAGTCTGGCTACCGAACGCGTATAGCGCAGCAACGCGCCAAGAGGACACGTTTCCATTGCAATCGCGGCGCGACCGGCCACGATTTCTCGCACACGCGCGAGATTGTCGCGTTCATAATAAATTGATGCCAGATACCCGGCAGGTAGCGTCGCGGCAGCCGAGTTTCGGTCGAGCACACTTTCGGCGTAGCCGAGCGCAGCCTCGAGAGTTCGCATCGCTTCGTGCAAGTCACCCTCCACAAGCGCCGCGAGTCCGAACATGCATTCTCGGTAGACGTCCGCATACACCGGGGTCTGAGTTGAGCCAAAGTGAGTCGTAGCGAGCCTGCGGACGCGCCTCACCTGATCAAAGTCACCCTCGTATAGCAATCCGAAAATTTGCGCCGTTTCCGCAAAGTGGTTGACCCTGGGCATCGCAGGCAACACGGATGCCGATGCGATCGCCGCACGCCCGAGCGCGAGCGCATGCTGACCGTCGTCGTCGAAGCCTGCGATGATCGCGCTTACTGCATTGATTTCAGCGGGCAGAGCTTCGTCGAAAGGCACTTTGTCGCTACCGGATCGTGCGACTTCCGCCGCGATGGATTCAACCTCCTTGGCAGCCTCCGTGGTCTGTAGTGACAGTGCCAGCGCCCATGCCTTCGCGAGGCGCAAGCGCAATCGCCCATGGACAAGATCTGGCGGGAGTTTCGCAATCCAGCCGAGTAACGTGCGCACATCGCTGCGATCGACCATCGCCATCGCACAGTTTTCTACCCATTGTCCCGCTTGCGATGTGTCGCCGGCCGAGAGCGCGTGCTTCACGGCCTCGGGCCACAGACTCTGGCTCGCAAACCATTGACTCGCGCGACGATGCAAGGCCTTCAACTCCCCCCTGCATTGTCTGGCGAGACGCTGCCGCAACGCGTCCGAAAGCAACGCGTGGTAGCGGAACCATTGCCGTTCGGCGTCGAGCGGCTGGATGAAAATGTTATGTCGCTCGAGCCAGTCGAGCTTTTCCCAACTGCGCGCCCCATCGCCCATCAGGGCGTCGCATACGTCAACGCTCAGCCGGTCGAGAATGGACGTGCGCAGCAGAAATTTCAGCATCGGTGCCGGCAGGTTGGCGAGCACAGTATCGTCAAGATAGCTGTCGATGCCTAAGCGCGCTCCCGAAAGACCTCGTGCCACCTCGCTGGCGTCTCCCGCTTCCTGAAGTGCAATCGACGCGAGTTGCAAACCGGCAACCCATCCCTCGGTTGCCTCGTTCAGCAGTGCAACACTGGAAGCGTCCAGCGGTACCCCGCGCACCTGTCGAAAGAATTCGTGTGCATCGTCATTCGAAAAACGGAGATCTGCAGCAGCGATCCGCAACAGCCTTCCGTCGGCACGGAATTGCCCCAACGCAAGGGCCGGTTCGCTACGCCCGCCGAGCAACACGTGGAAATTGTCCGGCGCGTATCGCAGCAAGCGCGAGACCAACGCACGAATGGCCGTGGACGTCAGGCGATCGAAGTCATCAAGTACAAGAAAAACCTGACGGTCGCAAGTGGCAATCTCGTTGAGCAGCACAGAGACGATGGTGCGCACGGGCGTCAGCAGATCGTCACGTAGAAGCTGCTGCGCTTGCTGCGCCAATTCGCCCGATGCCTGGGACAACGCAGCCACTAGATAGGCACCGAACTGCTGCGGATCGTCATCCTGCTCATCGAGGCTCAACCACGCAACCAAGTGCTTCCTCGCCCGCAACACGCTGCTCCATTCGGCAAGCAGGGTCGTCTTGCCGAAACCTGCGGGCGCGGTCACAACAGTCAAGCAGCGATCGCCTTTCGATCCGAGGCGTTCCAACAGCGCGTTCCGGCGCACAATGCCCGCCGGTAAGCGGGGTGGTGCCAACTTGGTCTGGATCAGCGACACGTCCCATGTGCGATCCGAGGTGTCTTTCGGTAATCCCACGCTTGCCCTGATTTCTTGAAAAATTAGCTATGCCATGCTACCACCACATCGCCGGTGGCTGCGGATTGCGCTCCGCCCAAGCACACTTAACCGCACTTTTTTCATCCCCCCCTCCGATGCACCCAGCCCCTCCCCGGTTGAGGGGCTGTTCCGCCTTACTCCCGAGCTTAGTCTTACCACTTGAACCTTATCCGGATAGGGAGCGCCTTTGCGCGAGCGTCGGCGCTGCCCGTCCGACAACCATCATGTCACCGCAATCGGACAGCCACCCGTGGGTCATGACGGACGAGCTCTTTCCCGAATGAAATGCCGAGGGCTTTGCAAGATAAGCCTGCCCACGTTGGCGCCCGTTTCAACGGCTTCAGCACACGCACCGGAACGTATCAACGATATTCGCAAACGGGACACGTTACTACCAGCCTATGCCCCACTTCCAACCGCTTCGTGCGACCCATTCCGCGTACGCCTATCCTCTGCTGATCAAGCAGCTATTGCATACGCCATTAGCGACGTGTCCCGAACAGGAAATCGTCTATCGGGACCAGACTCGCCTTAACTACTGGACAATGCGCGACCGTATCGGCCGTCTTGCCGGCAGCTTAAGATCGATCGGCATCGAGCCAGGCGACACGGTCGCGGTGATGGACTGGGACAGTCATCGCTACCTCGAAAGCTATTTCGCCATCCCGATGATGGGCGCGACGCTGATGACCGTGAATGTGCGCCTGAGCCCCGAGCAGATCGCATACACCCTGAATCACTCACAGGCGAGAGCACTGCTGGTCCATTCCGACTTTCTGCCGCTGCTGTCACAAATTCGCGCGCTGTTACCGAACCTTGATCGACTCGTACTTCTCGACGACGGGGGCACTGCTGTCGTGCCAGACGACTTCGTCGACGAATACGAAACTCTGCTGGCCGTTGGATCGCCTGATTTCGTGTTTCCCGACTTCGATGAAAACACCATCGCCACGACGTTCTACACGACCGGCACCACAGGCACTCCCAAGGGCGTCTACTTCAGCCACCGGCAACTCGTGCTCCATACGCTCGCGGCAACTGCTGCACTCTCGAGCGCGTGCGAACAGGGTCGAATCCATCGCGAAGACGTCTACATGCCGATGACCCCGATGTTCCATGTCCACGCGTGGGGTATTCCCTACGTGGCTACGATGCTCGGTCTGAAGCAGGTTTATCCAGGCCGGTACGCACCTGAGACATTGATCGAATTGATCGTGCGTGAAAAGGTGACCTTCTCGCACGGCGTGCCGACGCTGCTGCACATGGTTCTGTCGAGCCCGGCATGTGCCGATGTGAATCTGCAGGGTTGGAAGGTGGTCATCGGCGGCTCGGCATTACCTCGCGGTCTTGCACACGCCGCGATCGCGCGAGGCATCGATGTGTTCGCCGGTTATGGGATGTCGGAGACTTGCCCGATTCTGACACTTGCGCAGGTCAGAACATCTGAGACCACGGATCTATCGCATGAGCTCGACATGCGCTCGCGAACCGGGTTACCGATCCCGCTCGTCGAGTTGCGGATCGTCGACGACGAGATGCGCGACGTCGCACGCGACGGCAGGACCACCGGCGAAGTTGTCGTGAGAGCCCCGTGGCTGACCCAGGGCTATCTCGACAACCCCGCAGAGTCGGAAGCCTTGTGGGCTGGTGGCTATCTGCACACCAACGATATTGGAGCGATCGATAGCCAGGGTTATCTGCAGATAAGCGACCGTCTCAAGGATGTGATCAAAACCGGCGGCGAATGGGTGTCATCACTGGAGCTTGAGGATTTGATCTCCCGTCACCCGGCGGTCGACGAAGTTGCCGTGATCTGCGTGAAAGACGTCAGATGGGGCGAGCGTCCATTACCGCTCGTCGTGCTGAAACACGGCAAATCGGCCGACCAGGAAGGGATACGCAAGCATCTCAAGGAGTACGCCATCCGAGGCGTCATTTCGAAGTATGCGATACCTGATCGCGTGGTGTTCGTTGACGCAATCGAAAAAACAAGTGTAGGAAAAATCAATAAGAAAGTGTTGCGTATGAAGTATCAAGGCTCCGAATAGCACATGTGCAAAAAATCAGATTGTGCATCACGTGATTAATGAAAAGCTCCACAGAGGTTTTTGGATGACGAACGCATCATCCGTCGCACGCGTACAGCAGCACACAACCGAAGCCGAGAGCATGAATGTCCCGCGAATGGCAATACTCGCCATTAGCCACGTCGCAATCGCGCTGAGCCTGCTGTTCAAGGAGCGAAATTTGGTGTTCCACGTTTCACTCGCCTACAACGTGGCGGTCTCCGCTAACTTCCCGCCCCGGGCTCTCTCGATGTATTGGAAGGGATTTGCCAACCGGGGTCCAGTCTAGGGTGGCCATGCGAAGCTCCTCTCTTCGGTCGGCCTCGTCCTTATGTCGCCCACGGACTGGAAAGCCGTCCTGGGTAACCGACGCCCATCGTCGTCCCCTATGCATCCCGACACCGCCTTCCATGCCGCCCGCATTGTTGTGTCAAAACTGGGCCGCAGTCTACAAGCGGAAACCAAACGGAAGACGTTCGACGATCAGCTGGTGCTCGCGCATCCGGGTTTGGGAACCACCCAAGCGAGCCATCACTGACGCGATCCCAAGCAGTCAGGTTCATGACCGCCAGCAAACAAGTTCTGGGAAAGACCACGCTTGGCGCCGGACCGCCTCGCCCATTCCCGTCACATTACTCAAACGAAATACATAGGAGACATTTTCATGACGTCGACGAATTGCCACCGCTGCATCGTCATCCTTGCAGGAGCGCTTCTTTGGAACATCGGAAATGCTGCATATGCACAAGGCAGCGTGACGTTGTATGGTGTCATGGACACCGGACTTCTGTATACGAGCAAGACTCGCAATTCCACCACGAGTCAATCCAGTGGCCAGCAAGGCTCGGTTATCACTGGTGGCCGAGGCTCCTCGTTGTTCGGTCTGAAAGGAGTCGAAGATCTCGGTGGCGGCGTTAACGCCATCTTCGCACTCGAAAGCGGGATCAGCAGTTCCAACGGCGGAATAGCTAATTCGAACGGCAATGTTTTCGGCCGCGAGGCTTGGGTTGGTTTAACGGGAAACTTCGGTACCTTCAAGGCTGGCGTGCAGTACTCGCCATTCGCGATATCACTCATCGCCACGGACTCGCGCAATGTTTCCTATTTCGGCAGCATGGTGCCAATCTATATCGGCAGCGTGTTAGTCACGGGCATATTCAACTCTAATTCTGTTTCGTACACGAGTCCAGCGATCGCCGGCTTTCGAGGTAGCGCCCTGCTCGCACTGGGCGGCGAGGCCGGAAACTTTCAAGCCGGCCGGCAATATTCGTTCGGGCTGAACTACAGCCATGGCCCGTTCATGCTCAGTGCAGCAATGTACAGCGGCAATTCGGGCGGCACTCCCTTGTCAGCGCCGACATCGAGTACCGTTCCATTCAACGGCCGTACTGTTGGCGCGAGCTATCGTTTCGACGATTTGACAGTGAAAGCCGTGTTGGCCAATTTCAAGGTCGCCGGATCGTTCAACAATCGCGTATACGGAGGCGGCTTGAGCTATTCCATTACGCGCACCGCGACTGTCGATACTGGCGTCTGGTACACCATAGACGGGAACGACTCACGTAACCACTCAATCATGGCGGCGACAGGTTTGAACTACGGCATGTCCAAACTTACCTCCCTGTATGGGCAGGTCGGGTTCGTCCACAATCAAGGAAAAATGAACACGGGGCTGTCCACCAACGGGGCACTCCATGGCGCACAGGGAACGACTATCGGTATCGACATCGGTATCCGACACATGTTCTGATCGATAGCATCCGGGAGGCACGCGGCCTTCGACAAACTTGGCCGAGCTTTTTGTATGTAAAAGTGCGGCCTCGATCACGCAACACTGCTACGCGTCTTGGCCGCCGTTAGTAATAGAAACAGGACGATGAATTCGCCCGCGCAACTACAAGAAGATCACAGCTAGGCTCGTGAACGCGACGACCCACATCGGCGAATAACCGACCTGCGAGTCGGTCTGGATGTCGGTCGCCCTGCTACCAGGATCCATGTAGCCGATCGCAATCAGCGGGCCCGGGCCGAAGAAGCGCTTGAGCTTCGGCTAATGCGACGCGTCGGCGTCGATCATGATTGTGCCTTTTGGCTCCGATGGGTGGAATCGCCCGTGGCGTATGCGAACATATTGATGCGGGGTTGATCGATGGAAAACCAGGCGTACTTGGCAAAGTGGTCCACAACCGTGGCTGGAGATCGAACAGGTGCTTGAATATCTTCATGGGGACCAGATCCGGATCGTATAAAGTGTCACATCGCAGCGCCTAGCACGCTCGTCTGCCGCTTTGCTCATTACAACGCCCCCCTTGGTGGCGACTTTCTTTGTCTTGCCAACGGCATCGAATTTTCGAACTAGTACCGGTCAGAAACTAGCCTCCCGATAACAAACACTTCTTCCAGAGCGATTCACGAAATTGAAGATTTATTTAACCCTTTCATTTCGAACATCCTCAATGCCGGACATCAAACACCAAAATCCAACTATATACTGATCGATATACACCGCTCACGATGCAAAATTTGTTCCACGGGGGCTTTGACGTACACCAGCACGACTTGCCTTTACCAAATTCAAGACATTTACTGCAGCACATCGAATAGAGAAAATAAGCACATTCAGCCAGTTTCACACTAACGAAATACACGCACATGGTGACCACAACGCTCTACTGACCATGGTGGCCGTTATCGAACGGATTGATCGATTGCTTGAGTTCGAATATTCGCCTGTCCTTACCGCGCATCCACAATGGTTCGCGCCCAACTCCGCTCCACGTCCGACCCGTTTCGGGGTCGTAGTATTTGGGGGATCGTTTCTGCCGTATCGAAAACACGTCTTCCGGCTTGAAATTGAACTCCGCAACACATTCACGCACCTGCTGAAGAACACTGCTGGCTATCCTGAGGCGCTCCTGTTCAATTGCCTTCTCGACGGATTCAACATACTTTTTGTATTCCTGATAAGCCTTCATCGCATGAGTTCCAATGTGAATTCCATTTTGTATGTTTCAATAGCCCCATTGACATCATCCCAACTTAAAATCCGGAAAGGGTGAAATATCAGAGCTGGAATTCTTATGATGATATAGCATACAGCGCGAATAACTTGACGCTACATTGTATGAAAGAAGCATTGCGATAACATTGCATTATCACATATGCCAGCCGCCTTTCAGTATACAAACGTAAAATGTGTATAAATTAACCTTGCCTGAAAAAGCAATTACTCAATTACCCCGATCCAAATCGGCGCTAACACACACCCGGAAAGGCGCTTCTCGCCAGTCAATTAGGGACACACAGAGAAGTGGATACGCACGTTGCTGACGTAAGAAAGCGTCAATCATCAATTGCCGGCTGCACCGCAGAAACTTGCAAGATCAACCGCTACTTTTTCGTGGTCGTCACTCTGCCTCCCTTAAGCGACGCGCAGTTGGTCGGAACAGCGGGCTCGGCCGCGATCCCGCGGCGCGGCGCGTCGGCGACGAACGCATCGAGAAGCGCGAGCACATCATGATCGATGTAGTTGGCGCGCGTCGCGTCGATGATCACGACCGCACGATCCGGAATGTGTCGCAGGTGATGCTTGACCTGCATTTTGCCGAGGAACGACACGTCCTTGCAGAACACTGCAGGGAATGATCGTCGTGCTGCGCGAGCGTGACGAGGCTTTTCAGGTTCGCGACTGCAACCCCCAGCACGCCGGCGATCGTCGCGGCGAACGGCACGAATACGGCCAGCCCCTGCTTCATCACCGAGCGGAACAGCGTCGAGTTTGACACCCACGTGGACCAGGATCGCAGTGAGGCTCGCAAGCGGGATCAGGTTGATCAGCCCGGTGAGCGCGAACACGCTGGCGAGCAGCAGCATCCCGTGTGCGCCCGCCTGGACGTTGACCGAACTGCGCACGATCACCGGCGTAATCGGCTGGCCGTCCATCGTGCCGGCGACGGGATTGCCGACGCCCTGCGCCTTGAGCTCGCGGTCCGGTTGCATCGGCTGGCGTTTCGGATCGATCTGTTCGACGGCCTCGAGGCTCAGCAGCGTTCGAGGCTGGCCACGACCGCGAGCGTGATCGCGACGCGCCACACGTCCGGATTGACCAGTTGCACGACCTTCGGACCGAGTTCCGCATGCTTGAGCGCGCCCGCAGATACAGCCGAACGATTCAAGTTTGGGTCGCGTCGGGCTTGACCGCCGGCGCGGGTCAACAATGGATCTGATGCTCTCGCCCCCACATGCAGCGATTGGTGGCAATTCGCCACGCCTAGGAAAGCGTGGCATGTTCTTTATATAAAAGAAATCTACGTACGTGATAGGTTGTGCAGATGTAGACTTGCTTACGATTCGGTACAGTCACAAGCGGCATCGACGGAGCGCACTTGACGCGTCCGCGACTCGACCATGATCAAGCGTCTCCAGTCAGGCGACAAGCGATCCGATCGATACAACACACAAAAAAACGACCGGTGAACCGGTCGCAAAAGAAGGCCCTGGTGCACACGGGGAGGCGCTCCAGAACCCAGGCCAACGAGCCATTCAGCCCTCTTGGAAAATATGATCTGATGTGGGCGACTCCAGATACACTTGGATAGATAGAATTCTAAATCCCTGATTGACCAAAAACCGTCTCAACCCAAAACACGTCGATATCAGAGGTATCTGGACAACAGGACCTGCTCCGAGAAGTTATCATCGGCCTACCAAATAATGCTTGGTTGTCAGCTAGTCGCCCGAGCGCTGACGCGGTGGTATGACCGCACAATGAACGAGTCGGTCAATAAACGCTTTAACTCCGTATCATTCGACACTATGCGAGCCACCCGGTCCCACACGCCGCTATGACGCCACCGCCAGTAACGCAAGTACACCGTTTGCCATCTACCGAACTCCTCAGGCAAATCGCTCCACGGTCTACGTGTTCGGGCAACCCAGAGAACAGCTTCGACAAAGCAGCGGTTGTCGGCTCCCGTACGCCCCGGATCACACGGCCGACCCGGAATCACCGACTCGATTTGCGACCAAATCTCGTCATCCAATAACGCTTTAATCATCTTATCTTGTCCACGCAAAAGACAAGGTCCAAATTCATTTCATCGATTGAAAATAGACCTCTAGAAATTGTAGGCAGCAATGGTCGCGAGATTCAACGCAACGCGCCGGAAGACAATCGGGCTGTTTCCGGCATCACCGACTATGCGTGTTACCTGAGCCGACGTGGAAATCGACCTATTTCGATCGAACATATGCGTCCACGTCAAACCAAAATTCACCGCATTAATTCCGCCGCCTATGTTGTACTGTCGAAATCCAGATGTCGCACTTTGTGACGCGGTTACTCCCCACATCGTCCGGTTATATGTCGCCGAGCCAACATGCATGCCTGAATCCGTGGTCAGCACGTCCGTTGACGTAATCATCAATGGCACCTTGAGCTCAACGCGCCAAGAATCACCGACGCTGCGTTGGCTGACGGGTACATCCGCCGCAACGCTCACCGATCCCGCACCCATGAATCGGTAGCCGGCAGCCATGGTCACGACAGCCGCATTGGGTACGTTACCCATCCCACGCAGGGCATCCGAACCGCCTGCGTAGCCTACATTGTGGTCCTTTCGACCGAAGGCAAAGTTGATAGCCCCATCGATGTAAAAGTTTCGCGGCAGGTCGAGCTTGTACCCTGCTCCGCGCATCGTGTCGAGGTAAAAACCCGATGAGGAGGTCACGCTCAGATACGGGATCGGTGCGAAGCGATACTGATCGCTGCCAAGGTACCGAGGCGCCACACCACCACCGGCACCAATCGTAACGTCATATCCGCTTGCAAACACTGCGGACGACATGACAGTGCCCGCCAGCTTCGCAAATATATTGAAAATACTTCGTGACTTCATTTAGGTATCCGATATAAATCACCGACTCCGGCACGATGACCTGAAAGATGTGTACTGCTGCTACGTGTGGGCGCCGATACGCGCAACGCCTGAATTAGCAGTTGATTCTATTTTCAGATCCTATCGAGCGAACATTGTGTGAACATTGCCGCATCGTCATACCGGTTAGAGCTACCGCGCACACGCCACTCGACGCCCCATTGTCCAGGGTCATTTGGTCTGGCACACTGGCCATAGCGATTCCAGCGATTTCTTGACCGGCCCGATCGACAGTGACTGGTTCTGCACGGCTCGACGTCGTACGCCTTCATCCGATAATTCCACCGATAGCCAGCACGTCGCTTTCCCCGACGCATCAACCTAAAATTCCATGTTGACTTCCATTTCATCAAATTCGACAGACATACATAGTCAATACACCGAATTGATTACGATATGAGATTGACCGAAGAGCGTAATCGCATCGAGACAAGCCAGATCGATCCGGGGCATCCGCACCTGGGTTTTGTCCGAATCATCCTCTTCGCAGAGGCTTCTCTCCTAATCTCAGAATCTGCAACGGACGCGTCGTTCGCACAAAATCTTTTTCCGCAATTTACCGCGCATAGCGATCCCGCATGCAAAAATCGTCAAAAATAAGCCGGTCCACTGTAGGAAAGACGCAATTGAGCGCGTCGCGCCCGGGGTCTCCACCTGAGGACGGGCTGCGACTTCGGCGCGCACGCGGTCAACGCATGTCATTCACGTATAGTCCATGCGCTCGACGTCGGCTCGAACACGCCATGGTCGCATGCCGCTTTACTCGCGAGCATGGCCTTCGTCCGCCTTGCATCGGTCAATCAACCATACCGGCGTCATCGCCACGGCTTCGCGCATTGCACGCGTCCGTCACGGCCTGACTCTTGATCATACCGTCATCGATTGTGCGTCAAAATATGGAAGCCATTCTCGTCAAATTTCGAGGTCCGCACCGACGCGCGATCACGCAACGGGCGGACCCGAAGGGCGCCACCTGCTACGTTGATAGACTGCGAGCCAGCGCGCGAGCGCCTCGCGCTCATCGCAGGTCATCGCAGGTCATCACATCAAGTAGCGTTGCGGGAACCGGTCCATCGGCACGAAACGTTCCAATGACCTGTTCGCGCGGACGCGTTTTGGTGGATGAGTGCCCCGGAGAAGCGACGCGTAGCACTTTGATGAGGCTCCCTTGTTCTCGAATAAGCGTCGCTCGCCTCCGAATTCACATAATCATGCGGGCATCTCTATCCGGCGTGTTAAGGGCCACGTAACAAAGCCAGCGGCAACGCCCGTCCGCGAACGTGTGTCGTAAGCCGCATCGCTCTGTGGCGCTCATTGTCGAGCGAGCGAGGAAGACCCATCGTTCCTGACACACGAGTCGTCAAATGCATCAGCATAGCTTTGCAAATCTCTCCGGACACGGGAACCTGCAATTAATGCAGAATTCTACAAAAAATACATTGCATGGACATTGCAGACGCCGCACACTAAAAGCAGACGATTATACTGTCATTGACATCTGATTGAAATTTGCCTGATCATGACTCGCTTGTTCGATTCGTCCACAATATCGATATGTTTGAACTATCAACTTTCTCCTTTGACAATGCCCCGTGCGCTGATGTAAACAGACCAACGGCGTCGATCCATATCGTTTCTTCACTCGGCTACTCCGTCGAATTCGGCTAGTAAAGGCCATCGATGACTGCGTCGCGCCGCGACTCACAGACGATGTCGCTACGAGCTTAGCACTTCGATTGCATCTATTTTTTACGAACATTTCAAGCGGACTCGCCCGATACATCCGTCTAATGAAAATCCCCTTCACCTTAGATAGAGAAAGAATATTTAATGAGAATTATCAATAGAATCTTGTTGATCGGAATGGTTATTTCTGGATTACTTCTATCCGGAACCACATTCGCGACGTCGTTTGACCCTCGCAATACTACTTACCCACTCGGCGATTGCGCACATTTGGGACTACCGCCTGTTATCCAAGTGAAGAACGGCATGTTCAGCATGCCGGGCGACGATCCTAATTCAGTGAAAGTGATAGACGTAATGCGGGGAGCTTTCGAGGGTCATGCGAACGAGGAGTACTTCGTTGTCGTGTTATCGTGCCAGCTGTGGGGGGCAAACTACACCTACACCGAATATTTTGTCCTAGATAAAGACGGAACATTGATCGATCGACTCGATGAAACCCGGATTGACGACGACTACGTGCGCGCCATCGGAAACGACGGTGGACTCTGGGACAACGACCAATTCGAATTCGAGAATGGCAAGCTAACAATTACCAAACCGGCAGGCGGCTCCCATGCGGAGCCTCGATGGAAAGCAACGATAACTTATCAGCTTGACAAACTAAATCGCCTTCGATTACTAGGCATTCCAACACGCAGACTTATTAAATACAGGAGCACAACCACTTAATCGTTTAATCCAGAAACATCGTCTCATTTTAGAAATCGCCGTTTTTCCTGCACATTGGATCTTGAAGCTCTTAACAGTGTCATGCGATCCAAATGTGTATCGACGATAACCTACGGAGCCCGTTGCGCGTCATTCACAGTGCCATCAGGTACACTGGTCCGTCGCCGAAGGCGAAGTCGATACGACGAGCTGCCCCTTAACCCGCAAGCCGTACGGTCATACAATTGCTGGACACCAGACTCTTCCCCGCCCCCCTTCCGGACAGGACGGCCACTGGTAGTTGCTGAAACTCTTAAGCATTACAAAACATACTTCTTCGAAATAGAGGCATTATGGCTATTACCAAAATTGATCCGAAGAGCGCCTTGATCGCTGTTGATATGCAGAAAGGCATTCTTGCCATGGCGGCCCCGGCTGATGTGGCGCGTATAGTCGCCAAGACCACCGAGTTGGCCAACACGTTCCACGAACTAGGGCTCCCGGTCGTGTGGGTACATGCATTAGACCTACCGAAAGGCCGGGTTGAGTTCAGTCCCGCCGTAGGGGAACCGCAATCTGACTTTGCGGAGCTACACAAAGATCTCCCCTTCAAGAAGGGTGACCTAGAAATTTGGAAGACGACCACTAATGCGTTCGTGTCCCAGGAGCTTAACGCGCTACTTGAGGAATACGGCATCACCAACGTGATTGTGGCCGGAATTGCCTTGGGTGGCGGCGTCGAATCCACGGTACGCGCGGGTTTCGATGCTGGCTATTCGATGATCGTGGCGTGCGACGCCACTGCGGACCCCATGGAGGGTCGCGCCGAGGCCGTGATGAAATTCACCCTACCGATGTTCAGCGAATTGGACAACACCGAGAATATTCTGAGGGGTCTGCGTAGTGCTCATGCGTAACAGCCGGAGCGGTCCCTCGTATCGAAGGACACGAGGACTCTCCTAGAGTAACGGATAGTCTTGCGCCTATCAGTAAGCCTAGTCATTACGTGGAAAATATCGGAATACGAGCCGCTCCGGAGCGCTGTCGTCGGCGCACAGCGCAAAAAAACCGCAATCGAGTGCTCGAGTGCGAAAGACTGGAGCCGGGAGCAACCGTGTCGGCCGTGGCACGCCGGCACGGCGTAAACGCCAACAGGTGTTCGGCTAGCACAGGAAATACCGGCAAAGCAGTCTGGGGACGGCTAAGGCAGGTGAATCTGTTGCGCCTACATCTGAGTTGGCCGCCGCGGCGTTACATGCTCGGCGAACAGGGGTGATTACCTAGTGAAATGTCCCCGCCCCGAAAACGGACGGTCCATGTTACGACATGAACTACGAAACCCACCAAGTCGTCCAAAATTTCCACGCTGGCGATCAGTATGCCAAGCCACGCCGTTGCAACCGTATTAGTTGGCCGCCTCACAATATCGACTGTTATGACCCTACCCAACACAATCATATCCACACATACGATCCAGTATAGTTGAGCGGCCCGCGTCGGCCGTGTCCCATCGCGTCGGGACGCATGAAACAACGCGCAAGTAAGACTAAACACGCAAATTGAGACAGGAAGGTCGACCGATAAAGCCACGACTTCGATCCCGGATCATCGCCCAATTTAAGCCAGCAGACCAAATCAACGTGACGAAATAATATTCTGTGCATGCACAATCTTGATGCAATGTTATCTCTGTAAAATCACATTGTTGCCCGTCTCAAATGACGTACTCGTGCGACAAGGAGATTACCTTTATATTCATGATTTTGAGGCTGCCATCGATCACGTCGTTACATGTTGTATCGATATAGTAGCATTCTTGAAAAAAGAGGTTTTCATCGATAAGCCGTTTAAATAAATCATGGGTTTGACCACTTGCGTATGAACGTGGACACCCGATTGCCACTGTGTTCTCGACCGACAACGTAACTCAGACGATTGGTGATGTACTGACCGCTCCCTCGTGTTGAGACGCTTTGTTTTGTGCTCTGGAGTAATACGCGCCTTTTTCGTGGACGTATCTGGCTGTCTTGTGCCGGATACTTTTGCGCGGTGGTGTGAGCCACCGTGCATTTTTTAAAAGCTCAAGCTCGCTCGAGTTTATCGGCAGGGGCATTTCGCTGCAGTGCCGGCCGATTTAGAGAGGAACTGCGATGCAGATCTCAGTCGACCGCCGCCGGATTGCGGAAGCACTCACTTACCGAATATCGATACCGTTTTATGCGACACTGACTTCCGCCAATCCGCTGATAACCGATAATGATTGCAGCCACCGATGACAAATCTCTACATATTGCATCCTCGTGACTCTCTGTTTCGATTCCTTCGCAACATCAATGCAGCAAGATGCTCGACATTTTGCCTTTGAACATGAAAAAGTACACGGCTACCACTCAACTCGACGCTGAAAAAGTCCTCTCCGTCATGAAACTTGGGAGTCGATATACAGCAACCGCTCTAAGTAACGCCACCAACATCCCCATCTCGCGCCTGCCTCAAGCGCTCAATCATTTAATCGACGCACGGCGCGTCGTTTGCCACGTCACCGGTCGGCGCCATCAGTATTCTCTCCTTAAAGACGACAATACAGGGACGACACCGCAACTCGCCGGCGGATTGAGGACCCACTTGACCGGATATGACCAACAGATGCGCCAGTTCGCAGCCTTGTGCATGCTCACGCGCCCTCCCGTCACTACAACCCAATCTCCCGACGCAATGGGTGACAAGTCGGCTCTGCCCATCCGAGACCCGAAGCAGCTAACATCGTAGTCTCGAGTTACCTACGCGACAACGCCCAAGGAGGGTACCGTTTCCCTACATCGCCGGCACCGAGTGGTTTTCGCGCGAGACGGAACGGACATGGGTCGCCGGCAAGGGCAATAGTTCAGCCACTACGTGACTGTCGATTCGAGCCCTTTTGCGACATTCCGTTGGCTACGCTTATTGTTGAATATCCGCGCTCTTCATCAGTCCGCCGATGAAATTCGCTGTCGCCTTCTCGACCGCCAATGCCTGCAACTCCTGTTGAATAGTCGCCTTCGCTGCATCAAACGACGGTATTTGCGTCGGTCGCTTCGCATCGATCTTCATGATCGCACGTGAGCCAGTCGGAGAGAGGTTTAAAAAGCGTTGCAGTCAGGTCGATTTAACTGGCTCGTTTACTCCCCACTGAGCGGCAATCATCGTCCGTGACGCTACCCAGGTCGCAAGAATGCCGTCAGTCATCGAACGACCGCTTCTAAGGGATTTCCCGCCTACAGCGCCGCGCATCGCGCGCCGTCAAGACACTTACCCCGTCACGCCGTCCCGGCGAGCTTCCTCGACTGACCGACCTCATACCATGCGCAATCTTTCCCTGAATCAGAAACTCGCCTCGATGATCGTCATCCTGTGGCTCGGCTTGCTCGTGATCGCCGGGCTGGGCGCATGGCAGACCCGCGCGTCGATGATCGCCGACCGCCGCGACCAGCTTGCATCGCTGGTCGCACAGGCCGCGAGCGTGACCGACCATTACTACAAACTGTCGCAGCAGAACGCGATGCCGGAAACCGATGCGAAGCAGAAGGCGCTCGAGGCGATTGCCGCGATGCGCTACGGCGCCGACGGCTATATCTCGGTCAACGATTCGAAGCCGGTGATCGTGATGCATCCGATCAAGGCCGAGCTCAACGGCAAGGACGTGTCGAATTTCACCGATCCGAACGGCAAGCACCTGTTCGTCGAAATCGTGAAGGCCGGCAACGCGGAAGGCGGCAAGGGCTTCGTCGAATATCTGTGGCCGAAACCGGGTGCGGACAAGCCGCAGGAGAAGACCAGCGCCGTGCAGCGCTTCGCGCCGTGGGACTGGTATCTGGTGACCGGCATGTACATGAACGACGTGCGCTCGGCGGTGCTCGCGAGCATCGGCCGCTGGCTCGCGATGACGGCCGTGCTCGGCGCGATCGCGACGGCCGTGATGGTGCTGGTGCTGAAAAGCGTGCGCGCGAGCCTCGGCGGCGAGCTGGAAGCGGCGCTCGACGCCGCTCGGCGCATCGCGCAGGGCGACCTGACTGCCCGCGTGAGCGTGAAGCACGACGATCGCGGCAGCCTGCTGCATGCGTTGCACACGATGCAGGGCGGGCTGATCGACATGGTGTCGCGCGTCCGGGCGGGCACCGAGAACATCAACGTCGGCGCGAGCGAGATCGCATCCGGCAACACGGACCTGTCGCAGCGCACCGAGCAACAGGCGGCCGCGCTCGTGCAGACCGCGTCGAGCATGGACGAGATGACCGCGAACGTGAAGCAGAACGCGGACAGCGCCGAGCAGGCCGCGTCGCTCGCCGGCCAGGCCGCGCAGGTCGCGACGCGCGGCAGTGCGGTGGTCGACGACGTCGTGCGCACGATGAACGAGATCACCGACCGCTCGCACAAGATCGGCGACATCATCGGCGTGATCGACGGGATCGCGTTCCAGACCAACATCCTCGCGCTGAACGCGGCAGTGGAAGCGGCGCGCGCAGGCGAACAGGGCCGCGGCTTCGCGGTGGTCGCGGCCGAAGTGCGCTCGCTCGCGCAACGCTCGGCGACGGCGGCCAAGGAGATCAAGTCGCTGATCGTGTCGTCGAACGAGACGGTCCAGCACGGCGCGACGCTCGTCACGCATGCGGGCGAGACGATGGCCGAGATCGTGCAGTCGGTACGGCGCGTGAACGAGATCCTCGACGAAATCAGCCACGCATCGCGCGAGCAGAGCGCCGGGATCGAGCAGGTCAACCGCGCGGTGGGCGAGATGGATCAGGTCACGCAGCAGAACGCGGCACTCGTCGAACAGGCCGCGGCAGCCGCGCATTCGCTGCGCGATCAGGCCGAGGCGCTGCGCGACGCGGTGACGCGGTTCGCGCTGCCGGCTTGACGGCGCGCCGCCCCACCCTCACGCCGCGCTGCCCGCCCGCAGCGCGGCCTCGCCGCTACCGAGCCCCAGCCCCGCCGCGCGCTGGATCAGCTCGACGTCGTTGCTCGCGCCGAGCTTCTTCATCGCGCTGATCTTCTGCGCGCTGACCGTCTGCTTGCCCTTGCTCAGGCGCTGCGCGATCGTCTTGATCGGCACGCCCGACAGATACAGGCGAATCACCTCGATTTCGCGCGCCGACAGCTTCACGGGCGTGTCGCCGCGCGTGCCGAGCGCATCGACCGCGCGACGCACCGACGGCGACAGGTAGGTCGCGCCGCTGTAGCTCGAATGAATCGCCGTGACGATATGGCCGACCTCGTCGAGCTTGCTGACGACGCTCACGCCGCCGATCGCGAAGATCGACCGGAAGATCAGCGGGTTCTCGTTCGCGACCAGCACGACGATCCCGACGTTCGGCCGCGTGCGGCGCAGCCAGTCGAACAGCGCGAGGCCATCCATCTGCTCGTCGCCGCGAATCGCATAGTCGACCAGCACGACGTCGCAATCGATGCCGCCGAGCGATGCGACCAGTTCTGCCGCGCTCCGGTAGACCGCGGCGAGCTCGATCGCGCAGGCGCCGCCTGCGATCTGCTCGATACCGGCCAGCGTCAATGGCCAGTCGTACGCGAAGACGATGCGAACATTGAATTTCCTCATGCGGAGTTCCTGGTGGTTCACCGGCCGCGCCACGCGGAACGCGCGCGCCCGGTTGGGCGTTGAAAGGACATTCAGGCGATTTTTAGCCTGGACGTCGATTCTATGAACGTATGCACGCGCGCGATATCGGACGGCGTACGAATTGGCTGCCGAAGACGTAATACGGGTTTGATATTTGCGCCGGTTCAACGCCCGGCGGCCGGCGGACGACCGTCGCGGCATCGGCCCGATGGCCGGCGTGGCGCGCCGCGCGGCCGGCCAGCGGGTAAAATTGCGCGTTTGCATGCCACCCCGGCCCGCCGGTGGCGAGCGACGCGCCGATGCCGGCCGCGCGCCGCCGGCCCTTCGCCGGCTTGCCCGATCTCCCGCTTTCCTCATGACCGATTCCGACCTGCAATCCGACGACACCTCCATCCACGAAGACGGCCTCTGGCGCGACAACGGTTGGACGGCCCGCATCATCAAGAACGAAGACGACGACGGCTGGGCCGTCGAGATGGTCAAGGACGGCGAGTCCGAGCCCGCGCTCGTCGGGCCGTGGACCATGGGCCGTGACAAGAAGAACCCGAAGCCGATGGATGCGAACGCGTTCCGCACGCTCGTGAAGACCGCGACCGAAGTGCTGATGCGTCACGAACAGCAGCGGCGCGCGATGCTGCACAAGGAAGTGACGGTGCAGGACGAAGCCGGACAGGACGTGTCGGTGACGCTCGACATCGTGCCCGACGAGTTCGAGCCGTATGCGCAGCTCAAGGCGTTCGATCCGTATGGCGAGCTGCTGGCCGAAGCGAAGGTGTCGGCCGGGTTCAAGCTCAACAAGGCCAGCGCCGAGCGCTGGGCCGCATCGGGCTTCGACCGGCCGGCCTGAGGGCGCGATCAGGCGCCGGCGCCCCGCTCCGCGCGCGCGAGCCGGCGGGCGGCCAGCTTGCGCCGCACGAGCGCCTCGAACTGCGGCGTCGCGGCCTCGGGATCGCGCGCGGCCAGGCCCAGCAAATTGCGCGCGAGCTGGATCGGCGTCAGCACGATGCCCCACGGCAGCCCCCACCAGCCGAGCGCGGCCGACGCGAGCAGCGCGATCGCCTGCTTCCGGCGGCCGCAGCGGCGGCAGCACACGTGGCGCCGCGTGGCCCAGCGCGTGACGAATACGAGCGACACGACGCGATGCGACGCGTGGACGTCAATCGGTTGCCCTTCGCGCAGGCAGATCGGACATGGCCCGTAGCGCCAGTCGTCGACGTACTGCCGGACCTTCGCGTCGGGCACCCGTTCGGCCTCGACGACGACCGGATGCGCCTGTGCGCACACCGGGCCGCAATAGCGGCGGCCGTCGATCGACCGCCCGCCGACCAGGAACGTCCTGCCGCACTGACTGCACTCTGCCACGATGACCTCGGATAAGCGTGATGCGCCGCGTGCCGGTTGCGCGCACGTCAATGCACGCGTTCCGGCCGGGCCGTTTCATGTTTTAACGGCCGCCGCCGCGAGGTCTTGAGCGCACGCGCGCAGCGCGCGTCAGCCATGCAGCCCGTGCGCGGTCATCAGGCGGTACAGCGTCGCACGCGAGATGCCCAGCTCCGCCGCGACGTCCGCATGCTGGTGGCGGTGACGCAGCAGCGTTGCCTCGATCGCGTGCCGCTCGGCCTGCCGGCGCGCCTGCGCGAGCGTCGGCGGCCGCAGCGACGTGTACGGACGCAGCTCGAGATCGGCGGCCGAGATCAGCGGGCCGTTCGTCATCACGACCGCGAAGCGGATCCGGTTGATCAGCTCGCGCACGTTGCCGGGCCACGAATAGTTGTGGATCGCCTCGATCGCGCACGGCGTGAAGCCGCGAATCCGGTACGCGCCGTCGCCGCGATAGCGCCGCAGCACGTCATCGGCGAGCAGCATGATGTCGCGGCCGCGCATGCGCAGCGGCGGCTCGTCGATACGCAGCACGCACAGGCGGTAGTAGAGGTCGGCGCGGAATCGCCCGGCCTGCATCGCGGCTTCGAGATCGACGTGGGTCGCCGACACGATCCGCACGTCGACCGGAATCGACGCATGCCCGCCGAGCCGCTCGATCCTGCCCTCCTGCAGGAACCGCAGCAGGCTCGCCTGGCTCTCGAACGGCATGTCGCCGATTTCGTCGAGAAACAGCGTGCCGCCGTGCGCAGCCTCGATGCGGCCGATCTTGCGCTGGTGCGCGCCGGTGAATGCGCCGCGCTCGTGCCCGAACAGTTCGGCCTGCACCAGCATCGTCGGGATGGCCGCGCAGTTCACGGCAACGAACGGCGCGTCGGCACGCGACGACTGCCGGTGGATCGCCGCCGCCGTCAGCTCCTTGCCGGTGCCGGACTCGCCGGCGATGAACACGGTCGCCTCGGTGTTCGCGACCTTGCGGATCGTCGCGAACAGCCGGCGCATCGCGTCGCACGCACCGATCATCGCGCCGCCCGGCGGCGGCGCTTCCGCGGCCGGGTCGCCGTCCGCGAGCTCCAGCATCCCGTATGCATGGCCGACGAGATAGCCGATCGTCGTGTAGGCCGTCGCATGGCGCACGTAGTCGAAGCAGCAGCGGCGGATCAGGCGCGCGATCGTGATGTTGCGCAGCCGCTCGCCGTCGGCGAGCGCGACCCAGCCGACGCGCGGGTCACGCAGCAGCGCCTCGAACGACGCGACGTCCGGCGACGCGAAGCTGCCGAAATCGACGATGCCCGCATGCGGACGGTTCGCCTTGGCGAGATTCTGCGCGTCCGCCACGGTTTTGGCGCACCACACCTCCCAGCCGCGCGACGCGAGCGAATCGACGAGCGCGGCATCGTGTTGCCGCGACAGGTAGACGAGCGGCCGCGACGGCGCGACGGGACTGCGCCGGACCGCGACGAACGGCAGCGTGCTCGCCTGCCGTTCGACATCGTGCGGGCCCGGCGTGCCGAGCTGACAGCAATGGTTCACGATTGCCTCGCCGCATAAGGTTGTATATCGAAGCGGCCGTTGCCGATCGCGTGGCGGGCCCGTGGGTCCGCGGCGCGGCGCCGCTCCGTCCTCGAACTACGCCGCGCTATCGGCAGAACACGACGCGCTGCGTGTAGATCTGCGGCTCGACGACAGGCTTCGCCGCGCCGTTGAGATCGTCGCGATAGGCGCGGTAGGTCTTGCCGTTCACCGTCACGTCCGACGCGCGGGCCGTCTCGATCCTGTCGAGCCCGGTGTACCGCCATTCGTTCACCCGGTCCGCGGCCGCGACGCTCGACTCGCCCGCGATCTTCTGCGTGATCGCGCTGCCGTCGCCCCACGGTTGCGTCTGCATCGCCTCGGTGTGCTGCGTCGCGCCGACCGTCTTGCCGGCCGACTTCGGCCCGTCGTGCGCGTCGAACGGCGCACCGCGGCCGTATACCGGCGCTTGCCACGACAGCGCATGGCCCGCCTCCGGCATCATGTAGACCATCTGCGGGTCGCCGATCATCACCATCGGCGCGCATGCGGTGTTGTCGGGACGGCCGAGCGTCGACAGCGCCTGCTGGACGCTCGCGGCGTTCGCGAGGGTCTGCTCGTTCAGGATGACGAAGACCGCGGGATTCTGGAAAAGCGACTGTGCAGCGGCTTGTACGCTGGCCAGCAGCAAAGCGACCAAAAAGATCCTCATGATTGAGGCCTCCTCGCATCGTCGTCACGCAAAAAGAGGTGTTGACCTCGGGGAGGGGAACAACACCCGTCAAACCGGAAAAGACCGTCGGGCATTGGGGCGAACGCATGCCGTGCGACACGTGCTCCGGTCGCACGGCAACCCGGCCCGCGTGCCTACGACGAGGTACTCGTCGAGATGACGGTCGGCGCCGGCGCGATCGGTGCAGCCGGTGCGGCCTGCCGATCGACCGTGGCCGGCGACAACGCTTGCGCGGGATCGGTCAGCGCCGGCACGTCGGCGGGCGGCGCAGCCGCTGCGGCTGCGGCTGCGGCTGCGGATTCGACCGCGTCCGGCACTTTCGCGTCGGCTGCCCGCATGTCGGCGGGCGCCGCCGCGACGGCAGGCGGCGTGGCCTCCGGGGCCGGCGCTTCGGCGGCTGCCTGCGGCGCCGGCTCGGCGGCCTTCGCATCGGCGGCCGGCGCCACGGCGACGGTTGCCGCCGGCATCGGTTCGGCAACCGGCTCGCCTGCGGCCTGCACCGGTTCGGTCGCGGCCGGAATCGGCTCCGGTGCGTTGGCGGCGACGGGCTGTGCAGGCTCGGGCGTCTTGTCCGCGACGGCCGGCACTGGCTCGGACGCCTTGTCGGCAACTGCCGGGGCGGGTGCGGACACCTTGTCGACAACTGCCGTGGCAGGCTCGGACGCTTTGTCGGCGACCGGCCGCGCGGGCTCCGGCGCCTTCGTCTCGGCGACCGGCGCGGCAGGCGCTGGCGATGCCTTGTCCGCCGCGACCGGTGCGGCGATGACGGCCGCTGCCGGCACGGTGGCCATGACGGCAGCCGGTACGACCGACGCTGCGGGCGCGGTGGCGGCGACGGCAGGCGCGGCAGCCGCCGCGGGCGCCGGGATTGCGGCGGCAACGGCCGGCGTCGCAACTGCCGGAGCGGCGGCGACAGGCGCCATCGCCGGCACCGGGACCGGCACCGGCACCGAAACCGGCGCGGCGCGCATCGACGTCGTCTCGATCGGGCGCGTCGGCGCGGCCACTGGCGCGGCCGAGCCGAGCGGCGGCAGGCCCATCCGGTCGCGCACGATCGGATCGCGATACTTGATGTCGTCCGCGACGGTCGCTTCGACGCTGGGCGCCACGTTCGAACGCGCGAGCGGCGCGGTCGTGCCCGGGCACAGATGCCCGGTCGCCTCCACCGCGCGCCGGTTCGCGTCGCTCTGGCACAACAGCGCGAGCGCCACGTCGGTCAAACCCATCGCACGGAATTCGCGCGCATCGAGACGCCGCACGCAGGCCTGGTCGACCAGCGTCGTGCCGCCCGTCGCGCCGAACCCCGGAAACGACACGCCGACGCTCACCGAGCCCATGCAGGTATCGGACAGCGTGGTCGTGAGACCGGGCGCCTGGATCGACGGATTCGTCTTGATCGTCTGCGTGCCCGAGTAATTGACGTTTTCCGAGATCTGGGTGTTGTACGGGTTGGTGCCGGGCGCGCCGGACGACTGCAGCGAGTTCACGCTCTGCGGCGTGACGTTGCCGCCGGCCGTGCCGGACGGCAGCGTCACGTTGACGTTCACGCTCGAATTGCCGCTGCCGCGCACCCCGCTGGAGCTGGTGGCATTCCCCCCGCGGGAACTCGTCGTATTCGTGTTCATGCTCGAGCCGCCGCCCTGGCTGATCGCCGTCGACGAGGTCGACGATTGCGCGCTCGACGTCGAATCGGCGGTTTGCGCGTGGGCGCCGATCGTGGTCATCGCGAACATCGCCGCACATGCCACCTTGATCCTGTTGCTGTTCATTTCACTCTCCGGACGAGGTTTGACCTCCCACCCAGGCAACCGTACTAATTCCCCTGAATGCCTTCAGTTTTCGCTGCTTCCCCGAACTGCTTCCAGCCGCTGCCCAGCTGGGACCACGAGCCGGCCGACATGCCCTGCCATTGCCGGGTGTCCGGTCCGCCGATGGCGCTGCCCGACGAAAGCGTTTGTTGTTCTGACGGTTTGGTTGTCTGAGAAGGGTTGTTTGACGTCTGCATATTCGATTGCCCACCATCGGCAGCACGGTCAGCGCCATACGCCGTCAGAGACGCGAGCATCAGAGCGGCGGCAATCAGGTTCTGCTTCATGCCAACTCCTTACGTGACAACGATGCGGAAAAGAGACCAGCGTCGCTGGGAAACTGGTCCCCCCACACCTGACTAATGACTGCTCCCGGTCGCGCTCGAGTCGCCCTGGCTTCCGCCCGACGCGGACGGCGAACCGGCCGGCCCGGTACTCCACACGCTCGACGAGTTGTAGTGATTCGAGCCCGCGATGGCGCCCGACCCGCCACCGCCCGTCCACCCCGCGGCACCCGCGTTGGCAATGCCGTGGTCGTTCGCGCCCGTGGCCGTGTAGTGGTTCGCACCGAGTACGATCGTGGCGGTCACCCCTCCCGACAGCGCATTCGCGTTCTCGTTCGTGCTGCCGTTTCCGGCGAACGAACCCGCGGCGCCGATACCACCGCCTGCCGCGAACGCGCCTCCGTTCGTGCCCGAACCGCTGGCCGTCGAAGTCGAGTTGTGAAAAGCGGACGCCGTGCCGGCGGAGCCGGCGGGTGTCACGGTGCTGCCTGCATTCGCGCCGGCCGTCGAGGTCGAATTGCTGGTATAGCTGCCGGAGCCGACCAGCACCGAACCGGAAACACCCGCCGCAACGGACTGCGTCTGGTTGGTCGTGGACGATCCGGCCGCCAACGCAGCGGACGAAATGACGGTGAGCGCTGTCGCTAACATGACTTTGGCTTTCATAGCAATTCCTTGCTGTGAGGAAGTTCGACGGTGGCGGAGCCGGGCCTGCCCTTGCGGGACGAAACCCGGCATCCGTGCCGCCAGCCAATGACGAACGCTACGCGTCGCGGCTTAGTGGTGATACGTCCAGCCGGTCGAGCCCGCGTTCGCGCCGCTGCTGCCGCCTGCTTGTGCGCCGCCGAAGCCGAAGCCGCCGACCGTCGACGTTTGCGTGTGGTTCGTGTACGAGACCGAACCGCTGCTGCCGCCACCGGCCATTGCGCCGGCTGCGCCGAGTGCCGAGCCGGAATCGGTTGCGGTGAAGTGGCCGAACCCGGCGACCCCGGCCATCGTCTGGCCACCGCTCGACGAGTTGCTGCTCGAGATCGTGCCGCTCGCTGCAAACGCTGCACCCGAAACCGCCAGAACTGCTGCTGCAATCAGAAGCTTCTTCATGGTCGACTCCATAACGGCGTGGAGAGAATGAGCATGGAAGATCGCACGCCATCGACCTTCCCGCCTCGAGCAATCCTTAAAAATAAGGATTGCTATCGAATAGAGAAATTATTTCAGGATCGCAAAATTTTCTTTTTATTTTTGGCAGCCGAAGTCTAGTTTTATGTTTTTAAGTTATCCAAAATTTACAAGTAGGTGTTTTCAATTATTTTTATGAACATTGAGATTAACTCAAAACACCATTGATTAAATTTACATAAATGACGCGCACATCTTTCCGGATCGCGATTTTCAATACCTTGTGTAAAACAGATACCGGCACCGGCACCCATTTCCGGAATTGAGAATTAGCGAACGTATCGACTACCGAAAATTGCAGCGCCCGCTCGGCACGCGCCCTTCAGCCAGGCGACGACGGGCCTGCATTGCAACCAGACGGCATGTCCGCTCCCTGAGCTGACGGAGAAAGGCCTTCCGGATAACCCGGCCGACGCGCATTCGATCTAGTCCGGCCCGCGCCGGCACTGGCCCGGCGCGATCGAAACGGCTCTGCACGGTTGAAGAGGAATCGGCGCCACGCTGTCCGGCACGAACAGCGCACCCCATCCGGAAACACCGAATGAAGTCGAGCATCGCTGTCGCCGGGTTGTCGCGCGAAACGGCAACCGCTCCAGCACGCGACGCGCGCGGAGGGCGGGAAATCGGCAAGGCGCAACCACCGACGCTGGCACTGCGTCGCAAGCGCTACCCCCATCGATCCGACTACCCCTATGGTGCGCGAGAAACGCGCGGATCAAGCCACTGCTTATAGTGTTCATCGCCGCTTCCCCGACTGGCTCGTAACGAACTGGCCGCCCCCACATCATTGTTGCATCGTGTCGACCGCTCGCCGGTGCGTCCAATCTCGCAAGCCGCATGCCATGCGATATTCCACTGCGCATTGCGCGCGGCATGCGGCCGCCAGCCCCGCCCATTTCGCCAGGAACGGCATTTTTCGTTTCACGAATGTATCGCGATAACGGCACCCGCGCGGCGGCGATCATTGAACACCGCGACGCAATGCCTTGATTTGACGGACGAATCCGGCGCACCGAGGCTCGCCGGACGTCCCTGCGGACGGTTGTTGCAAATTTGAGAGCCCGCTCTCGATGCATGGCCCGCGTTTCGCGCGTTTCTGCTGACGAACCGTGTGTTGCGGCAGGCCAGCAACCGTCCATTACCCCCGGCGAATGGCGGGCCGGCCGCTCGATGCCCCGCGCCGGGCAGCCGGCGACACGGCCGGAACACGGGTTCCGTCCGAAATACGAAACGAATTTGATTCATCCGTGAAAATACCCACACGATCATGCGGTGAAAAACCTTTGCCATCCGGCACGCTGCGGGCGTAATAATTAAAACAAATGTAAACGCTCGATCCCGATAAAAACGGGCCATCATTTTTCATTTCCAGTCGACCAGCCATTGGCGAGCGACTCATTGAAGAAACGTTTTCGAGCATTTATCCGCAGGATTCTCATCACTGAAACAAAGGCGATGAAGACCACTATCGATAGATCGATGCTTGCGTCGTACAGGCATCAACGGGGTTGTCGGCGAAACCGGAGCGCCTGTCGCGGCGCTTCGTCGACATCGCCGGCGCGGTCGCATGAAGGTGCTCGCGACAGGGGGAACGGGCTATATCGGCAGCCATCCGTGCAAGACGCTCGCGAAAGCGGAACACGAGCCGTGTCGCATACGACGCTCTCTCGTCCGGCCATTGCGGCGCGGTCCGCAGCGCGTCGCGCCGATATCCTCGAGCGCAACGCGCCGTCATCGCGACATGCCGATCGATGACCGGCCGGCCGCCCGTCAGCCGAGCAGTTCCTTCTTGCGCAGATGCACGATGTCGCGCATCGGCGGCGCGCCGAACAGCCGGCTGTATTCGCGGCTGAACTGCGACGCGCTTTCGTAGCCGACGACGGCCGCCACCGACCCGACGTCGCCGCCCTGCCGCAACAACAGCCGTCGCGCCTCGTGCAGTCGCAACTGCTTCTGGTACTGCAGCGGGCTCAGCGTCGTCACGTGCTTGAAATGATGGTGCAGCGACGACACGCTCATGTTGACCGCCTGCGCGAGCGACTCGACGCGCATCGGCTCCGCGAAGTGATCGCGGATCCATTCGATCGCACGCGCGATCCGGTGCGTCTGGCTGCCGGCGATCGCCATGTGCCGCAGCCGCGTGCCCTGCCCGCTCGTCATCAGCCGGTACAGCACTTCCTTCTCGATCAGCGGCGCGACGACCGCGATGTCGGCCGGCGTATCGAGCAGCCGCAGCAGCCGCAACGCCGCATCGAGCAGCGGCGGCGTCAGCTCCGCGAGCGCGATCCCTTCGCCTTCCGGGCCCGCGTCGGGCTCGGGCAGCCGCATCTCGGCCGCCAGTTCGACGATGCGCTGCGGATCGAGCGTCAGCGACAGGCACAAGTACGGCTCTTCCGCCGACGCACGCGTCACGCGCGAGAGGATCGGCAAGTCGATCGACGTAATCAGGCAATTGTGCGCGTCGTATTCGTAGGCGTGGCCGGCCACGATCACGCGTTTCGCGCCCTGCGCGGCGATCACCAGCGCGGCGCGCGACACGCCGCAGCCGAGATCGACCGGCCGCGTGTGCCGATGCAGCATCAGGCCCGGCACGGCCGTCGAGTGCGAGCCGTCCGCCGGCGCGAAACGGCCGATCAGCGACGCCAGCTCGCGCCGCCCGGATTCGCGCGACGCCACGATATCGGTCATGTCCATGACGCATCCTCGAATGATTTCCCGTGTCGCGCGAGCATAGCGAAACGGCTCGCGGCGTGCAGGGGATTTGCAGGATTGTTCAATAAATTTGCAGGATTGGGTAGACGCAAAAACCGGCTGCTCGCGCACACTCGCGCTAATCCGGCCCACGCCGGGTTTTCCCCACGGAGACAATCAAAAATGCCTACCTCGTTTGTCCTGAACGGCAAGAACGTCACGCTCGACGCCGATCCGTCGATGCCCGTCCTCTGGGCGATTCGCGAACACGCGGGACTGACCGGCACGAAATTCGGCTGCGGCATGGCGCAGTGCGGCGCGTGCACCGTGCATCTCGAAGGCCAGGCCGTCCGCTCGTGCGTGCTGCCGCTCGCCGGCATCGCGGGCAAGCACGTCACGACGATCGAAGGCCTGCAGAGCAAGCCCGCGCGGGCCGTGCAGGCCGCGTGGGTCAAGCTGCAGGTGCCGCAATGCGGCTATTGCCAGTCCGGCCAGATCATGTCGGCCACCGCCTTGCTCGAACAGAATCCGAAGCCGACCGACGCGGACATCGACGCCGCGATGAACGGCAACCTCTGCCGCTGTGCGACCTACGCCCGCATCCGGGCCGCGATCCACGACGCAGCCGCGACGCTGGGAGCCTGACCATGACGATCGAACTCGACCACACCGATTCGGTGCGCCCGTCGCGCCGCACGTTCCTGAAGGCCGCGGGGGCAGCCGCCGCCGTCAGCCTGACCATCGGCTTCGACTGGGCCGGCCTCGGCCGCCGCGCGCTCGCCGCGACCGTGCCGGCCGGCGAATTCGCGCCGAACGCATTCCTGCGCATCACGCCCGACGGCGCCGTCACGGTGATCGCGAAGCACGTCGAAATGGGCCAGGGCGCGTATACGGGCATCGCGACGATCGTCGCCGAGGAGCTCGACGCCGACTGGTCGAGCGTGCGCGTCGAAAGCGCGCCGGCCGATGCGAAGCGCTACGCGAACCTCGCGTTCGGCACGATGCAGGGCACGGGCGGCAGTTCGGCCATGTCGAACTCGTGGCAGCAACTGCGCGAAGCGGGCGGCAAGGCGCGCGCGATGCTCGTGTCGGCCGCGGCAGCCCGCTGGAAGGTGCCGGCCGCCGAGCTGACCACCGCCGACGGCGTCGTCACGCACGCGAAGAGCGGCAAGACGGCCGCGTACGGCACGCTCGTCGCCGATGCGTCGAAGCTGCCCGTGCCCGACAAGGTCACGCTGAAGCAGCCGGCCGATTTCAAGCTGATCGGGCACCGGATTCCACGCGTCGACGCGTCGTCGAAATCGAACGGCACCGCGCATTTCACGCTCGACACGACGTTCCCCGGCATGCGCGTCGCGCTGCTGCAGCGGCCGCCGCGCTTCGGCGCGACGGTGAAATCGTTCGACGCGACGGCCGCGAAGGCCGTGCCGGGCGTCGTGTCGGTCGTGCAGGTGCCGGGCGGCGTCGCGGTCGTCGCGACCGGCTTCTGGGCCGCGAAACAGGGCCGCGATGCGCTGAAGGTCGAATGGGACGAAACGAAGGCGGAAAAGCGCGGCTCGGACGAGCTCATGCGCGAATACCGGCAACTCGCCGAAAAGCCGGGCACGTCGGCGCGCAAGGACGGCGATGCCGATGCGGCGATCGCCGGCGCGGCGCGCAAGATCGGCGCGACGTACGAATTCCCGTATCTCGCGCATGCGCCGATGGAGCCGCTCGACGCGGTCGTCAAGCTGACGGCGGACAGCTGCGAGATCTGGGCCGGCGACCAGTTCCAGACGGTCGACCAGGGCAACGCGGCCAGGACGGCCGGGCTGAAACCCGAACAGGTGCGGATTCACACGCTGTATGCGGGCGGCAGCTTCGGCCGGCGCGCGAATGCGTGGTCGGACTACGTGGTCGAGGCCGTGTCGATCGCGAAGGCGCTCGGCGCGGACGGCAAGCCCGTCAAGCTGCAATGGACGCGCGAGGACGACATCCAGGGCGGCTTCTACCGGCCGATGTACTTCCACAAGCTCGATGCGGGCCTGACCGCGGACGGCCGGCTGGTGGGCTGGCGCCACCGGATCGTCGGCCAGTCGATCCTCGCCGGCACGCCGTTCGAAGCGTTCATGGTCAAGAACGGCATCGACGCGACGTCGGTCGAGGGCGCGGCGAACCTGCCGTACGCGGTGCCGAACGTGTCGGTCGAACTCACCACGACCCAGGTCGGCCTGCCGGTGCTGTGGTGGCGCGTGGTCGGCAGCTCGCACACGGCCTACGCGGTCGAGGCGTTCATCGACGAAGCCGCGCACGCGGCCGGCAAGGACCCGTATGCGTTCCGCCGCGACCTGCTCGCGAAGGAGCCGCGCACGCGCGCGGTGCTGGATCTGGCCGCGCAGAAGGCAGGCTGGGATCCGGCCAAGCCGCTGCCCAAGGGGCGCGGGCGCGGGATCGCGGTGGCCGAGGCGTTCAAGAGCTATGTCGCGCAGGTGGCCGAGGTATCGGTCGACGCGGACGGCAAGGTGAAGGTCGAGCGCGTGGTGTGCGCGGTCGACTGCGGGATCGCGATCAATCCCGACATCGTCGCCGCGCAGATGGAGGGCGGCATCGGTTTCGGGCTCGGCGCGGCGATGCACAGCGCGATCACGCTGAAGGACGGCCAGGTCGAGCAGCGCAACTTCGACGGCTACCACGTGCTGCGGATGGCGGAGATGCCGAAGGTCGAAGTGCATATCGTGCCGTCGGCGGAAGCGCCGACCGGGGTCGGCGAGCCGGGCGTCGCGCCGGTCGGGCCGGCCGTGGCGAACGCGATCTTCGCGGCGACCGGCAAGCGGCATTACGTGCTGCCGTTCGATTCGGCGGATAGCGCGAAGGCCTGATATGCGGGAACGCCGGCTGCCGGGCGACGCATGCCCCGGGGCCGGCGTTTTTCAATGCATCGCGAGAACACCCCGCTTATCCGGGCCAAAGTCCGCATGACATGGGGCGGCTCGGCGTCGCTCACGCTTGGTCGACTTCAGGCCAAAGCCTCGGAAACAGAATTCATCGCACGCAATTGCGGCACGAGCGCGGTGGCCAGCGGGGTATCGCTGACGGCAAGCCACCGCCGCAAAGCATCGACCCGCTCGGCGGCGTGCCCGAGCAGCGGATCGAGTACGCTATCTTCGGGAAACAACGGTTCGAAGGTAGCGACGGCCGTCATGCTTCCTCGTACGGTTCCATGTAGGGTTCGATGTCGGCAATTGAATCGCGTATGTCACTGATTCATATTGAGTTTTCATTGACACATGCCGGGTCCGATGTAGGGTTCCAGGCAGGGTTTCCGAAGCCCGCCGCCAGCCTCGGTCGAGCGCATGTTACCGGCGCCTCCCCACGTTACGTCGGACGTAACGCCCCGTAACGTAGCGACGCGATGCTACGTAACAATCCTTCAGCGCCAGTCCGACCCTTTCATCAATCGCCCGGCGGCTTCCCGTTAAAAATTCTTGTAAATTCAAGGCTGACGCGCCGTCCGCGCCGCGATCGCCCGTTATTACCATCTGACGATCCGCCCCTGGCCCGGAAGTTGCAGCACAAGGCCCGCAAACACTCCTTTACGGACATGCGAGGGCCACCATGGATTGCAAATACCTGTACATCGACAATATAAAAATCAACTTCGTGCGCCGCACGATCGAAATCGACAACAAGGTCGTCGACGTGACGCCGCGCGAATTCGACGTCGTCGAATTCCTGCTCGACAACATGAACAAGATCGTGCCGCGGCAGGCAATCCAGGAAGCCGTGTGGGGCCGCGAGCTCGGCGTGTCGTCGCGCACGCTCGACACCCATATCTCGCGGATCCGTTCGAAGCTGCAGCTCGAACACGACAAGAATCTGCGGATCATCCCGATCTACGCGGTCGGCTATCGCCTGGTGCTGTTCGGTGCGGCGATGACGCACGTCGAGCGTCATGACGCGGCGCCGATGCAGCGCACGGCGCCGCAACCGTCGATGGCCGCCGACTACGCGTAACACGTCACCCGCGCGCCGCCCGATCGCGGCGCGCCGGCAATGCTTCCCCCACCGCGCTGCGCGGATTCGCAGCACCTCGCAACCGGCCGGCCGGACGCGGCCTGCACGCCGCCCGGCCCGCCAGCCAGCCGCACCCCAACCGCCGCCTCCGGGCGGCGGTTGCTTTTGACCGCCCGCCGTGGCAGCGCCCCGCTTCATCGCGCGCCACCGCCCTTCGCCGTCGTTCATCGCGCTTCGTAGCGCTCCGCTCCCGCCGTCTGCGCGCGATGGTCGCGACTACGGATTCCGGCGCGGCACGCGGCCAGCGCCGTCCCTACAATCGACGCAGCAGCCGCGCGCCCCTCGGCGCCGCCGGCCCCAGAACAATCCGTCGAACCAACGCCGAATCCGCCCCGACCCCGCCGTGCCTGCGCTGTTCCTGACGAATGCCGACGCCGGCGACGCCGCGAACCGGGCCATGCCCGCCGCTTCCCCGCCGCCCGCCGCCGCGCCGGCCGCGGTCGCGCTCGACGCGTCGCCCTACCTGCCGCGCCTGTCCGCCGCCGCCGCGCGCGGGCTGTCGCATGCGTACTGTGCGACCGGCGCCGTCCCGGTCACGCTCGGCGAGCATGCGTACGAGGTGCGCTGGCGCGTCGACGCCGAGCCGGCCGCCGATGCGCACGCGTACCGCTTCGTCGTCGGCCCGGCGGCCGGCACGCTGTGGATCGACCCGATCGCGGAAACCGAATGGCTCGGCGATGCAGCCGACCCGGCGGTCCCGGCCGTGATCCGCGCGGCACTGCTCGCCGACCTGTGCGCGCCGCTCGCGGCGGTGCTGCAGGCCGCGACGCGGCAGCGCGTGGAACTGCTGCCGCCGCCGGCCGGCGCGCCGGCCTCGCACGCATCGCCGGCCGCGCTGCGGTTCGAGCTGCGGCGCGCCGACGCCGCGTGGCGCTGCCACGGCGCGCTGCTGTTCGACGCGCCGGATGCGCTGGCCGTGTTCTTCGCGGCCGCCCCGGCCGCGCTCGCCGACGCGCGCGCGGCCTACGCGAGCCTGCCCGTGCCGCTCGTGTTCGAGATCGGCCGTACCGAGCTGACGACGGCCGAGCTGGCCGATGTCGTCGGCGGCGACATCATCGCGATCGAGCGCTGGCAGGCGCACGAGCAGAACCTGCTGTGCGTCGCGCGTCTGCCGGCCGCGCCGGCGTGGGAGATCACCGGACGGCCGTCGGGCAACCGGCTGACCGTCGAACGAATCAGGGAGATGCCTTTGGAACCGACCCGCACCGACTCGCCGCCGACGACGCACGACGCGCCGCCCGCCGACGCGCCGCGCTCGCTCGACGGCCTCGCCGTCGACCTGCGCTTCGAGCTGCCGCCCACGTCGATGCCGCTGGGCGAGCTGAGCGCGCTGCAGCCGGGCGCCGTGATCGAGCTGCAGCAAGGGATCAACCAGAGCGTGATCCATCTCGTCGCGAACGGGATGCTGATCGGCACCGGCCATCTGATCGCGGTCGGCCAGAAGCTCGGCGTGCGCGTCGTCACGCTGACGCAACCCGCGCCGCGCGAGCGCTGAACGATGGGCAATCTGCCGAATCCGGTCGCGCTGATCGCGGTGATCGCCGCGCTCGGCATCGCGCCGTTCGCGGCGTTGATGGTGACGAGCTACACGAAGCTGGTGGTCGTGCTCGGCCTGCTGCGCTCCGCGCTCGGGATCCAGCAGGTGCCGCCGAACCTCGTGCTGAACGGCATCGCGCTGATCCTGTCGCTGTTCATCATGGCGCCCGTCGGGATGTCGATCCGCGACGCGCTGCAGGCGCGCCACTTCGATGCGTCGGGGCAATTGTCGACCTCGGACATCGGCGTGCTCGCCGATGCGGCGCTACCGCCGATCAAGGATTTCCTGGTATCGCATACGCGGCAGCGCGACCGCGAATTCTTCGTGCGGACCGCGACGTCGGTCTGGCCGAAAAACCGCGCGGACGGCATCAAGGACGACGATCTGCTCGTGCTGGTGCCGAGCTTCACGCTCGCCGAGCTGACGAAGGCGTTCCAGATCGGCTTCGTGATCTACATCGTGTTCATCGTCGTCGATCTGCTGGTCGCGAACATCCTGCTGGCACTCGGGATGCAGATGATCTCGCCGACGACGATCTCGGTGCCGTTCAAGCTGCTGCTGTTCGTCGCGCTCGACGGCTGGTCACTGCTCGTGCACGGGCTCGTGCTGTCGTATCGCGTGGCGGGTGCGGGATGAACGCGCGCCGCCTGCGAACCGTCGCCGCCTGCCTGTGCGCGCTGGCCATGCTCGCGCTCGCGTGCCTGCCGTCGCGCGTCGTGCAGGCGGCCGGCGGCGGCGCCGGTTTCGCGCAACTGGCGCGCGCCTGCGCGCCGAACGTCGATCCCGCGACGCTCGCCGCACTCGTGCGCACCGAGTCGGGTTTCAATCCGTATGCGATCGGCGTGGTCGGCGGGCACCTGACGCGCCAGCCCACGTCGCTCGACGAGGCGCGCGCGACCGCGCGCGAACTGTCGTCGCGCGGCTTCAGCTACAGCGTGGGCCTCGCGCAGGTGAACGAACGCAATTTCGCGAAATACGGGCTCGACGAAGCGACGATGTTCGAGCCGTGCCGCAACCTGCAGGCCGGCGGCGCGATCCTGACCGAATGCTTCGCGCGCTCGTCGGGCACCGGCCGCGCCACGCAGGCCGCGTTGCGCGCGGCGCTGTCGTGCTACTACAGCGGCAACTTCACGACCGGTTTTTCGAGCGGCTACGTGAGCCGCGTCGTCGCGAGCGCGCAGCGCAATGCGCGCGAAGGCGGCGTCGAACCGATTCCCGTCGTGACCGACACGCCGCCGCCGGCGCGCCAGCGGCGCATGGCCGCGGCCGCCGCGACGCCGCCCGAACGCGCGCGCCGCCTGCCGTCGGCCGCCGCGTCCGCCGATGCGCCGTCGTGCCATGCGCGCCCGGTGCTGATGATGTGCCGCGGGCTGCCGGCGAACCAGGCGAAGCGGCTCTGCGTGCGGTGTCTCGATCAGTAAGTCGGCCCGCCCCCACCGCGCCCGCTCCACTTCGCCGCCGTTCGTAGCGACGCCCCGGCGGCGCGCGCGCATCGGCGTCGCGCTACGAAACGCGCTGCGTCATCGCGGTGCATGCCTTTCTACACTCCAAGCTTGACCGTAATGGCATCGTAATGCGCGGCCCGTCGAGAGCGCGGCGCGACCGGGAGAAGTTTGATGCTGGATATCGACGGCGTCGGCATGGGCGCCAACTGGATGGCGTTTCTCGAGCGCACGCTCGAAGCCGAACGCGCGCAAGCGGCGGCCGAAGCCGCGCGGCAATCGGGCGATCCGTCGAAACAGCAGACCGCCACGCCCCCGCCGCCGCCGATCACGGTGCAGGTCACGCCCGATACGGACCCGTCGAAGCCGACCAATGCCGAAATCGCGTCCGCGACCTCGCTGATCCGGAGCCTCGCCGAACAATACCGGCCCAAGCCGCCCGACATCACGGTCGACGATCCGCTGACCAAAGCCGCGCAGACCGCGATCCAGGGCGCGCAGACGCAATACGACAACGCGCAGCAGGACGAGCAGGACAAGCAGACCGCGCTGACGAACGCGAAGAACGATCCGTCCACGACGAAGGACGCGCTGGCCCGCGCGCAAACCGCCTACGACAACGCGCACAAGGCCACCGCGAAGGCGGAAAAGGAGCTCGACGTCACGACCGACGCCGGCTACATGATCGCGTATGCGCAGCAGGCCGATCACGACAACGAAGCGCTCGATCCGACACGCGCCGGCTCCGCGCAATCCGACGCGAATGCGGCGCTCGACCGGCTGAAAGCGGCGGCTCCCGGCATCGGCGACGATCCGACCCAGGCGTCGCAGGACAACTGGACGCCGCAGCAGAAGCAGGCCTACGACGCGTGGCAGCGGGCGGACGCGAAGCTGTCCGAAGCGAAGGCGCTGCACAACGCCGACATCGCGAACTCGAATCTCGCGCTCGCCCAGTTGCAGTCGTATGCGTCGAACGGCGATTACGCGGATGCGATGGACGCCGGCATTGCGCGTATCAACAAGCAGCTCGCGCCGCTCGAGCGCGTGATCGACGTGCCGCCGGCGCTGAAGCCCGACGAGGCGCGGACGCAACTGACGCAGAGCGCCGACGACGCGAACTATGCGAACGCGTGCCTGAATGCGGCCACCGACGCGGCGAAGGTCGCCGACATCCAGGGCACGTACAACGCGGTGTCCGGCAAGTACGGGCCGACCGTGATGAGCACGACGGTCGCCGCGCAGAAAGACCTGCTGAATCACGCGCAGGCGAGCGCGCGCGTGAGCGGCGGCTATTTGCAGATGCTGTATGCGAATCGCCAGGTCGACGAACAGCAGAAGCACTACGACGCCACGCAAAAGAGCGCGACGCAATGGCGCCGCGACCATCCCGGCGTCAAGCTGATGGATCCGCGCGCCGATCTCGGCGTCGAAGACGCCGCCACGCAACTGTCGAAGGCGAAGGATGCCGCGAGCCTCGCGCACGACGGCTATGTTGCCGCTTACGGCAACGCGCTCGCGATCCACTACGACGATCTCGCCGCCGGCGTGCAGGATCGGTACGACCACCGGACGATGTGCATCGCGAACGATCCGACGCCGCTCGAGATCAAGGGCCTGAAAACGATCGCGTCCGCGCTGCATCAGGCCGACGACCGGATGACCGTGTCCGTCAACGAGCGGGCGACGAAGCAGACGCTCGCCGATGCGCAGGCGAAGCAGCAGGAGCTGAAGATCAAGGTCGACGGGTTGCAGGCCCAGTACGACCAGTGGAACCGCGATCACGGCATCGGCCCGACGCCGAGCGTGTTCTCCATCGTGAAGCCGCAGGGCACCCCGAAGAACATTCCGTTGACGGCGCCGGTGCCGTTCGTCGTCAATCAATACGCGAAGCCGCTTGCCGATGCGCTCGCAGAACTCGATCGGGCGAACCAGGATGTCCAGCGCGCGCAACTGCTCGGCGAAACGCTGCATCAGCAGGTGCTGTTCAACGAATTCGACGCGCATCTGGACGAGCGGTTGCGCAATCCGAAGACCGAATCCGATCAGAAGGATTACGCGAAGGCGCTGTCCGACTTCTTCGGCGCGCACCGCAGCGAGCTGTCGCAGTCGCTGCTCGACAAGGCCGGCGAAGCCACCCGGCACGGCGCGACGATCGACTTCGGCAAGCTCGACGACACGCAGCAGCGCAATCTCGTCGGCGTCGCGCTCGGGCTGTCGCCGGACCACGCGACCGACGACCCGCACGCCGCGCAATTCAGCGACGGCAAGAAGCTCGAATCGATCGACAAGGTGCGCGACGAACTGCTGAAGGTGGGCGGCGGCGCCGGCACGCGCGTCAACGTGATGCCGATCGTCTATGCGTCGAAGGACGCCGGCCTCGTCACGAGCGCGATCTTCAAGGTCACGAACGAGAACGGCGACACGCATTACGTCGACGATCAGGGCGCGAAATATTCGAGCATCGACAACTTCATCGACGACAACTCGCTGTCGTCGGACGGCACGCTCGACATCGCGACCGGCTACGACGCGAACGGCGCCGCACGGATCGACCGGCACGACACCGCGCACGACGACAGCTGGTGGGAAAGCGTGATGCACACGTTCGGCGCCGGCGACGTGAACCTCGGGATGCTGCTCGGCGGGATCGCGCTCGAAGTCGGCGGCGGCCTGCTCGATGCGACCGTGTTCGGCGCGCCGCTCGGCGTCGCGCTCAATGCGGCCGGCACCGGGCTGATCTACACGTCGGCGGCGGCGGCCGTCGCGAACTCCGGCTACGACCTCGCCAATCGCATCCAGCACGATCGCACCATCAGCCCGCTCGACGCGCAAGCGCGCGCCGATTACCTGAACCTCGTGCCGGCCGGCGTCGGCGGCGTCGGCAAGATCGCCACGCTGCTGAACGACTCGAAGGGGCTCGCCACGTTCGTGCGGCGCGCGACGACGGTCACCGGTCTCGGCGGCGCGGCGGAAGCCGGCGTGCAGTTCGTGCACGATGCGCTGACGGGCCATACGGACCGGCTCGCCGGCGATGCGTCGTCGTTCATCCTGAATCTCGGCCTCGCGCAAGGCCACCAGAAGCTCAAGGCCGTGACGACCGGCATCGTGCGGCGCACCGGCGGCTTCGGCGGCCGCGACCTGAACAATCAGGCCGTGCAGATCGGCGACCAGACCGTGCGCATCGGCCAGAGCCGCTACACGGCGACCAACACGCTGCGGCTCGGCCGCACGCGCGCGACCATCGACGGCCGCAGCGTGACGGTGGCCAGCGACGGCACGCTGATGGTCGGCAAGCGCGTGCTGACCTACGAAGGCGTGCCGATCCGCGTCTTGAGCCGCGCGAATGCGGTGAATACCGGCGCACGCGGCAAGACCGGCACCACCGCGTTCGTCGACCACGAAGGCCGCATCACGATCGCGGAGCGCGTCGACGGCTCGTGGCGCACCCTCGAGCGCACGCGCTTCAACCGCTACGACACCGATGGCCGCATCACGGCCGGCCGGGACGGCAGCCTGACGCTGTCCGACGGCATCGAGCTGCGCGCACCGAGCCAGGTCGGCGCCCCGCGCGGCGCGACCCCGGCGCCCGCCGCGCCAGCGCCGGCCGCGCCGCCGCACGACGACGGCGCGCGCACGAATGCGGCCCGCGCGACCCCGTCCGCACTGCGCGCGGCAACGGACCCGACGGCGGCGGTCGCCGAGCCGGCCGCCGCGACGTCGCGCGCGACCGCGCAGGCGGGCCGCGCGTCCGCGCAGGTACGCGAACGCGCCGCCGAGAACGACCAGGATGCGCGCACCGCATCGCGCGCGGATCGCCGCAGCGGCGATGCACGGACGATCCAGTACCGGCGGATCGCCGATCCGGCCGAAGCCGGCGCGGGCGGCCCGCTCGAACCGCTGACGTTTCGCCAGCGTGTCGCCTGGACCGTCCTCCATGCGATCGAATCGTCCCCGCTCGCGCCGGGCTTCGCCGCCCGCGATGCGGACGTCGCGGTCGCGACCGTCGGCCCGCGCGTCGAGCAGCACAGCTACGGCGGGCGCACGTTGTTCGTCGTGCGCAACGGCCGCGCGGATGCGCCCCTGACGCGCCCGGACGGCACGCCGTTGTCCGGCCACGAACTCGCGCTCGACACGCGCCACGGCCTGCCGGCGCCGTCCCGGCTCGACGAGCCGATCGTGCTCGTCGCGGAAGGTGCGGAGGCCGGGCTCGCGCCCGAACTCGCGAACGTCTGGAACCGCCCGGTTTTCGTCGCACCGCGCGGCGCGCTCGCGGCGGACGGCACGATCCGCGCGACCAGCGGCTTCCTGCGCTTCGATCCCGCGCCGCATCCGGACGTCGCGCTCGGGCCACTGCGGGCGGACGGCCTGCAGGTATTCCACGCGGACAGCGGCAAGCCCGTGGACCTGAACGAGCATCTCGGCGCGCTGCTCGGCTTCGGTGCGCACAAGGGCGGCTTCGCGCTCGGCCGGGACGCGGTCGTCGCCCTCTACGAGGATTTCAGCACGCGCGCCGAACAGCGGGCCAGTGCCGACGCCGAGCGCGCGGCGCTCGCGTTGCTGCGGCGTCGCTACGATCTCCCGACCGTCGCGATGGACGGCCCGTTTTCGCACGCCGGTCGCGTCGCGGTGCTGTACCAGCCGCGCGGCGGGCTGCATACCGGCGATGCCGGGCGCGGGCTGCTGCCGACGACGCTCGACCCCGAATCGCTGCAGACCTTGCGCACACTGCGCGACGCGATTCAGCAGGACCGGCTCTATTTCGATCCGCAAGGCGTGTATCGCGACGGCCGGCTGCTGCTCGCGGATCCCGGCCCGATCGAGACCAACAGCGACGCGTATCGTCAGACCCTGGCGGACGTCGACGATCAGATCACGCTGCTCGAACGCAGGATCGAGCGCGGCGACGTGAAGCTCGAGCGCCCGGACGTGCAGATGCGTGCCGGCGGCACGCCGCTGCCGAACCAGGTCAGCGCGCTCGCCGAACAGTCGGGCACGCTCGCCCAGCAGATGCGCCTGCTCGGCGGCGACCGTTCGCGCGCGAACGCCGCCGGCAAGCGTCCCGGCGGCCGCTATACGCGCAAGGCGCTCGAAGCCGAGGCGAGCCGGCAGCTCAATTCGTTCGAGGCCCGCTACGATGTCGACCTCGGCAATCGCGGCGATGCGCCGCCGCGCGATGCGGGCGATCCGCCGCACGACCGCGGGGGCCGCGACAAGCCGCGCGACGATGCGCCGCGCTCGATGCGCGAGATCCAGGCCCAGCGCGTCGCGTGGTTGCGTGCGCATGTCGAGCGCAACGCGTCGCCGTTCGGCGCCGCGACGCCGGCGCTCGATGCGCTGGGGCTCAGGCGGCGCGGCCTCGTGTCGATGGATGAAGCCGACCGTCTCGCGATCGTCCACGCCGACACGCAGCCCGACGGCACGCTGCTCGGCCCCGACGGCCGGCCGATCGATCCGCACGGCTTCTCGCTGCTGTCGGACGCGCCGTACGCGGGCCAGCGCGTGGTGATCCTGGCCGCACGGCACGCGAACGAAGGCGCGGCCGCGCAACTGGCGAACCTGTGGCAACGCCCCGTCTACGCGGTGCATCCGGACGCCGTCGGTGCAGGCGGCAGCCTGACCGATCTGTCGGGCATGAATCGCTACGTGCCGGCCGCTTACACGCAACCGGCACTCGGCGAGCTGTCGGTCACCGGCGGCCGGCTGCACGTCGCCGGCGACCCGGCGCGCCCGGTCGACCCCGCCGACCATCTCGGCCCGCTCGTCGGCTCCGGGCTCTACAAGACGGTATTCGACGGCGGCACGGGCCAGGCCATCGGCTTCTTCCGCGACACGTCGCCGGACGGCGTGGAAGTCGCGCATGAGGAGATCGGCGCCGAACAGGGCGGCCTGCGCGAACTGAAACGGCTCGGCCTGCCCGTCAGCACGGTCGACGGCCCGTTCTCGCACCTGGGCCGGGTCGGTGTCGTGTACAAGCCGGCCGCCCTTCTGAGCAGCGCCGCGATGGAGAAAGGGCTCGGCCTGCCCGGCGTGGTCCGGCGCAGCGGTCTCGGCGATCTGGTGAACATTCGCAACGTCACGCAACAGCACGGGTTGCTGTACGACTTCCAGGTGCTGTTCGGCCGTCATGGCGAAGTGCTGCTGCACGATCCCGGCCAGGTCATGCACAAGGCGGACCCGGAAGGCGACGTCGTCGAGCGGATCGACGGGGTCATCGACACGGTCCAGCGTGGCATCGCGACGGGCCGCATTCGCCTCGCCCATCCCGCGTATGCCGAAAGCGGTGCGTACGCACAACGCCCGGGCATGCTCGGGCGCGTCGTGCAGCGGTTCCGCGGCCGCGTGCTGCTGATGCGCGCGCATGCGATCGCGCGGCAGTCGCCGACCTTCCGCGCGCAGATGCGGCTGGCCCGCAGCGACGGCTGGACGATCCGCGTCGGCACGCCGGGCGGCGGTCATTACGCGGATGCGCAGACACGCACGATCGTGCTCGACGGCAATACGCGCCGCGCCGGCACGCTCGTGTTCGTGTGGGGCCACGAACTGCAGCACAGCGTCGATCTCGCGACCGGCGCGCTGGCCGCCGAACACACTAGCCCCGAAGCCGCGGTGGCCGCGCTGCTGAAGTCGGATGCGCGCGCGGAGGTCAACGCGTACACCATACGCAACGAAATCCTCGCCGCCGGCGGGCCCGACATCGCGGCCCACGCGAAGCTACCCGACGCGCTCGCCCGGGCGACCGAGCATGCGCTGACGAGCCGCGACCCGGCCGCGCTCGACGCCCTCGCGGATACGTTCGGCGACATGCGCACGTCGACGCCCGGCAATCCGACCTATCGCGACTACTACGGCGCACAGGTTCGCTCGGCCGCCGGCCGCCCCGTCGCGGCACGGCTCGCCGCGCCGGCGCGCGGCCGCCATGCGGTCGACGGCGACGCGATGAAGCACGCGCGCGCGTGGCTCGACGAGCGCGACATGCGCACGCTGACGCGCGCCGAAGGCCAGCACGCGCCCACGCTCGGGCACCTGGTGCAGCAGACCGGCACCGACACGGCCCTGCTGATCTCGCGCGCCGGCAAGCCGACGCCCGACGCGCCACCGACGTTCGTCGCGACCGCGCACGTCGATGCGAACGGCGCGATCCTCCGCCTGCGCTTTCTCGGCAACGCGCTGAGCGCCGAGGAACGGCAGGCGCTGAAGCAGGCGCTGTCGAGCGCGATGGAACGCAGCGATCCGACCGGCACCGCCGCCGCGCGCCGCGCGTTCGATTTCCATGCGTCGCCCGTCACGCACCGCGAACTGGCCGCGCTCGGCGGCCCGGCGAAGATCAAGCCCGCGCGCGAAGGCGAGACGGTCGAATTCACGCGCAACGGCCGCGTGCGCGATGCGTACGTCGATGCGATCGACGCGCTGTCGAAGGCGCGGCATTTCGCACGCGCGAAGCAGGCCGTCGCGACGGCCGGCCACGCCGATACGATCTACGTCGTCGACAAGGCGACCGGCAAGATCGCCGGTCATGCGCGCTACGACTCGGCCACCGGTGTCTGGCAATACCAGGAAAACGCACCGCACACGCAGACCCATGTGAAGGAGCGTCCGCTCGCCGCCGCATACCCGCAGCGCGGACGCATCCGGTTGCGGCCGAACGGCAAGCTGCACAGCGTGCCGCTCACGCGCGCACGCACGCGTGGGATGACGTTCTTCGTCAGCAGCGTCGAGCCGGCCATGCTGGCGCGGGTCGGCGACCGCTTCGACGCGCCGCGGCCACCGAAGAAGGACAAGACCGAAGTCCTGCCGCGCCGCGGCCTTCAATACGGCGGCCATGTCGCGATCAGCGGCGTGCACGGCCTGCGGCGCCGCTTCGCGTCGCTGACCGGGGCGGGCGCCGCGATCGCGCTGCGCCGCGCCCGCGCGATCGCGACGCTCGGCCGCGCGTCGCCCGCGACGCGCCCGCTGCCGGCCGGCGGCACGCGCCCGACCACCGCGCTGGCGCCGGCGCCCCGCACGTTCGAAGCCGGCCTGCTGCCCTCGGCGTCCGGTCATGCGCTGGATTTCAGCGGCCACAACATCGTGCACCTGCTCGGTCTCGCGAAAGCGCGCGGCCTCGTGCCCGGCAAGCATTTCATCTACGTGTATGGCGGCGGCGACCGCATCGCGTACCGGCTCGGCAAGCCGCGCGCGGTGATCACGGCCAACGCGGAAGGCGAACTGACGTGGCACGACAACTGGCGCAAACCGGACAGCCCGGGCGTACCGCTCGAAGCGTCGCCGATCGGCGGCGGCCCGTACGGCGGCGACACCCATCTGCTGCTGACCGAACTCGCGCCGGATGCGCTGGCGGAACACGCGCGCGGCACGCGGCTCAAGACGCTCGAGACCCGCCTCGCGGACGTCGACGCACTCGCCAAGGACCCGTCGCCGGAAACGTCCGACGCGCGGCGCAACTGGGGCGCGGCCGAGGCGCGGCGGCTGCGGTCGCAACGCAACGCGGCGCTGCAGGCGATCCGCCGCGCGAACGCCGCGGCCGCGCGCAACGGACAGGCGGCATCGGCCCATCCGGTGCTCGACGTACGGACCTATCAACCGTCGCTCGTCAGCACGACGCAGGTCGAATCGCTGCAGCGCTATGGCGACGGCAACGCGTCGGCCCTGCTCGCGCACTACGACCGGATCGATGCGCTCGTGCAGCACGCGCGCGATCCGCGCGCCGCGCCGCTCGAAGTGGACGATGCGGTCGACGGCGTACCGCCGGCGATCATGGCCGACGCACAGGCGTTGCGCGACACCGGCATGCCGCTGTACGTCGCGCGAGACTGGTCGGGCGGCGGCTCGCGCTATGCGCCGATTCCGCTCAGAAAAAAGGTGCTGAGCCGTTTCAGCACCGCGCTCGCGACCGATCGCGCGCTGCGCCGCCGGCTCCTCGCCGCCGATCCCGCGTACCAGCAGCGCGTCGTGCCGATGAGCCGCGCGTTCCGGCTTTCCGACGATCCCGCGACGTTCGTCGCGCAGATCGAACGGCACGGCGGCGTGATGGCGGCCGTGACGGTCGTGATCGATCCGCACACGCTCGCGGCCACGCGCGGCGCGAAGCACGACCCCGCCGTCGTGCACGACGCGAAGTCGATCGGCGACCACCGGGACGCGACGATCGACTACTGGACCGGCACGATCACCGGCGCGAACGGCAAGTCGATGCGTATCGACGATCTGGCCGAGAAATACGTGCACGACTGGCTCGACGCGTCGTCGAAGGCCGGTTTCCTGCTGCGCTTCGAAATGGCGCCGGCGCGGGCGCTGGTGTCGTCCGTCGACCACCGGCACCAGCCCGGCCCCAACACCGGCTATCACGACCACGCGCGGCTCGGCGCGCTGCTCGAATCGTGGAACCGGAAGCACCTCGGCCAGCCGGCGCCGCACGTGATGGTGACGTTCCACGGCTGGGACACCGTGCCGGAGCCCGCATCCGGCGCGAGCCATCTGGAGCTCGCGAAATCGCTGCTCGACCATCCGGCGCTGCCGTGGGTTCATGTCGGGCTGTCGTACGCGACGCATGGCTCGGACTTCGTCGCGAACCAGGAACTGACGACCGCGCTCGCGACGCTGCTCGTCGAGCGCGCCCGTGCGAACGACCCGACGCTCGCACGGCTGCACGGTGCCGACGCGCTGACACGCGTGTACGACCGCGTCGACCGCACGACGCTGATGAACCAGCACAGCCTGCTGCTCGCGGAAGTCGACCGCATCGGCCGGGCGCGTGGCATGTCGCCTGCGCGGATCGCGGCGTTGCGCCAGCAACTGTACGAAGGCAACACCTCGCAACTGCTGCATCGCGCCCGCTATGCGACGTCGCGCTTCGCGGTCGACCAATGGGCCGCCGACCCGCGCCGTGCGCCCGCGGCCAGCGATGCCGCCCGGATGTTCACCGAACGGTGGCTCGCCGACGTCGGCGCGCGGCTCGCGGCGCCCGAACAGCTCGTCACGACGGACGGCGGCGGCACCGGCGTCGAGCCGCTGCAGGCCTGGCGCGAAGCCGTCCTCGCGCCGGCCCTCGTCGCCGCCGATACGCAACCGATCAGCGAAAGCCGGCTCGTCAGCGCGCAGACGAACGAACCGATGCGTCCCGACGATCCGCTCGCCGCGGCCGCGGAACTGCATGCGCTGCGCCTGCATCAGCCGGACAGCTGGATCGCCGCGCTGCTGAACGGCAAGAACCTGATGTCGATCGCCATCGGCGCGGCGGCCGGCTTCGCGGTCCATCACTTCGGCCTGACGCCGGACAAATTCAAGCAGGCCGCGAACGCGGCGTTCGTCGGCGTGCGGACCGGCCGGCTCGTGCAGGCCGTGCACCAGGACACCGTGCGCGCGCTGCAAAGCGGCGACCCGCGGCTGTTCGACCGCGTGATCGACCGCTTCGTCGACGGCCTGAACAATCAGCTCGATGCGCACCAGATGCATGCCGAGCAGCGCAACGCGTCGCTGATCCTGCTCGCGGAAAGCGCGCGCGCGAAGATCCATCTCCAGCTGGCATTGCACAAGGCCGCATCGCTGCCCGCGGACAAGACGCTCGAGTACACGAAGATGATCGCCAACGACATGCTCCAGCAGATGCAGGGCGTGCTCGCGGGCACCTCGATCCAGCAGCTGCATTACGGGAATCCGCGCCGCTTCATGGGCAAGGCCGGACGGGCCGCCGCGATCGCCGGCTATGCGAGCCTCGGCGAGCTGTCGCTGCATGCGTTGCTGCAGAATCCGTCGGTGGTGCCCGCGCTGGGCGCGGCCGGTGCGCTGCTCGGCATCACGTACACCGGCCTCGTGCAGGGCGGTGCTTTCGCACACCTGAGCATCGAGCGGCGCAGCCGCGTCGTGCGCGGCATCGACCTGATGTCGGATCTCGCGAGCATCGCCGGCGGCGCGATCGCGCCGTTCGTCGGCCCGCATCCCGCGATCCACTCGGATTTGCCGATCGCGATTTCGTCGCTGTCGTCCGCGACGCTGCTCGCACTCGCGCGTATCGACACGCACTTCCCGAACCTGCCGAAGCGGCTCACCGGCTCGATCCCGACTTCGCTCATGGTCGCGCCGATTCTGATCTACGTCGGCAAGTGGATCTACACCGCGTTCGAGGACGACGACGGCAAGCCGCCGCCATCCGGCACGCAGCAGCCGGGCAGCGGCTCGACCCAGCACGCCGTCGCGCCGTCGCCGTCCGCCACGCCGGGGCAGCCAGCGCCCGTCACGCATGCGCCGCAGCCGAGTGCCCCGCCATCGCCGTCGGCGAGCGCCACGCCGTCCCAACCGCAACCGTCTTCGCCGGGCACGCCGTCGAACCCGCCTTCGCCGTCGAACGCCGCGCAGCCCTATATCGTCGTCGACGGCGATTCGCTGTGGGTGATCGCGGACCAGCATCGCCAGTCGCTGCTCGATGCCGCGCACGTGTCGCGCGCCGACCAGCAGGCGATGACGCGCGGCGAGCAGGATGCGCGTGCGCTCAACGAGATCCTGCAGCTCAATCCGTCGGCCGCGCGCGATCCCGCGCACCTGCCGATCGGCACGCCGCTGGTGGTCGGATGAGGGCCGGCCCGCCGCGCGCCACGTGCGGCGGGCGCGACCCTGCCCTCACCCCGCGCGCTGCGCCTCCAGCCACGCCTGGAACATCAGCACCGTCCACAACGGGTGCTGCCAGTTCATCCGGCCCGTCTGGTGCTGGCGCCACAGCCGCTCGATCGCCGCCGCATCGAAGAAGCCTTCGTCGCGCAAGCGCGACGGCCGCAGCAGCGCCTCGGCCCAGTCGCGCAGCGCGCCGCGCAGCCAATGGTCGACGGGCGCGCAGAAGCCCTGCTTCGGCCGGTCGATCAGCGCGGACGGCACGTACCGGTCGAGCAGCCGGCGCAGCAGCGCCTTCGACCGCCCTTCCGGCAAGCGCACCGATGCCGGCACGCGCCACGCGAATTCGACGACGTGATGGTCGAGGAACGGCATGCGCGTCTCGAGGCTCACGGCCATCGCCGCGCGATCGACCTTCGCGAGAATGTCGGTCGGCAGGTACGTGAGCGTGTCGATCGCCATCGCCTGCTCGGCGAAGCTCAGGTGCGCCGGCCACGCGGACACCGTGTCGAGCGGCGTCGGCGGCTCCTGCCCCGCCAACGCGATACGCTCGGGATGATGCACCGACGACATCAGCAGCCGGTACAGCCCGATGCGGCTCTCCGCCGTCATCACATGGCCGAGCTTGTGCAGGCGATCGCCGATGCGCGACGACGATTCGCGCGCCTCCACGCCGCCGCCCCACGCGCCCTGCGCGACGGCCGCGAGCTGGTCCGCGTGATCGGGCCGCAGCGCATGCAACGCGGCGGCGATCCGCGCGCGCACGACGGCCGGCACGCGATGCAGCTTGCGCCACAGGCGCGGCGTGAGGAAGTAGCGCGTATAGCCGCCGAACAGCTCGTCGCCGCCGTCGCCGGACAGGCTCACCGTCACGTGCCGGCGCGTCAGTTCGGAGACGAGAAAGGTCGGGATCTGCGACGCATCGGAGAACGGCTCGTCGTAGATCGACGGTAGCTTCGGCACGACGCCGAGCGCATGGTCGGCCGTCACGTAAAGCTCGGTATGGCGCGTGCCGAGATGGCGCGCGACGGCCTTCGCGTAACCGGCTTCGTCATAGCCGGCCTCGTGAAAGCCGATCGTGAACGTGTCGACCGGCGTCGCCGATTGCGCCTGCATCAGCGCGACGATCGTCGACGAATCGATGCCGCCCGACAGGAACGCGCCGAGCGGCACGTCGGCTTCCATCTGCCGCGCGACGGCCTGGCGCAGGACCGTGTCGAGCTCGCCGACGGCTTCGTCGGGGCTGCCCTCGAACGGCTGCGCGCGGCCCGCCTCGATCGCCTGTTCGAGCGTCCAGTACGCCCGCACGCGCGGCGTGTCGCGCGCATGTTCGAACTGGATGTACGTGCCGGGCGGCAGCTTGCGGATGCCGCGATAGATCGTGTAAGGCGCGGGCACGCTCGACTGGCGCAGGTACAGGCACAGCGCGTCGCGGTCGACCGCGCCGTCGAAGCCCGGATAGCCGCGCAGCGCCTTCAGCTCGGACGCGAACACGAGCGCGTCGCCGACCCGGCCGTAGTAGAGCGGCTTCTCGCCGATCCGGTCGCGCGCGAGCGTCAGCACCCGCGACGCGCGATTCCACAGCGCGAACGCGAACATGCCGGTCGCGCGGCGCAACGTGGCCTCGACGCCCCACGCGACGATCGCCGCGATCAGCACCTCGCTGTCGGAGTGGCCGCGCCACGCCGGTGCGCGCCCCGCGCGCTCGAGCTCCGCGCGCAGTTCGCGATGGTTGTAGATTTCGCCGTTGAAGACGAGGACATAGCGGCCGCACGCGGAAGCCATCGGCTGCCGGCCGTGCACCGACAGATCGACGATCGCGAGCCGCCGGTGGCCGAGCGCGATGCCGGCTTCCGGGTCGACCCAGATGCCCTGTCCGTCCGGCCCGCGATGCGCGAGGCTCGCCGTCATTCGCGCGAGCGTGCCGCGCGCTGTCTCCTCATCGAAGGCGACGCTATTCAGAAAGCCGTCGATTCCGCACATTGATTTGTCTGCCCCTGTTGACCTGTTCCGTCACGCGCGGCGCAACCTCGCGGCCCGCCGTCGGGCATGACGGTCGAGCCATATTACGAAGAAATAAATCAGCAATAATTCACCAGTGAATGTTGGCGGAATTCGGAAAAAAATAGACGTCAAGCGCCGTGTGCACATGGCGGCGCGACGGGGCCATATCGAATCGGCCGGTCGCCCGGCGGATACTGGCGAATCGAAAAAAGGGCCGCATGCCGACGGGGATGCCGCCCTGCGTCAACCCGCGCCGGTCGCCCATTTCAGCAACTGAGCGACCTCGCGGAAATGCTGCGGCTGGATCGTGCCGTTCTCGGGCGTCGTCTCGTACAGCGCCTGCGCGAGCCCGACGTTCGCGAGCGTCGGGCGCAGCGCGTCGCGGGCCAGCCGCACGATCCGCTCGGCCGCGTCGCCCTCGCCGCGCGCGAGCACCCACGGCAGCGAGCCGATCCCGCCGTAGTAGAGCGCGACCGCGACACGCGGCGAATAGACGACCACCGACGCATAGCCGATCCGGTCGGGCAGCGACGCGAACTGCACTTCGCGCGCGAGCTGGCGGCGCTTCGCCTGGATGTGCGGATCGCCTTCGTCCTCCTTGTGCTCGCGCCGCACTTCGTCGATCGACATCTTCATCTTCTGGTTGAACTCGTGCCGCTGGTGCACGATGTCGATCAGCGCCATCACGATGTAGATCAGCGCCGCCCAGCCGAACAGCAGCATCAGCAGCTTCACGATCAGCGCGAGGATCGAGACCGGCCGCGTGAAGCCCGACTGCACGGACGGGTCGAGCGACTCGACGATCAGCCAGCCGAGCGTCGCGACGAGCAGCGCCGTCTTCAGCAGCATCTTCGCGAGGTTGACGAGGTTGCGCAGCGACCACAGGTTCTTCATCCCCTCGGCCGGATTGAGCCGCGACAATTGCGGCACGAGGCGGCTCCACGCCATCACGCCGCCCACCTGCACGAAGCCCGCGAGCAATCCGGCCAGCAGGCCGGCGGCGGCGATCTGCGCGGACAGCGTCGCCCAGTCGCGCGCGGCGCCATCGATCAGCACCGCGAGCCGCGCGGACGGATCGGCCGCGCCGACCGCGTCGAACACGAGCCGGAACAGCGCCTGCAATCGCGCGAACAGCGAGCCGATGCCCACCGCGAGCGCCACGCACACGCCGACGAAGAACGCGGACGAAACCGTTTCCGCGCTCTTCGGCACGTCGCCTTTCTCGCGCGCCTCGCGCAAGCGTTTCGCGGTCGGTTTCTGGTCCTTTTCGGCCATGTCGGCTCCGGCGCGCTCAGCCGCCGCCGTGCGCGGCGAACAGCGCGCGCAGCAACGCCATCAATCCGCTGTCGGGGCTCAGCAGCGAATGCAGCGACGCGTACACCACCGGCAGGAACAGGATCATCATCAGCACCGCGAGCGCGCTCTTCAGCGGCTGCGAGAACACGAAGATGTTGAGCTGCGGCACCGCGCGGCCGACCAGGCCGATGCCGAGCTCGACGAGCACCAGCACGATCGTGACCGGCGCGGCGAGCTTCACCATCCATTCGAAGATCGTGTCGGTCTGCCGCATGATGAAGGTCTGCAGCATCGACGAGAAATCGGGGCCGAGCGAGCCGATCGGCCACCATGCGTACGACTGCGCGAACAGTTGCACGAGCACCTGCAAACCGCCCGCCGTGACGAACAGCGCGATCGCGACGAAATTCAGGAATCCCGAGGTCGGGCCGCCCTCGTGCCCGCCCATCGGATCGAAGAAGGCGGCGCTGCCGCTGCCGGTCTGGAAGTCGATCAGGTAGCCGACGCCCTGGATCGCGAACAGCACCGCGCTGAACGCGCCCGCGAGCAGCATGCCGACCATCGCCTCCTTCGCGACGAGCACGCACCACATCAGGAACGGCAGCGCGGCCACCTGCGCGGCATCGATCGTCGGCGCGACGAACGCCGCGATCACGACCGCGATCCCGTTGCGCACGAGGCCCGTGACGATCTGTTCGTTGAACACCGGCACGACGAACATGATCGGCAGCAGGCGCGGCATCACGTAGAGCAGCGGCCGCAGCATGCCGGCGACGTCGTTGAAGCCCGCGGCCTGGTCTAGCATCGGCGCTCCGCGGCGGCGGGCGGGGCGGGATCGTCGGGCGCGGCGCAGGCATCGGCTTCGGCGGCGCTATCGGCGCCCGTTTCCGTTTCGGTCATTGCCGCATCGAACGCGGCGGCAGCCTCCGGCGGCGTGGACGCATGGCCCGACGCATCGCCCGCGCCGGCCACCCAGGTGCCGCCCGTCGCGAAGCGCCGCACCGCGTAGCCGTCCGCGACTTCGTCGGCGTCGCGCTCGACCCGCGCGGCGCGCGCGTGCAGCGCCTTCTCGCCGGCCTTCTCCAGCTTGTCCTCGGCGGCCTTCGCCTTGCGCGCGGCGCGCTGCAGGTCGGCGAGCGTCGCCTCGTGACCGCGATGCACGTGCGCGGCCTCGCTCACCGACGCGTTCGCGGTGCCGATATGGCGGTCGAACGTGCGCGTATCGGCCGCCGCGTTCTGCAACGCACGCGCTTCGCGCACGTCGTCGGCCAGGCGCGCCTGGATCGCCGCCTTCGCCGCGACCTGCTGCGCGAGCTGCGCCTGCGCGGCCGCCAGCGCGCGCCGGCTCTGCGCGGCAATGCCCTGCTGGCGCGCGGCCGCGACGCGCGCGATCTGGCTGCGCATCTCGCGCACGCGCTTGAGGCGGGCGAGCGTCGCGAGCACGAGGCGGTCGTCGGCTTCAGACATGATCGTTCGCCAGCTTCGTCAGCTTCGCGAGCAGCGTGTCGAAGCGCACGTCCTCGTCCGACGCCTGCGCGCAGAACGCGCCGATCGCATCGCGTGCGCGCAGCGCGAGATCGCCAAGCCGGTCGCTGCCTTCGCGATACTCGCCGATCTGCACGAGCAGTTCGATTTCCTGGTACTTCGCGATCAGCTCGCGCACGCGTGCGGCCGCATGCTGGTGCGCGCGGCTCGCGACGAGCGGCATCACGCGCGACAGGCTCGCGAGCACGTCGATCGCCGGATAGCGGTTCGCGAGCGCGATCTTGCGCGACAGCACGATATGGCCGTCGAGGATCGAGCGCACTTCCTCGGCGATCGGGTCCGACTCCTCGTCGCCTTCGACGAGCACCGTATAGAGCGCGGTGATCGACCCGTGCGCGCCCTGCCCCGCGCGCTCGAGCAGGCGCGGCAGCACCGCGAAGGTCGACGGCGGAAAGCTGCGCCGCGTCGGCGGCTCGCCGCTCGCGAGGCCGACCTCGCGCTGCGCGCGTGCGAATCGCGTCAGCGAATCGACCAGCAGCAGCACGCGCTTGCCCGCATCGCGGAAGTGCTCGGCGATCGCGGTCGCGACCAGCGCGGATTTCACGCGCTCCATCGCCGGGCGATCCGACGTCGACACGACGACGATCGATCGCGCGCGCACCTCGGGCGACAGGCTGTGCTCGATGAATTCGCGCACCTCGCGGCCGCGTTCCCCAACCAGCGCGATCACGTTCACGTCGGCCTGCGCGCCGCGCGCGATCATCCCGAGCAGCGTGCTCTTGCCCACGCCCGACGGCGCGAAGATGCCGACGCGCTGCCCGATGCCGAGCGTCATCAGGCCGTCGATCACGCGCACGCCGGTCGGAAACGGCGTGTCGATCATCTTGCGCGCGAGCGGGTTCGGCGGATCCTGCTGCGTCGACACCCACGCGGCACCCGTCACCGGCCCGCGATCGTCGAGCGGCCGGCCGAGCCCGTCGAGCACGCGGCCGAACAGCCCTTCGCCCACCGGAAATACATGCTCGCGCCCGGACGGCACGACGGTCGTCTCCGGCGACAGTCCCGCCACGTCGCCGAGCGGCGTCAGCAGCGTCGTCTGCCGCGAGAAGCCGACCACCTCCGCGAGCAGCGTCGGCTGGTTCGGCGTGCGCAGCTCGCAGATTTCGCCGAGCCGCGCTCGAATGCCCGTCGCATTCAATATCTGCCCGACCGCGTGATTGACGCGGCCCTGCACCGACACCGGCGAGAAAAACGCGAGCCCCGCGTCGAGCTCGCCGACGAGGCGGCCGCGATCGAACGGCACGCCGTCGTCGTCGCCGCTGCCGAACGGCTGCGTATCGTCGAGCGGCGCGTTCATCGCGCGGCGCCCTTCAGCGCGTCGCGGCGGATCGCCTGACGCAACGCGTCGATCTGCAGGTCGAGGCTCGCGTCGATGCGCCCGGACGGCGTCTCGACCGTGCATGCGTGGCGTTCGAGCTGCGCGTCCTCGACGATGCGGATCTTCTGCCGGTTCGACTGCCCCGCGAACGCGCCGCCGAGCGCGTCGCGCATCTCCTCCGTGCGACCGGGCGCGACGCGCACGATCAGGAACGCCTCGTCGCGCACGAGCGGCGCGATCCGCGCGAGCGCGGCCTCGTACAGCTTCTGCGTGCTCATCTCGCCGACGATCGCGCGCACGGCTTTCACGACGATATCGGCCATCGCGTCCTTCATCGTCTCCATCGTGCGCGTGGCGGCGAGCGCTTGCGTGTACGCCTGCGCGGCCTGCTCGCGCTGCGCGCGGCGCATGCCTTCGTCGTAGCCGGCTGCCTGGCGCTTGTCGAATTCGCGCTGCGCGTCGGCGACGATGCGCGCCGCCTCTTCATGCGCGGTCGCGATCACCGCCGACGCGTCGAGCAGCGCCGCGTATTCGCGCTCCTTGAGCACCTTGCGCTCCGACAGCAGTTGCAGGTTGTCGCTCGTGATCAGAAAAGCCAGTCCCATGACGCGAGCCTCTCGGGAATCAGAAACAGGAACATCAGTTCGCCGAACTGGTCGCGCTGCGCGCGGTTCAGCCAGTACGGCGCTTCGTCGTCGATCGCGCGGTTGAATTTCAGGCGTACGCGCCGCGCCACCGCGTCGCCGGCCACGCCGATGAAATCCGCGAGCAACCGGCCGCCGCGCGCGCGGATCACGGCCGGCAGCGCGGCGGGATCGGCACGCCACGGTTCGAGCGTTTCGGCGAGCGCGCCGAATTCCGGCGCGCGTTCGAGCGCGAGTTCGAGCGCATCGCCGCCGAGCCGCGCCGCGACTTCCGCGCGGATGCGCCGCCCGGCCAGCGCGTCGCGCAGCCATGCGCGGTGCAGCAGCAGCCCCGCATACGCGGCCAGTTGCTCGAGCGCCGCGCCCGGCAGCAGCGCGAGCCGCGCGCACGGATTCGCCACGGCGAAGTCGTGGCGGTCGGCCACGCCGTTGACGTCGAGCAGATGGCGCGCCAGCAGCTTGCGGCCGGCCGCGCCGAACGCGTCCGGCGAACGGTAGCGCGCGGGCCACTCGGCCGGCACGCGCGTCACGTGCAGATAGCGGTCGGGCCGCAGGTTGAAGTCGCAGACCAGCGCATGAAACGCGGCAGCGCGCGCGGCGGGCGGCGGCGCAAGCGGCTGCAGCCACGGCAGCAGCGCCGCCTCGGCCGCATCGCCTGACGCCGGCGCGTGCGGATCGCTCATGCGCCGTCGCGCGCGCCGTCCGGCGTACGCAGCCCGCCGCCTGCCTGCTGCGCGGCCGCGCCGCCGCCCCCGTTCGCGCCGCGCGGCGCGCCGAGCAGGCCCGCGAGCCGTGCACCGAACATCCCGCGCCGGGCGGCCGACAGCGCGATCACCGCGCAGGTCAGCAGGATCAGCGCGAACACGAGCCAGCCGAGCGGCGAGCGCAATCGCAGGATGTCCGACACCGCGCTGCCGATTCCGTCCACGCGCGTCGCGCGTGCGGCGGCCGGCTGCAGGAACAGCGACACGTTGTCGTACTGCAGCCCCTCGATGCTGTGCGCGACGAGATCCTTGACCATCGGCGCCATCGCGCGCAGGTCGACGCCCTGCCGGTAACGGATGTACACCGCGGCCGACGACGGCTTGATCTTGTCCGCGAGCGGATCGTTCTCCGGAATCACGACCTGCACGCGCGCGACCACCACGCCCTCGATGTCCTGCAGCGTGCGCGACAGATCCTGCGACACGCCGTACAGGTAGCGCACGCGCTCCTCGGCCGGCGTCGATACGAGGCCCTGCTTCTGGAACAGCTCGCCGAGGCTCGCATAGCTCGGCTTCGGCAGCCCGTTCGCCTGCAATACCGTGAGCGCCGCCTGCATGTCGCCGTCCGCGACGCTCACGAGCCACGCGTTGCGGTCCGACGTGTCGCGCGCGTCGTTGTCCTTCGACGCGCTGATGCCCGCGTCGCCGAGCACCGCGACCATCTGGTTCGCGTCGCGCTCCGACAGGCCCGAGTACAGCTCCTTCTGGCACCCGGCCAACAGCACGAGCAGCCCCGCGAGCAGCGCGCGCGCCGCCCGGCTGCGCCACGCATGCGTGCGCGGCGTCGAATCGATCATCGTCATCGTTTGTCCGCTTCAGGGCGCGTGAAGGCGCATGGCCGCCACGCGCGCTTTCACTCCTGCGTCTTCAGCACCGTATGCGTGAAGCCGTTCGCCGCCTGCGCAACCGACAGGCTCAACTGGTATTCCGAAATCGTGGTGGTTGCCGTCCACTGGAAATCCATCGCCTTCACCATCGTCATCAGCGGATCGCTGCGGCTGTCTGCCATCGACGTCAGCATTTCGCTGCGGTGCTTGTCGATGTTCGCGTACCGCGCGTCGAGATCGTTGCCGTACGTGCGCAACCGCTCGACGAGCGACGACTGGTTCGCCTGCGCGGGCGTCATCTGCACGGCCGGCGCCGCATCCGCTGGCGCGCGCGACATCGCGACGCCCGACGAAGACGGTGCGGTGGCCGGCGACGCGCCCGGCTGCATCAGCGCATCGAACTGGCGCACCTGCGCCGGATCGGACGTCGCACCCGTTTGCTGCGCGGCACTCGCGAGCGCGGCTGCGCCCGGCGGCGCCGCGCCTACGCCTGTTACCGACATGATCGTGTCCTCCTTGACCGGCAGAGCCGGGAACGGGCCGGCCGGCACGCACCCACGCCACACCGGGCGCCCGTCACGGGCGGCCCCGGCATCCGGCGTCGCGCGGCACGGCCGGCGACCGGCGTCACGCGCGGCCGGCGGAACTCAGGTGTTGCGCAACCTGGGCATTCGCCGTCCCCTCCTGCGCGGTCACTGCGTTGCTGGTTTCGAACGTCGCAGTCGATTGCTGAACCTGGAAGTTGATCTTCGTCAGTTCGAGCTGCGTCTTGGTCAGGTCGTCGGCCTGCTTCTGCACGTCGCCCGTATTGGTCACACCACCTGCTGCCGAGGTACCCATGCTTCGCTCCTTTACGTGAACCACACTCCACATTCCGGCGGCGGCCCCATGCCCCGCCGGCGACGTGACGCGCCGCATGCGCGCGGCGTGTCGCGTAATGCGCGCATCGCGCGACGCGATGCGCCGATCCTGTCGCGACCCTAGTGCGTCGCGGCGTTCGATGCGCCGGCCGCCGCGACGGCCGGCGTCGCCGGCGCATCGGGCAACAGCGTCGGCCCCGGCACCGGCTGCGCGACGCCCGCCGCCGCGCCGCTCGCGAGCGGTGCGACGGGCGGCGCCGGCGCCTGCTCGGGCGCGCTCGCCGACGCGCCGCCGAGCGGCATCGTGATGCGCTGGCCGTTGCGCTTGAACACCACGGCGTCCGGCCCGATCGATACGACGGTCGCCCCCTCCTTCAGCCGTGCGCCTTCGAAATAGCGGCTGCCGTCGACCGTCTCGATGTAGCGCTGGTCGCCGTCGCCGGCGAACACGGTCGTGATCTCCGGAATGCCGGCCGTGCCGCCGAGCGTCGTCGCCGTGCGCGGCGCGGCCGCATCGGCATCGCGCACGTGATCGACCACCTCGAGCGCCGGGCGGGCGTCCTTCATGTAGTTGCGGATGCGCGGCTCGATCTGCGCGCGCGCGGCCGTGCCCGTCAGCTCGATCCGCCCGCGGCCGAGATACGTGACCGTCAGCGCCGTGTCGCTGAAATAGGTCTGCGCGGTCGCCACGAGATCGCTGACCACGTAGATGTTGCCCAGCGCCGCGTTGTCGACGCCCGCGACGATCTGCGCGACGCGCTCGCGCGCGGCCGGGTCGCTCACGTAGCCCGACACGATCACGCCGTCGTCGCGCGGCGCGACGGCCAGCTCCGGATACGCGTGCAGCAGTTGCTGCAGCCGGTGCGTGCGCGCGAGCACCGACTCGTGCTGCCACGGCAGCCGCCCCGACCACGCGACGAAGCCGTAGCCGAGCGCGCCGAGCAGCACGCCCAGCCACAGCGCGACCAGCGCGATCACGAGCCGCCGGCTGCCGAGGCGGCGCAGCCCGCCCGTGAGCCAGCCGAGCCACGCGGCCTCGCGCGCGGCGTCCGGCGCGTCGGTTTCGTCGGGCAGCGCGACGCTCGCCTGCGCATGCCGCGCGATGCCGAGCCGGATCGAGCCGACCGTCACGACGTCGTTCGGCGTCAGCGAGCGGCGCCCGGTGCCGAGCGGCTCGTCGTTGAACAGCACCGGCGCGCCGGTGTCGCCGCCATGGTTCTGCACCGTCACCGCGAGCGCGCCGACCTGCAGGCACACCTGTTTCGCGCCGATCTCGCGATCGGGCAGGATCACTTCGCAATCGGCCGCCGTGCCGACCCAGTTCGCGCCGCGCGCGAGCGACATCGTGCGGCCGTACATCGGCCCGCTCAGGAAGCACAGGTTCCACGGCGACGCGAGCGCGGCCGAGCCGGCCCCTGCGCCTCCCGCGCCGCCGGGCAATGCGCCTTCGCCGTGCGGTTCAATGATGCTCGTCGACATGCGTGACCACTCCTGCGGTCGTCGCCGGCTGCGCCGCCGCATCCGGCGGCGGCGGCAAAGCGGGCGGACCGAACTTGGTGCCGGGCAGCGGCTTCGGCGTCAGCGGAACGGCGATGTCGTTGTCCGGCGGGCGATACATCGACATCCCTTCCTGGTTCGCCGGACCGTCGACGCCGGGGTTCACGGGCGCGCCATCGGGTGCATACATCGACGCGGTCGTCACCACGCGCGGCGTCAGCAGATAGAACCGCTCCATGTGATTGCCCGACTTGTCGGTGTACTTGAACAGGTTGCCGATCAGCGGGATGTCGGACAGCCACGGCACGCCGCTCTTGTTCAGCCGCACCTCGTCGTCGTTGAAACCGGCGATCAAGAGGCTCTTGCCTTCGTCGATCATCGTCTTGGTGACGATGTTGCGCTGCTGGATCACCGGCACGTTCGACACCGCCTGTCCCGGCACGATATTGCCGTCCTGGATGTCGATCGACATCATCACGCTCTGCGGATTGCCCGAGACGGCCGCCGCATTGCGGATCGCCTCGTCGACGATCATCGGCGTCACCTTGATGCTCGTGCCGGTCGTCACGCTGTACAGCGACGAATCCTGGTAGCCCGGCACCTGCACGTAGAACTGCGTGAGGTTCTCGAGGATCGCCTCGGTGTTGTCGAGCGCGAGCACCTTCGGCTTCGAACGCAGCTGCGCCTGGCCTTTCTGCGCGAGCGCGTTCACGCGCGTGAGCAGGTAATTGCGCAGCGAGCCGCCGATCGACGCGGTCAGCGCGATGCCGGTCGGCATGAAGGTGCCGGTCGACCCCGTTTCGGACGCGCCGACGCCGAACGTGAGCGGCGGATTGCCGGCGCCGTTGTACTGCGTGTTGCCGTTCAACGGGTTCGCGCCGTTGCCGATCTGCACGTCGCCGTGCGTCGTGTGCAGGCGCCAGTCGATCCCGAGGCTGTCGAGCGAATCCTCGTTGATGTCGATGATCGTCACGTTGATCTCGACGATGCGCGGCCGCTCGTCGAGCTGGCCGATCAGCGACTGGTAGCGGTACATGTTCTCCGGCAGGTCGCGCACGATCACCGCGTTGATCGCCGGATCGGCGACGATCTGCGGCAGCGTGTCGCCGCCGCCGTTGTTCGAGAACGGCGAGAATCCGCCGCCCAGGCTGCTGTCCGCACCGCCGTAACCGCCCTGCCGCGGGCCGCCGGAAATATCGGGGAAATCGAGCCGCGGCACCGCGATCGTCAGCCCCGAGCCGAGCTTCACCTGCCGCGCGGCCTGCCCGAGCGGCGTGCTCGACGGCGCCGCGGTCGTGCCGCCGCCCTTGCCGAACAGCCTGCGCAGGATCGTCGCGACGCCCGGCACCGTCACCTCCTTGCCCGAGCGGTTGATCGTGAAGTCCGACGCCCAGCCGTATTTCAGCCGGAACGCGCGAATGTCCGCATGCGCGCCGTTCGCCGACGGATCGCCGACCGAGCCGACCGCCTGTCGCACCAGCTCGACATAGCGGCGCGGGCCGGCCACGTACACGCTGTTCGCACGGTCGTTGATCACCAGCGTGTAGCGCTTGTCCGGAATCTGCATCGCCTGCAGCGCGCGGCCGATTTCGCCGGATGCGTTCGGCGGGATCGGGATCATCTGCGTCTGCGACTGGTCGGCCGGATCGACGTACAGGAACGAGCCGTCGTAGTACCACGTGAGCCCGTAGGTCGAGCAAATCGTGTCGAGCGTCTGCTGCGGCGTGCCGGAGAAGCGGCCGCTGATCACGCCGTCGACCTTCGGGTCGACCACCGCCGTCACCCCCTGCGACGACGCGAGCTCGCGGATGAAGTCGCCGATCTTCTTGCCGTTCGCGACGATCGTGAACGGCTTGTTGCGCCAGCGCAGGTCCGCGGCGCGCGCATGCTGCGCGGGCGCCATGCACAGCGACGCCGTGAGCAGCGCGGTCGCGCACACGGCGAGCGCGGCCCGTTGCAGGCTGCGCGGTTGAAACCGGATCGAGGCGACGCGTCGACGCATCAAAGGACTCCTGTGGAAGAAACGAACATGCGTTCCAGCGCCTGCTGCGCGAAGCGCAGCACTTCGCCGCCGAGCCAGCCCGACAGCAGCACGAGCGCGACCATCACGGCGATCAGCCGCACCGCGATGCCGATATTGGCGTCCTGCACCTGCGTGACGGCCTGCAGGATCGCGACGACGAGGCCCGTGACGGTCGCGATCAGCACGATCGGCAGCGACAGCAGCAGCACCAGCATCAGCGCCTGGCGCGTCAGGTCGAGGATCGTCGAGCTCGTCATTGCACGGCCCCCGGCGCGCGCACGTCGGCGCCCGCGCCGACCGTGCCGTCGTCCGGCGGGTTCTTCACCCAGCCGACCGTATGCAACTGCACGTCCTCCTCGACTTCCTGGTACGACAGCACCGCGAGTTCGGGCAGCACCGGCTGCAGGATCGTCTTCACGTAGCGGCGCGCGCCGAGCGCGACCATCACCGCGAGCCGCGCGGCGCCCGGCGCGTTGCCGTGGCTGCCGGGGCCGGCCGCCTGCGCGGCCTGCACGATCGCGCGCACCTGCTCGCCGATGTCCTGCTTGACCGCGCTCGACAGCGCGAGGAAATTACCCTGCTTGGTGCGCATCACCGCGCTCTCGATCCGTTCCTGCAGGTTCTGCTCGAACAGCACGACCCGCAACTGGCGCGCCGTGCCCGCGTGACGATCGGTGATCATCCGGCGCAGGTCGACGCGCACGAGTTCGACCAGCGCGATCACGTCGTCGGGCTCGTTCGGCGCCCACGTGATCAGGCTCTCGAAAATCACGCGCAAATTGCGGATCGGCACCTGCTCGGCGAGCAGCCGGCGCAGCACCTCGGTCACGCGCTGCAGCGGCACGAGCCGCGTCAGTTCGCCCACGAGTTCCGGATGATCGCGGCGCACCAGATGCACGAGCGCCTGCGTCTCCTGGATGCCGAGCAGTTCGTCCGCATGCTGGCGCACGATCTGCTCGACGTGCGCGGCCAGCGCGCCCTCGCTCGACAGCCATTTGCCGTCCGGCGCCGCGCCGTCCGGCTTGATCCACAGCGCGGTCGCGAACGGGCCGAACGCCTCGGCCGGCTGGCGCTCCGCGCGCTCGGGCAGCGGCGCGACGCCGTCCCACAGCAGCCAGCCCGGCTTCAGCGCGCCGTGCGCGACGAGCACGTCCTGCAGGTAGATCCGGTACGTGCCGGCCGGCGCCCCCTCGTCGTCGTTCAGCGTGATGCGCGGAAACACCGTGCCGATGTCCGCGTCGACGCGCGCTTTCGCGCTCGACAACGCCGCCTGCAGTTGCGCGAGGTTCAGGCCCGTGCGCAGGTCGTCGGACAGCGACACCGCGATCAGCGACGTGACGCCCGCCGCATGCGACACCTTCGCGGGCTGGCCGTCGTCGGCCGCGCCGACGCGCCCCGCGACGTGAATCAGGTTGAAGCTCGGCGAGGACGTCTTGCGCTTGAGCTGCGAGAACGCGAAGACGCCGAGGCCGAGCGCGATCAGCGCGAACGACCATTTCGGAAAACCGGGCACGACGAGAAAACCGGTCAGCACGAACGCGGCGATCAGCAACGCACGCGGGTGCGCGCCCAATTGCTCGCCGAGCTGTTCGCCGAGCTGGCGCTGCCGCGCATCGCGCGTCGCGACGCGCGTCGTCACGATGCCCGCCGCGATCGACACGAGCAGCGACGGAATCTGCGACGCCATCCCGTCGCCGACCGTCAGGATCGCGTAACGCTGCAGCGCCTCGCCGATGTCCATCCCGTGCATCAGCGTACCGACCGCGATCCCCGCGACGATGTTGATGAACGCGATCACGAGCCCCGCGATCGCGTCGCCCTTCACGAACTTCATCGCGCCGTCCATCGCGCCGTGCATCTGCGATTCCTGCTCCAGCTTCTCGCGGCGCTCGCGGGCTTCGTCGGCGCTGATGATGCCCGCGCGCAGGTCGGCGTCGATGCTCATCTGCTTGCCCGGCATCGCGTCGAGCGAGAAGCGCGCGCCGACTTCGGCCACCCGCTCCGACCCTTTCGCGATCACGATGAACTGCACGACCGCGATCACGAGGAACACCACGCCGCCCACCACCACGTTGTTGCCGACCACCAGCCGCCCGAACGCATCGATCACGTGGCCGGCGTTCGCATGCAGCAGGATCAGCTTGCACGACGCGATGTTCAGCGCGAGCCGGAACAGCGTCGTAAACAGCAGCAGCGCGGGAAACGACGAGAAGCTGACCGCGGACGGCACGTAGGTCGACACCGTCAGCAACACGACGCTCGCCGCGAGATTCAGCGAGATCATCCCGTCGAGCGCGGCCTGCGGCAGCGGCAGGATGAACAGCGCGACGACCGCGACGATGAAGGTCGCGAGAAACAGGTCGGCGCGCGGCGAGGCGCCTCCGAGGCGCCGTCCGGACACGCCGCGGCCGGCGGAAAACCACCGCTGCCAGTCGCGGGAGAGCGCCTTCGGTTCAGCCATCGTGCCGTTGTCCTGTCGTTGTCGCCGGCTGGCACGGGCAACCCTTCCCCGTGCTGCGCGGACCGTTGAATGGGACGAGTGTAGCGACGGGAAACGGCGGAAAAAGAAGCGCGCCTCGTAGCGCGAAAGCGCGTTTTCCTCAGACGATCGAATCGGACTACGAAACCCGGCGGCCCGCTCGGGCACGTGCCGCCGGAACCGCTTCCATCGCGCGCCGGGGGCCGGCGCGCGCCTGCGACGGGCGCCGGATCAGGACGGCAGCCGCCGCGCGGCGAGGTACGCGAGCTGCGCGCGGTTCTGCACGTTGAAGAGCTTTTCCAGCGAGCGAATGTGGTGCCCGACCTTGTGCAGCGACGTACGCAGCGCGCTCGCGATCTCCTGGTCGGACAGCCCGTGCACGAGCCGGTCGAGCACCTGCTGCTGCTCGTCGCCGAGCGCGAAGCCGCGCATGCGCGCGACCCGCGCCTCGAGGAACGGCAGCGCGACGCGATGCACGGCAAGACTGACCGACAGCGCGCCGCCGATCACGCGATCGTCGATCCAGTCGGTGCCGTGCGTTTCCGACGTCACGTTCACCGCGACGCGCAGGTCGAGGTGCGGCGCCGACAGGCTGAAGATCACGCCGCTGTTCATCGCATGCGCGCGCAGATGGCCGGCGAGCGCGAGCACCTTGCGGTCGCCGCTGCCCTGTGCGGCCGCCTCGATCTCGTCGAGCCGCCACGCGACCGGGAAGCCGCTCTGCCGCACCTGCGCGAAGCGCGGATCGCTTTCGTACAGCATCCCTTCGATGAACGGCTGCATGAACGTCGCCGGCGCGAGGTCGCGCAACAGATGCGCGCGCAGAATGCGCCGCCCGATCATTTCGTACGCGCCGTAACCGAGCGTACTGAATCCGATTTGCCGCAATCGCGCATGGCATTGCGCGAAATCGAATGACGCGAGGTCGCTTTTACCGGACGTTATTTGAATACCGGTAAAAACGTCGCGCTCGATTGCATGATATTCGTTCGAATAAGCGGCAGCGGCCGCTATATCGGCTTGTGAGAACCACTCGACGCGTGGTGCGCCGTCAGCATATGTCATGAGGAGCCCGCCCCTTTCCCAATATGTGAAACTGCGCCCCGTCACGATCTGGTCTTTTCTTTATGATTTTCTGGTCGTCGCCATAGGCGTGCGAATATGAACCTTTCGCCGCCATTCGTATTACGGCATATTACGCACACACCGGCATTTTTGTACAATGCCCCCGCGTTTCGTCAGGGATGACGATCGGCGCATATCACAACGATGCTCGGTCGCACCGCCGCGAATGCCGTACACGATACGGCCGCCGCCAGGCGATGCGCGTCGATTCCGAGGGATGGCTCATGTCCGATATTGCATTGCATGAAGAAGCGGTCGCCCCAACCACCTTGTCCCGCTCGTCGCGCGGATCGCACGCAAGCGCGGACGCGCTGCGCGAGCGCCCCGTGCAGGTCGTCTGGTGCGACGACGTGAAAGGCGGCGACGTCGCGCAGCCGCACGCGCCGAAGCTCGGCGTCGCCGATACGCTCGCGCACGCGCAGAGCACGGCCGAGCGCAACCGGATCGTCGCGAGCCTGCTGCATCTGACGGGCTTCTCGACGTTCGCGTACTTCGCGCTCGAATTCACGCGCGAGCGCGTCGAAAGTCTTTACCTGCACGAAGCGTTCACGCCGGCCACCTATCGCGGCGACTACGTGCGTCACAACCATCACGACGTCGATCCGCGCACGCTCGGCGCGCGCGTGTGCAACATGCCGATCGTGTGGGACCTGCAGCAATTGCGCCGCGAACACCGCGAGCGCGACGACGCGCCGTGCGTGAGCCCGGCCGCGCTCGACGGCTTCCTGCAGACGATGCAGGACGACGGGATGTGCAGCGGCATCATGTATTCGATGGCCGTGCCGGGCACGCGGCTGCACGCGTTCATGAGCTTCACCGCGCCGCGCCGCACGCGCGAATGGATCACGCCGGCGACGATCGAGCAGGCACTGTCGATCGGGCTGTCGGTACACAAGTTCGCGTCGCCTCAACTGATCTCGACGTCGCGCGAGCGCGCGGTCAACGGGCTCACGCCGTTCGAGCAGGAGCTGCTGCTCGGCATCGCCGAAGGTGCGTCCGACAAGGAAATCGGCCGGCGTCTCGACACCAGCGCGCACAACGTCGACTATCACCTGCGCAAGCTGCGCAAGCGCTTCGGCGTCGCGAACCGGATCCAGCTCACGTACCTGACGTCGAAGCTCGAGCTGATCTGAGCACGGGCGCGGCGCGGGCGCCGCTTCGCGAAACCGGGCGCGCATACGCACATGCCGGCCTCGCGGGCCGGCATGCATGGGTTGCGGCGCGGCGCCGGGTCCGGCGCCGCGTCCGGTCAGACGGGCAGCATTACTTCAGCAACGTCATCTGAACGACCTTCACGATCACGAGACCGACCGCGATCACCAGATAGCCACGCAGCACGGCCATCCAGATCCGCGTCACGAGCGTCATGTTCTGCGGCTCGAGCGTGTCGAGCGGCGGCATGCGCCACGTGTCGCGCAGCGAACGGTCGACGGCCGGCTCGACGACGCGCTTGTGGCGGCGAATCAGCACCGTCGCGAGATAGCCGGCGATGGCGAGCACGGTGCCGCCCACCAGCACGTCGACGATCGCCTCCCCGCTGATGTCCGGATACATCACCGACGCGGTCAGGATGATCGACAGCAGCACCAGCACCCAGATCACCGCGCCCGTGAACACGTTGAGCTTCGTCGAGTTGACCCACGGCCCCAGCACCTGGCGATCGTTGCACAGCACCAGCAGGAACACCGTCGCGCTCGGCAGCAACACGCCGGCCAGCGTCTGCACGGCTTCGGTCAGCAGCCCGAGCGGGCTGCCCGGGATCAGCACGAGCGTGGCCGCGGCCGCGACGATGCCGAAATAGACGAGATAGAAGCCCTTCGCGTCGGTCACGCCGCGATGCAGCGAGTGGCGGATCTTGAACACGTCGCCGATCGCGTACGCGGTCGACAGCGACACGGCCGCCGCGCCGATGATGCATGCGTCGAGCAAGGCGACCGCGAACAGCGTCGCGCTCGTGCGGCCCGCATACTTCTCGAGGCCCGCGATGACGCCGCCCGCGTCGGTGAAGTTGCCGGCTTCCGGATGGCCGCCGAACAGCGCCGAGCTGAAGCCGATCATCGCGACCGCGCCCACCAGCACGAACGCGATGCCGATCCACAAGTCGGCCTTTTCATATTTCATGAAGCGCGGCGTGATGCGCTTGTCGATCACGTAGCTCTGCTGGAAGAACAATTGCCATGGCGCGACCGTCGTGCCGACGATGCCGATCACGAGCAGCATCACGTCGGACAGCTTCGCGTGCGCGGGCCAGTTCGGCACGAAGAAATCGCGCGTCATCTGCGCGACGGGCGGGTGGATCGAGACGAGCACCGGCACGAGCAGCAGGCTCAGCACGCACAGCCCGATCGCGAACCGCTCGAAGCGCCGGAAATCGCCGGTACTGACCGCGGCCATCGTCAGCGCGGCGGCGACACACACGCCGGCCACCTTCGGCAATCCGAAGAAATCCAGCACGAACGTGATGCCGATGAACTCGGTGACGATGGTCAGCGCGTTGAGCAGGAACAGGTCGATCACGCTGAACGCGCCCCAGAACTTGCCGAAGCGCTCGAAGATCAGGCGCGCATGGCCAACGCCCGTGACCGCGCCGAGGCGCAGCACCATTTCCTGGTTCACGTAGAGCACCGGCACGAGCAGCAGCAGGGTCCACAGCAGCGTCGTGCCGTAGTTCTGGCCGGCCTGCGTATAGGTGCCGAATGCGCCGGCGTCGTTGTCGCCGACCATCACGATCAGGCCCGGGCCGATGATCGCGAGCAGCGTGCGCAGGCGCGCCCACCACGTGCCGCGCGCGCCGGTGTCGTGGTGCGCGATCGTGCCGAGCGCACCGCGAATGTCGCCCAGATGGGCTTCGTCGAGCACGGCGCCGCGATCGGCCGCGATCGGTGGAGAGACGTTGGATGGCGTGGACATGATGTATTCCGTACGGCTAAGGGTTGTTCGATAAGCGTGTGACCTTGGAATGCGCACGCGGCGCCCGCCCTCGGGCGGCTGCGCGTGCGCATGCCGAGGCGCGCTCGGCGTTTCTTCTCAGTGGATCAACCATTTCAGCTGGTTCAGCAGGCGGGCGAACACCCGCGGACGGGCATCGAGCGTCAGCATCGCGTCGTAGTGGTGGCGCGATTCCGTGACGTGCGGAAAGTTCGACAGCAGAAGGCCGAAGTTCATGGTCTGGCTCCGTGCGGCGACGGCAGGCGTGCCGGCCGCGTCGTGGGCGCGGGGCCAGTCCGGGGCCTGAACGACGTGTCAGGCTAGTCGGCCGGATTGTCCCCGCGACCCGGGTTCGAAAGGGTCTGCGTATGCAACGGGCATAAGGGACAACTGTCACTGTCGTTCATGGCGGCTCCTGTGCGGTGTTCCGGGGAACACGGTTGACCGCCGTCCGGCTTGCGGGCCGGCATTCGCGCGCCCGGAGAACGGATGCGCGAACGCGGCCGCCTGCCGGGCGGGGGTGAAACCGGGCAACGCATGCGAAAACGCATCACGCTAACCGGCGCGAATCAGGGTGCACGTAGGGAGTGGCTGCGAAGTACTGCTGCGCGCACCGTTTGCCCGGGAGACAAACGGCGGCTTCGATGAGGCGCGGACGTCGGTCGCTCAGGCGGAAATTTCGTTCGAAGATCGACTACTGCAGGCGTCCAAGGCGGCGGCCCCAAGAGTGAAGATGGCGGATTCTATGGACCGCCCGAAAGTGAAGTCAACCCCTCGAAACCCCATTTTTCGAAATAAATTTCCCGCCCGCCGCGATTGAAAGATTTCACCCTGAAATAACGTTCCGAAACCTTTCAGTGCCGTCATGAGGCGGCCACGCGCCGATGCGTGCGAGCAACGGCCCGGCACCCCGCCGCGCATCCTTTTCGCCATCGGCGGGCGGCCGCGCGGCGGCGCCGCTGCGCCGCCACGCTCGCACCACACAGCGCATCTTTCGTGCGTTTTTTACTTGCGCCGCAGCAAAAGTCGCGACTACAATCCGCCCCAATTCATCACGGGAGACCCTCCGTGGACACATGCTCTAGTTGTAGTTCGATGCCGGTCCAGGCCGGCCAAGCCATCGCGAGATAGCAGCCAGACGCATGTCTTTTGCCGCTAGCTCGCACTCGTCGGGTTAGCGCGCCTCCAGCCGGGCCGGCCATCGCCGGTTCGTCAGTCGCACGCTCCGCCATGTTCCATCCTCCGATCGCAGGCCGCGTCACGCACCCGCGCTCGATCACGTCGTCCGGCGTTCGCCGGACGCAACGGAGGCAGCGTCATGTTCTTTCAATCGTTCGCGGTCAGACTCAAGCGCATCGTGCGCGTCGCGTGCAACGGCTCGCTTTCCGGCCGCGCATCGTTCGCCCGGGCATTCGGCCACTGGCGCGGCCGGGCGCTCGCCCATGCACCGGCGCCGCGCCCGCTCGACTGCCTGCTCATCGCCGCGACGGCGACCGCGGTCGCGCTCGCCGCGCTGCTGTGCTCGGTCGCGCCCCGCGTCGGCTTCGCGCACGTGTGGCGCGTCGGCGGCTGGCTGCCGTAAGCCCTTCTCCGCGCGGGCCGTCTCGTCGCATGCCCCCGCATCCCGTTCCCGTTTCCTCAGCTTAACTAATCAAACTGCCAACGGAACCCAAATGAAGAACCCGCTCTCACCCATCCCGCGCAAGCGTCGCGCCGATGCGCTCGCCGCGCTGCTGCTGTCGCTCGCCGCCACCTCCGCATTCGCACAAGCAGCGTCCGCCGCCGAACCGGCGGCCGGCGCGGGCGACGCTACCGCCCCCACGCAACAGGCCGCCGATGCTGCCGCGCCCGCGCCCACCGGCCTCTGGGAACGCTCGAACCTGCTCGGCAACATGGGCGGCCTGCGTGACGTGCTCGACGAGCACGGCGTCACGCTGAGCCTGCAGGAAACCAGCGAGTATCTGTACAACACGTCCGGCGGCACGGGTCGCGGCGGCGCGTACCAGGGGCTCACGCAATTCGGTTTCGACGTCGATACCGGCAAGGCGATCGGCCTGCCGGGCGGCACGTTCAACGTGTCGGGGCTGCAGATCCACGGCACCAACCTCACGCAGCGCTACCTGCAGACGTTGCAGACCGCGACCGGCATCGAGGCCAATTCGACCACCCGCCTGTGGGAACTCTGGTACCAGCAGTCGCTGCTCGACGGCAAGGTCGACGTGAAAGTCGGCCAGCAGAGCGTCGACCAGGAATTCATGGTGAGCCAGAATGCGGCGACGTTCATGAACGCGACGTTCGGCTGGCCCGTGCTGCCGTCCACCGACCTGCCGTCCGGCGGCCCCGCGTATCCGCTGTCGTCGCTCGGCGTGCGGCTGCGCGTGAAACCGGCCGACGCGTGGACCGCGATGGTCGGCGTGTTCGACGGCAACCCGGCCGGCCGCGCCGACGGCGACGCGCAGGTGCTGAACGCGCATGGCACCAACTTCAACCTGCGCAGCGGCGCATTCGTGATCGGCGAAGTGCAGTACGCGCTGAACGCGCCGCCCGCCGATCCGAAGGCCTCGCAACCGGCGGGCCTGCCCGGCACGTACAAACTCGGCTTCTGGTATCACTCGCAGCATGCGAACGATCCGCGCTACGGCGCCGACGGGTTGTCGCTCGCCGATCCGGCGAGCAACGGTACCCCTGCCACGCATCGCGGCAACTACGGCTTTTATGCGGTCGCGGATCAGATGGTGTGGCGGCCGTCCGCCGACAGCCCGCGCTCGGTCGGCGTGTTCGCGCGCGTGATGGGCTCGCCGGGCGATCGCAATGTCGTCGATTTCGCCGCCAACGCCGGCGTGACGCTGAAGGCGCCGTTCGCCGGACGCGACAACGACGTCGCCGGCATCGCGATCGGCTACGCGAAGATCGGCTCGCATGCGCGCGGCCTCGACGGCGACACCGGCGCGTACACGACGCCCGGCTATCCGGTGCGCCGTGCGGAGACGGTCGTCGAGGCGACCTATCAGTACCAGATCGCTCCATGGTGGCAAGTGCAGGCCGACCTGCAGCACTTCTTCCGCCCGGGCGGCGGCATCCCGAACCCGAACGCGGCCGGCGCGCGCATCGGCGACGAAACGGTGGTCGGCGTGCGCACGACGATCACGTTCTGACGCCCGCCGCATGAAAACACGGGCCGGACGGCCGCTTGCGCGACGGTCCGGCCCGTGGGGTTGCCTGCCGTGCAAGCACACGGCCCGCCCGCGGCTTACCCGCGGTGCATTACTCGCCGTACAGCCCCAGCAGCTTCAGCGTGACGCCGTTGGTCCAGCCGAAGCCGTCCTGCAACGGATATTCGCCGCCCCCGCCGCCGCCCGTGCCGGTGCCCTCGACCACGTATTTCTCGACGAGCTTGCCTTCGGTCGCGTACACGTGCTTCACGTCGGACAGGAAACGCGTGCCGATGTCCTTCGCGAGCGCCGGCTCGCCGTAACGGCGCAGCCCGTCGATCGCGATCCACTGCAGCGGCGCCCAGCCGTTCGGCGCATCCCACTGCTGGCCCGTGTTCTCGGTCGTCGTCGCGAGGCCGCCCGGCTGCAGCAGCGTCTTGCGCACTTCGCGCGCGGTCGCCTTCGCGCGCTCCGGCCACGCGACGCCCGCGAACAACGGATACAGCGCGGCCGCCGTCACGCCGTCGCGCGGCTTGCGCAACTGCCAGTCATAGTCGCCGTAATAGCCGCGACGGTTCCACAGGTAACGATTGATCGCGGCCGCACGCCGCGCCGCGCGCCCTGAAAAATCGGCCACGCAGGCGATGTCGCGCGTGATCGCGCAGCCCTTCACGATCGTCGTCTCGAGATGGAACATCAGGCTGTTCAGGTCGACCGGCACGATCGAGGTCGTGCGGATCGTCGCGAGCGTCTTGCCGTCGCCGAACCAGCGCGAGCTGTAGTCCCACCCGCTTTCGGCGCCCGCGCGCAGGTCGCGGTACACCTCGTTCGCCGGGCGGGACGGCACCGATTTCGCGGTGGTCACGTCCTCGAGATACGACTCGTCGCGCGGCGTGTCGCTCGCATCCCAGTAGCGGTTCAGCACGGCGCCGTCGGGCATCGCGACCACGTTGCGCGCCGCCTGCCCGCGCGGCGTCGTGGTTTCGCCCTGCATCCAGTACGCATACTCCTTGCGCAGCGCCGGCAGGTATTTCTGGTAGACCTTGTCGCCTTCGGCCTGCGCGGCGAGCGTGACCATGTACGCGAAGAACGGCGGCTGCGAACGGCTCGCGTAGTACGTGCGGTTGCCGTTCGGGATGTGCCCGATCGTATCGATCAGATATGCGAAGTTGTCGAGCATGTCGTCGACGAGATCCTCGCGCCCCGACACCTGCAGCCCGAGCATCGTGAAATAGGTATCCCAGTAGTAGCCTTCGCGGAAACGGCCACCCGGCACGACGTACGGCTTCGGCATGGGAATCAGCGAACTGTACGGGGGCGCCGTGACGCTCGTGCGCGTGAGCTGCGGCCACAGCCAGTCGATATGCTGGCGCAGCGTCTGATTCGGCGGCGGCGTCACGCCGCCTTCCGGGGGCGGCGTGAAATGCTGGTCGACGAACGCCTTCAGCGAGAAGCCCGGCTGCGATTTCTGTTGCTGATACAACTGCACGATCGTCGCGGGGTCGGTATCGGGCGTGGCGTCGACGAAGGTCTTCTGGTCGGGGTAGAGCTGCGCGGTCTGCACCGCGACGAACAGGTCGCCGTAGAGCTGGCTCGGCGGCGGCAGCAGCGTGCCCGACGCGGGAGCGGGAGCGGCTGCGGTGGTGGCAGGCATCGCGGACTGGCTGGCCGCTTGCGCGGCGGCCTGGTTCGCATTGTCGGCCTGCGCGGCGCAACCGGCGACGGCGAGATAGGCGATGGCCAGTGCAGCAGCCCAGCGCAGACGCGGCGCGGGCGGTGACTGGCGCGACGGGAAGCGAGATGCAAGCGGTGCGGCACGACGTGACGTCATGGCGTGTCCCCTCCTTTCGATGGTGAGTGGATCGGCACGAGGTCTCGTTCGCGCGCGCGTTCGTCTCGATGGCCTTCGATCGATACGCGTCATGTTGTGGAGCGAATGGGTGCGACTGTCGCACGAAACATGCATATCAAGCAAGTTTCGATTCGCGCGACTCCCGGAGATAGCCGCGCACCGCCCGCCACGCGCGCGCGTCGAGCGCATCCGCATCGGTCTCGCCGCGCGCGCCCGCCGCGTCGACGATGCCTTTCACGATCGCGAGCAGATCGTGCGCGACGACGTCGGGCGCGGCGACGCGCGGCGCATCCCGCAACCCGAGCGCATGCAGCAACGTCGCGTGGATGCGGTCCGCGACGCGCGCGGTGCGCGCGCCGAGCGGCAACCGCGCCTCCTCGAAATCGATCAGCCGCGCGAGCGCCGGCCGGCGCATCTGGTGCGCGACGGCCCCGCGCACCAGCGTGCGCAGCACGTCGTCGCAGGACGACAGCGCGGCCGCCCGCTCGACGTCGTCGAGCAGATGCGCGCTCTCGCGCTCGACGAGCGCAGCGGTCAGCGCATCGCGGTTCGGGAAATATTGGTAGAGCGAGCCGATACTCACGCCGGCCAGCGCGGCGACGGCGTTCGTCGTGTAACCGTCGAAGCCGTCGCGCTCGAGAATGCGAGCGGCAGCCTCGACGATCGCATCGACGGTGGCCACCGAGCGGCGCTGGCGCGGCGCCTTGCGCGGCGAAAGCGGAATGCGCGACGACGATTCGGACATGGCGGGAGGCGGGCTTGAATATGAGCAATCGCTCATATTTTAGGAACGTCCTGCCGCTCCGTCAAAAGGCATCGATCCGGCCGGCCAACGTCGATCCACTCGTCGCATTCGAGCGCCAACGCGCGGTCGACGCGCCGTGCGACACACCGTTCGGCGATCACTGCGGCGACGTCCAGCCCGGCATCGAAAACGCGCCCACGCTCCGCTGCGGCGACACTGCGTTGTTCGTGCCAGGCAACGCATGCGGCACGCACCGGCAACGCATCGCTCGCACATGCGCAGTCGTCCCTTCGCCGCCATCCTCCGGAAAAGACGACTGTTGCAACATGCGGAACAACTGTTGTCGCACGTGACGCAGCGGTCACATTGTGGGCATAATGACGCCTTTACCGCGCGCCCAGCCCATGTCGCCCGTCTTTCTAGCACCGCTCATCGTTGCCTGTGCGTTGTTCATGGAAAGCGTCGACGCGAACATCATCGTCACCGCACTGCCTGCGATGGCGAGGGACTTCGGGCACAACCCCGTCACCCTGAACATTGCGATCACGGCCTACGTGGTCGGTCTCGGCGTGTTCATTCCGATCTGCGGCTGGCTCGCCGACCGCTTCAGCGCGCGCGCCGTGTTCCGCACCGCGATCGGCATCTTCGTCGTCGGCTCGCTGATGTGCGCGGCGTCCAACTCCCTCGGCGTGCTCACGTTCGCACGCTTCATACAGGGCGTCGGCGGCGCGATGATGGTGCCGGTCGGGCGCATCATCATCTTCCGCGCGGTGCCGCGCTCCGATCTCGTGCGCGCGATGAACTACCTCGCGATTCCCGCGCTGTTCGGGCCCACGGTCGGGCCGCTCGTCGGCGGCTTCATCACGACCTACCTGCACTGGCGGATGATCTTCTTCATCAACGTGCCGATCGGCCTCTACGGGATCTACCTCGCGAGCAAGCACATCGCGAACACGCACGAGCCCGACCCGGGCCCGCTCGACTGGTTCGGTTTCCTGTTGTCGGCGAGCGGCGCCGCGCTGCTGCTGATGGGCCTCACGCTGATCGACGGTTCGCTCACGTCGCGCTCGAACGCGATCGCCATGTGCGCGGCGGGCGCCGCGATGCTCGCGCTGTACGTGCCGTACGCGCGCCGCAAGGAGCGCCCGGTGCTCGACCTCAGTTTCCTGAAGATCCCGACGTATCACGCGAGCGTCGTGGGCGGCTCGCTGTTCCGCGTCGGGCTCGGCGCGGTGCCGTTCCTGCTGCCGCTCGCGCTGCAGGAAGGGCTCGGCATGAGCGCGTTCCACTCGGGGCTCATCACGTGCGCGTCCGCGCTCGGCGGCGCGGTCAGCCGCTCGACCGCCACGCATACGCTGCGCCGCTTCGGTTTTCGCACGGTGCTGATCTACAACGCGGCATTCGCGGGCCTGGCGATCGCCGCGTACGGCGTGTTCCATCCCGGCATGGCGACGTGGGCAATCTGGCTGATCGTGCTCGTCGGCGGCATCTTCCCCGCGCTGCAGTTCACGAGCCTGAATTCGATGATCTACGCGGACATCTCGCCGCGCGACGCGGGCCGCGCGACGAGCCTCGGCAGCGTCGTGCAGCAGATGTCGCTGGGCCTCGGCGTGACGGTGGCCGGCCTCGTACTGCACGTGTCGCACTGGCTCCAGGGCCATCAGGCGATGGTGTGGTCGGATTTCTGGCCCGCGTTCCTGGTGGTCGGGCTGTGCTCGTTCGCGTCGATTCCGATCACGCGGCGGCTGCCGCCCGGCGCCGGCGACGAAGTCGCGCGCGGCAAGCGGCAATGAGCGGCATCAAGCGGCCGGCGCGGCGGCATGACCTGTCGCGCAGCAACGGACGCCAAACCGGAAAAACAAAAAAATCAGCGGACATCCACACGGGGCCGGTGCACAGCCGCATGGATGTCCGCTCAGGGCTCCGGGGCTCCCGATGGGGGTTGGGAATCCCGGATTCGCTTCCTGCGTGCCATGGACATATGTGCGTCGGAAGCGGAATCGTTGCGCGCATTTGTCGTCGCGCCATGAACTGCACTATAGGGAAACTTGCAAAACGCATCTGTCAACCATTGTCAGACGCGTTGCGGCCGCGCGTCGCACGCGCGCGCCGCTTTCGCGCTAAAGTAGTTCCCGATCGCCACCCTCGACCGTCCTTCCGATGCTCACGCTCTCGCCCGCCGCCGCCCGCGCACTGCATCTCGCCGCCCAGGGCCTGCTCACGCCGCCGCGCCGCAAGGCGACCAAGTCCGACGTGCTCGACACCATCCGCCGGATGGCGCAGTTGCAGATCGACACCATCCACGTCGTCGCACGCAGCCCTTATCTCGTGCTGTTCAGCCGGCTCGGCGATTTCTCGCCGCACTGGCTCGACGAACATCTCGCCGAGGCGCGCCTGTTCGAATACTGGTCGCACGAAGCGTGTTTCCTGCCGATCGAGCAATTCGGGCTGATGCGCTACAAGATGCTCGATCCGTCGGGGATGGGCTGGAAATATGCGGCCGAATGGCACGCGCAGAATCGTCCGGAAATCGAACGGCTGCTTGCGCGGATTCGCGAGGAAGGCCCGGTGCGGTCAGCCGATTTCGCGCGCGAGGACGGCGTGAAGGGCAACGGCTGGTGGGATCGCAAGCCGGAAAAGCGTCACCTGGAAGTGCTGTTCACGACGGGCGAGCTGATGGTGTCGGAGCGCCGCAATTTCCAGCGCGTGTACGACGTGCGCGAACGCGTGCTGCCGGACTGGGACGATACGCGCGACCTGCCGCCGCGCGAGGCCGTACTGCCCGCGCTGCTCGACTACACGTGTCGCGCGCTCGGCGTCGTGCGCGCGGACTGGGTGGCCGACTACTATCGGCTGCCGCGCCGTTCGTACCGCGCGGAACTCGAGCGGCTCGCCGAGGCCGGCGACCTGATTCCGGTGCAGATCGACGACTGGAAGGAGCCGGCCTACGTACATCGCTCGCTCGATGCGCTGCTGCCGGCGGCGGCGGCCGATACGCTGCGCTCGACGGTTACGACGCTGCTGTCGCCGTTCGACCCGGTCGTGTGGGATCGCCGGCGCGCGTCGACGCTGTTCGGTTTCGATTACACGATCGAGTGCTATACGCCCGCGCACAAGCGGCGCTACGGCTATTTCTGCCTGCCCGTGCTGCATCGCGGCCGGCTGGTGGGCCGCGTCGACGCGAAAGCGCATCGCACGCTCGGCACGTTCGAGCTGAAAGCCGTGCACGTCGAGCCGGGCGTGCGGTTCGGCACCGGGCTCGCGACCGATGTTGCAAAGGCCGTGAAGAAACTCGCGGCGTGGCACGGCACGCCGGAGGTGACGGTCAGGCATGCACCGCCGGAACTGGTGAAGGCCCTCGCCGGTACGTAACGCGCGTACGCTCGCTCACGCAACCGGCCTACCTTGCGGCGCGCGCCGCCGGCCGCGGATATCAGTCGCGCAGCTTGCGAAAACGCGGCGTGCCGTCTTCGAGATTGCCGTTGAACATCGCTTCCGGCCGCACCCACAGCCCGCGCGCATGCGGCCACAGATGCTCGTAGACGACCACCGATTCCTCGGTTTCGGAGTGGCGCGCAACGCCGATGTAGCGGTACAGGCCGCCCTTGTAGTGGCGGTGCGTCGCGAGCTGTTCGGCTTCCTGTTCGGTCATGGTGGCTTCTCTTCGGCAAAAACGGAAAGCGCGTATTGTATGCGCTGCGCCGCCCGTCAGCGTTTCGTGTAGATGTCGGGGCGGCGGATCTCCATCAGCCGCTCGGGATTCGCGGGCGGACCGAAACCGACCGGCCGATAGAGTTCGTGCGCGTCGGTCGTGACGAGCATGATGCGGCGCAGCCGCTGCACCATCTCCTGCGCGAATACATGGTCGATCAGTGCGCGGCCGTAGCCGTTGCCGCGTTCGGCCGGCAACACGAACACGTCGCACAGATACGCGAACGTCGCGTGATCGGTGACGAGCCGCGCGAACCCGACGAGCCGGTCGCCGACGTACGCGCCGAAGCACAGCGAGCCCTCGATCGCCCGCTCGACCACGTCGCGCGGAATGCCCTGCGACCAGTACGCGTCGCGATGCAGGAATTCGAAGATCGCGTCGATGTCGAGTTCGCGCTTGTCGGTGGAAAATCTGAGCGTGGCGGGAGTGGCAGCGGGCACGTCTGTTCTCCGGTGCGAGGGGCGGAAGGCGGAGCATCGACGATACCGCGCCGTGGGATGCGGAACAAGGGGCACCAGTGTCCGCCGTGGACGAACAGCCGCACTGCTCATCCTCGATTCGGCGACAATGGCATCCGCCGATAAACCGAGACGCTGCTTCATGACCTACCGCCTCGTCGCCTTCGACTTCGACGGCACGCTCGCCGATTCGCTCGACAGTTTTCTCGCCGCGCTGTCGGAGGCGTCGCGCCTGCACGGCTTTCGCGACGCCACGCCCGAACTGCGCCCGGCGCTGCGCGGCATGTCGGCGCGCGACATCGTCCGCGCGCTCGAGGTGCCGATGTGGAAAGTGCCGCGCGTGACGATCGACATGCGCCGCCTGATGCGGCCGCGCGTCGCGCACGTGCGGCTGTTCCCCGGGGTCGACGAAACGTTCGACGCGCTCGCCGCGCGCGGCATCCGCATCGCGATCGCCACGTCGAATACCGAGGAGATCGTACGTGACCGGCTCGGCCCGCGCGCCGGCGCGCGCGTCGACCATTTCGCCTGCGGCATTCCGCTGTTCGGCAAGGCGCGCCGTCTGCGCGCGCTCGTTCGCGAGGCCGGCGTGCGCGCCGACGAAGTGCTGTACGTCGGCGACGAAATCCGCGACGCAGACGCGGCACGGCATGCACGTATCGCCTTTCAGGGTGTCGCGTGGGGCTACACGGCACCCGACGCGTTGCAGGCACATTGCGCGACGCCGTTGCTGCCGCGCCTCGATGCGCTGCTCGATCGCGTGTAACGCTTCACGCACGCCACGCCCTCACGCAGCCCACTCGCCCGATGCGCGGCCATCGCGACGGCCACGGCTGCGACGCCATCACGCCGATGAATTGCAGATGAGAAGCACGCGCATCTCATGCATTGCATGCGCCACGCGCGCGCAAAAATTGCCATCGCCGCATGCGCATCAGGTACTCGCTACCGGGCTGCACACATGCCCCTCGATTCGTCTTACCAACCGTTACACAAACCACAGCACGGTTGCACCTGCTACCCGAGCGCTCTCCTAGAATCAGTCGGGCCGGACAACCCACTTCGACCGGCGCCGCGGCAGAGCGGCGGTCGACTCCGGCCCGGGCGCGCCCGGTCTCTCGCACAGCGACGGATCGCACGATCCGTTTTTCAACCAGAGCCCCGATCGAAAGGAGGTCCCATGAACCGCTTTCCCCATATTTCGCGCCTTGCCTTGTCTGCCGCTGGCCTGCTTCTCGTCGCCGTGACGGCGACCGCGCAAACCGCGCAACCGGCGCCCGGCGCGTCCGCTGCGCCGGCCGCGACCGCGACGCGCATTCACGAAGCCGACCAGGCCTTCATCACGGACGGCACGAAGACCGTGTCGACCCAGCACGACGCGGCACGCATCGCCGATTCGCGCACGTCGGACAGCCAGGTCAAGGCGTTCGCGCAACGCGTGTCGACCGACGATGCAAAGATCATCCAGGCGATGCGCGCGGCAAGCCCGCGCGGCGTCGACGTGCCGGCCAACGACCCGGACACGACCGTGCTGAACAGCATCAAGAGCCTGCGCGGCGCCGAGTTCGACAAGGCCTATATCGAACAGGTCGCGCTCGCCGGCCAGCAGAAGGCGATCTCGGCGTTCCAGGCCGAAATCGCGTCGGGCCGCGACACCAAGCTGAAGGAAGTCGCACGCCAGGCGCTGCCGATCCTGCAGGCGCACTACGCGGACGCGCAGAAGCTCGCGCAGCGTCATCACCTCGCATCGGCGCAGTAAGGCGATGCAGCGCCGCGCATCATGCGCGGCGCACCGTTTCCTCCGCCGTCGCGCTGCCGCCTCCCCTGCCGGCGGCGCGACGCACGTCGAGCGTCCCGCGTTACGGGTTACGTCGCCAGCTTCGCCTCGAGTCGCGCACGCACTTCCGGCCATTCGTCGTCGATGATGCTGAAGCGCACCGAGTTGCGCTTGCGGCCATCCGGCATGATCCGTTCGTGGCGCACGATGCCCTCCTGTTTCGCACCGAGCCGCAGGATCGCCGCGCGCGATTTCTCGTTCAGCTCGTCCGTCGTGAACTGCACGCGCACGCATTGCAGCGTGTCGAACGCATAAGCCAGCAGCAACCACTTCGCTTCGGTATTCGCGCGCGTACGCTGCGCCGATTCGCTCAGCCACGTATGACCGATCTCGAGCTTGCGATTCTTGCGATCGATTTTCCAGAAGCGTGTACTGCCGATTGCACGGCCCGACGCGCGATCGACGATCACGAACGGCATCACGGTGCCGGCCGCTCTCCCCTGCAACGCCGTGTCGATGTACGCGTCGACCGTCTGCGCGCCCGGCACGACCGTGACCGTGAGGTTCCACAACTCGCCGTCGGCCGCGGCGTCCAGCAGCGCCTGCCGGTCGGATACGTCGAGCGGGCGGAGGACGACACGCTCACCGGCGAGGGTCGGTTGCTCTAGGAAAGACGATGCGTCGGTCATGACGGGATTCCGGAAAACGAGGACGATGGCGGCGAAACGACCATCATACGGCGGCGCCGCTAGCCGAGGAGTGCGGCCAGCCGGCGGCGGATCGCCTTCGCTTCGCCGCGCAGCGCATCGGCGAACGCATCGACGAGCAGGCTCTTCGGCCGGTGCTCGGGCACGACCACGCTGACCCGGTACGGAAACGAGCGCGTCAGCGGCCGCACGTGCAGGTCGCGCCCGACGAAATCGAGCGCCGTGAGCGGGTTGACGATCGCAGCCCCGAGCCCTTGCCGCACGAACGCACACACCGACACCGCCGACGGGGTGTCGACCACCGAACGCGGCGCGACGCCGAGCTGCGCGAATGCCTCGTCGATCAGGATGCGGTACGGATCGTTCAGCGACAAGCTCACGAACGGGCGGTCGGCGAGATCCGGCAGGTCGATCGCGTCCTGCGCGAGCAGCGGGTGGCCGTCGGGCAGCACGCACACCTCGTCGACTTCGAGCAGCGGCGTGAGTACGGTGCCGGCCGGCGCGACGTCGCGCTCGGTCAACCCGAGGTCGTAACGTTGGGCCGTGAGCCACTCCTCCAGCACCGGCGACTCCTGCGTCGCGACCGACACGCTGACGCCCGCATGCGCCCCGTGAAAGCGCCGGCACGCACCGGGCAGGATCGCGTGCGAGAACGCCGGCAACGCGATCACCGACAGTTGCCCGTCGCGAAACTCGCGCAGGCGCGCGGCCGTCGCCGCGACGCGTTCGAGCCCCACATACGCGAGCCGCACGTCGTCGAACAGCGTGAGCGCGGCCATCGTCGGCCGCAACCGGCCGTGCGCGCGCTCGAACAACGTAAAGCCGACGACCTGCTCCATCCGCGCCAGCTCGCGGCTGACGGTCGGCTGCGACGTGTACAGCATTTCGGCTGCGCGCGTCGTGCTGCCGGTGACCATCAGCGCGCGAAAAACCTCGATATGACGGTGCGTCAGCATGATCGTATATATCAAAAATGAATCGAATATCGATAGATAGGCATTTTACCGTATAGCCAATCAGGCGCATCATCCGGTTATCCGTTCATTCGATCCGATTCATCCGCCATGTCCCTCGATTCCCGCCAGCTCGCGACGCTCGCGCAGCAATACGGCACCCCGCTGTGGGTGTACGACGCCGACGTCATCCGCAACCGCATTGCCCAACTGCGCCAGTTCGACGTGATCCGCTATGCGCAGAAGGCGAATTCGAACGTCCATATCCTGAAGCTGATGCGCGAGGAAGGCGCGTGTGTCGACGCCGTGTCGCTCGGCGAGATCGAACGCAGCCTCGCGGCCGGTTTCAGCCCGGGCGGCGAGCCGGAAGGCGTCGTGTTCACGGCCGACCTGATCGATCGCCCGACGCTCGCGGCGGTGCTCAAGCATGGCGTGACCGTGAACGCCGGTTCGCTCGACATGCTCGCGCGCATCGGCGAGCATGCGCCCGGCCACCGCGTGTGGCTGCGCGTCAATCCCGGTTTCGGCCACGGCCACAGCAACAAGACCAACACCGGCGGCCCGCAGAGCAAGCACGGCATCTGGATCGACGACGTGCCGCGCGCGATCGAGATCGTGCGCCAGTACGGGCTGAAGCTGGTCGGCATCCACATGCACATCGGTTCGGGCGTCGACTACGGCCACCTGTCGCAGGTGTGCGACGCGATGGTCGATCTCGTCACGTCGCTCGGCCACGACATCGACGCGATCTCGGCCGGCGGCGGCCTGTCGATTCCGTATCGCGACGGCGAACCGCGTGTCGACGTCGATCACTACTTCAGCCAATGGGACGCCGCGCGCAAGCGGATCGAACGGCATCTCGGCCACCCGGTGCGCATCGAGATCGAACCGGGCCGCTTTCTCGTCGCCGAAGCCGGCACGCTCGTCACCGAAGTACAGGCCGTCAACCGTCGGCCGAAACACGATTTCGTGCTGATCGACGCGGGCTTCAACGACCTGATGCGCCCGTCGATGTACGGTAGCTATCACGCGGTATCGGTGCACGCGCACGACGGCGCGCTGCCCGCCGGCCGGCCGCTCGTCGATCTCGCGATCGCCGGGCCGCTGTGCGAATCGGGCGACGTGTTCACGCAGGATGCCGGCGGGGTGGTCACGCACCGCAAGCTCGCGCAGCCGCAGATCGGCGACCTGCTGTTCCTGCACGACGCGGGTGCGTATGGCGCGTCGATGTCCTCGAACTACAACAGCCGGCCGCTCGCGCCGGAAGTGCTGGTCGATCGCGGTACGCCGCGACTGATCCGCCGCCGGCAGACGATCGGCGAATTGCTCGCGCTGGAGACGTTCGAGTAACACGCGTACGGCGTGACGAACGCCAACGGCCAGGCTTGCCGCTACCGGCAGCCTGGCCGTTTTGCTTCGGGCCGGGTCTACGATCGCGATCGTGCGCATCGGCAGCCATCGCGTTGCCGCCGGCCTCGCATCGGGTAACGTCGGCCCGATGCGCGGCACGCCGCCGCGCCTGCCTCACCCCGCGCGCTGCACGGGCGCCATCTTCGAGAAGTACTTCGCACCCGCCACGCAGCCGACCACCACGACCGTCACGACGACCATCGACGGCGGCACCGTCTCGTGCAGCAGCCCCGCCGCGAGCAGCAAGCCGAAGAACGGCTGCAGCAACTGCAACTGGCCGACGCCCGCGATCCCGCCGAGTGCAAGCCCGCGATACCAGAACACGAAGCCGATCAACATGCTGAACAGCGACACGTACGCGAGCCCCCACAGCGCGGCGGCGTCGACGCCGTCGAACGACGCGGGCCAGGTCAGCCACGCGAGCGGCAACATCAGCGGCAGCGACAGCACCAGCGCCCACGAGATCACCTGCCAGCCGCCGAGCTGGCGCGACAGCCGCGCGCCTTCCGCATAACCGAGCCCGCACGCGACGATCGCGGCCAGCATCAGCGCATCGCCGAGCACCGACGCCTGCCCGCCGTTGCGCAGCGCGAACGCGGCCACCGCGCCGCTGCCGACGATCGAGAAGATCCAGAACGGCAGCCGCGGCCGTTCGCCGCCGCGCCACACGCCGAACAGCGCGGTCGCAAGCGGCAGCAGCCCGACGAACACGATCGCATGCGCCGACGTCACGTGCTTCAGCGCAAGCGCCGTCAGCAACGGGAACCCGACCACGACACCGAGCGCGACGACGGCCAGCGACACGGCCTCGGCACGCGACGGCCGCTTCTGCTTCAGCACGACGAGCAGCAGCAGGCCGAGCGCACCGGCGATCGTCGCGCGCGCGAACGTGAGGAACAGCGGGTCGAGCCCTTGCACCGCGACACGCGTCGCGGGCAGCGAGCCACTGAAGATGATGACGCCCAGCATGCCGCTGAGCCATCCGTCGGTCGTCTTTTGCACGGTCAACCCTGAATGGAAGATGGATGACCGATGATCCGCCGTCGGCAAAAACGGCGTAAGCTACAGCCCAATACAATTCAGACAAACTGTACTGAACAACCGGCCGTACAGTTCATCGTTCACCATGAGCCATTCCGCCCCGATTCCCGCTCCGCCCGCGCCGTCGCGCACGCGTGTGGAAACCGTCATGGATACCCTGCGCGCGCGGATCGCGAGCCGTGCGCTGATGCCCGGTGCGCGCGTGCCGTCGATCCGGATGATGGCCGACGCCCTCGGCGTGTCGAAATCGACGGTCGTCGATGCGTACGAGCGGCTCGCGAGCGAAGGCGTGCTCGTCGCGCGGCGCGGTTCGGGCTTCTACGTGTCGGGCCACGCACCGCCGCTCGCGCTCGCCGAGCTGGGCCCGCGCCTCGATCGCGAGCTCGATCCGCTGTGGCTGTCGCGCCAGTCGCTCGAAGCGGCGCCGACGTCGGTGAAGCCCGGCTGCGGATGGTTGCCGTCGTCGTGGCTGCCCGACGAAAGCCTGCGTCGCGCGCTGCGCGCCGTGTCGCGCGACGAATCCGATGCGCTGACCGACTATGCGACGCCGCTCGGCCTGCCCGCGCTGCGCCAGCAGCTTGCATGGCGGCTCGCGCAGCACGGCGTGCACGCGGAACCCGCGCAGATCATGCTGACCGACGGCGGCACGCACGCGCTCGACCTCGTGTGCCGCCTGCTGCTGGAACCTGGCGATACCGTCGTGCTCGACGATCCGTGCTACTTCAACTTCCAGGCGCTGCTGCGCGCGCACCGCGCGCGGATCGTCAGCGTACCGTTCACGCCGAACGGCCCCGATCTCGTGCGCTTCGAGCAAGTACTCGCCGAGCACCGGCCGCGCCTGTACATCACCAACGCGGCACTGCACAACCCTACCGGCGCGACGCTCGCGCCGCCCGTCGCGCACCGGCTGCTGACGCTCGCGGCCCAGCACGGGCTGCTGATCGTCGAGGACGACATCTTCGCGGATTTCGAGAGCACGCCCGCGCCGCGCCTCGCGGCGTTCGACGGACTGTCGCGCGTCGTGTCGATCGGCAGCTTCTCGAAGACGCTGTCGGCCGCGATCCGCTGCGGCTATGTCGCCGCGCGCCCGGAATGGATCGACGCGCTCGTCGACCTGAAACTCGCGACATCGTTCGGCAACGCGCAGATCGGCGCGAACGTCGTGCACCGGCTGCTGATCGACGGCACGTACCGACGCCATCTCGACAGCCTGCGCGCGCGTCTCGCGGATGCGATGGGCGAAACGATCCGGCGCCTCGCGCGAGCCGGCCTCGCGATCTGGACGGAGCCGCGCGGCGGGTTGTTCGTGTGGGCGCAATTGCCGGACGGGCTCGACGCCGCGCGCGTCGCGCGCCACGCGCTGGACCGCGACGTGGTGCTCGCGCCCGGCGACGTATTCAGCGTGTCGCGCAGCGCGACGTCGTACATGCGCTTCAACGTGTCGCGCTGCAAGGGGCCCGCCGTGTTCGATGCGCTTGCGCGGGCAATGGACGCGGCGCGTGGGGTGGAACGCGGCGGCGCGGCGGCGGATGCCGGCGGCCGGGTGCTGGCCGGCAAGTGACGCGAACCGGCCGTGCCGCGGCGGGATGCCCCGCCGCCTGCGTCACGCCTCCCCCGCGTGCGCCCTCGCCCGCACCTCGGCGAACGACGTATCGACGAGCAAACGCCCGGTGTCGAACACCGTCTCGAGCGCCTCGTCCCATTCGCCTTCCAGCGCACGATCGTCCCACGCAACCGGCAGCGTCACCGTCCGATACTCGCCGGTGCGGCGATTGCGCAGCAGCGTGAGCTGCCCCGCCTTGGAGCGCTTGCCCCGATCGGTGACCGGGTCCTTGCGGACGTCGTGCCACACACCGCCGCGCCGCACGGCCGAACACTTCATCGCAAAGCGCTGCGTATCGCGGTTCACACGCTGCAACAACGCGCCGCCCATGCCGAATACGACGTTGCCGGCCGCGTAGCCCGCCTCGTCGAGCGCGACGAGGATCGCTTCGATCGACTGCTCGTCGACGCCGTCGCCCTGGATCACGCGCACGCGGTTCAGCACGCGCCGCCCCTTGCCGTTCACGGTCGAACCGAACGACGCATCGAGCGCCCGCACCGTCTGCAGCACGATCGTCACCGGGTCGCCGGAATCGGGGCGCACGACGAGCGTCGCGCCCGAATCGATCACCGACTGCCGAAGTTCGCCGCCCCACAGATCGAGTGCGGCAAACAGATCGTAGGAGTCCGACACGACCGATACGATCGCGCCCGGCAACCCGAAGCGGCCGATCATGTTGCGGTACGCATCGGCCTCGCCTTCGCGCCCCCAAGACGTGATCGTGCTGTGCTCGGCCGCCGGCACCGAATAGGCGGCCATCGGCTCGCGATAGAAGCGGTTCGCGGCCAGCACGCCGAGCACCGTGTCCGAACCCATGAAGCTCACGAGGTGCGCGGCGCCGCCGATCGCGGCCGATTCCGCGCTCGACACGCCGCGCGCGCCGAAGTCGTGCAGCTTGAACGGCAGTTGCGCGAGATCGTCGTCGGTCCTTTCGAGGAAGCGGCGAATCGTTTGGCGCACATGCCAGCTGCGGGTCGCCACCGTCACCGGATACCAGATGCGCAACAGCATCGTCTCGAGATACGACGCGAGCCAGAACACCTGCGGATCCTCGCATTCGACCGTCATCAGCACGTTGTGCACCGGCACGATCGAACCCTCCGGCACCGCGCGGATCTTCACCGGCAGGTAGCCGTCGTAGTGCTCGACGATATGGCGCCATCCTGCTTCGTCGAACGGCTCGCCATGCACGGCGAAGAAATCGCGCGCGTCGTCGATCATCGCGTGCGTGACCGGCTTGCACAGATATTCCTTCAGCAGCATCTGGAGGCCGAAGAACAGCGTGCGGTCGTATCGGCCGCCGCGCGATTCGACGTACGAGAACATCGCCGACGCGTCCGGCGGATATTGGAGGAAGTGGGAAGCCTTGTACGAATCCGTATTGAGAATCGGATTGGAAAGAACCGCGGCAAAGCCGCCGGGATCGTTTTGCATGGCTAGAGCTCCTCTAGGCCGTTGAAGTGCCGCCGCGTCTGTCGCGGCGGACCGAATGCGGGGAATCAGCGCGTCACAGCTTCCCCAGGAAGTGATACGCGATGTCGAAGTGATCCTCGAACATCACGTTGCGCATCTGCGCGAATTCGTTGAGCGGAACCCAGCGCGCCTTGTCGGCGTCGTCGCTGCCCTTCACGCGCGGCAGCTCGCCGGTCGGAAAGTTGAACAGGCACGCATGCGTGATCGTGCGGCCACGCAGCGACCGCGTCGGGTGATCGAACACCTGCCGATCCTTGATCGAGCCACGCAGCACGGGCTCCGGCAGCTTGAGGCCGGTTTCCTCGCGTAGCTCACGGATGCATGCGGCATCGAGCCGCTCGTCCTGGTTCACGAATCCGCCCGGCAGCGCCCACAGGCCGCGGCCCGGTTCGCTGCGGCGGCGCACGAGCAGGATATGCCCGGAGTGCACGACCACCGCATCGACCGTCACGAACGTGACGGGATACGGCGCAGCGGCCCAGGCCTTGCGGTACGCGGCAATGAATTCCGCCTCGGACTTCAGTTGCGCGAACTCCGGCTGCGTACGGAAACGCTCGAGCCAGCCGAACACGGGTTCCGGCACGGCCCACTGCACGAAGCTGTTGGTTCGTTCGGCGAAATACTGGTCGCGGATCTCGGTGGCGGAAATGTCTTCCGTCGCGTCGACGTCGACGAGCTCCCATTGCGGGAACATCCGCAGGTAATACGACGTGGCGTCCTTCTCGTGGCCGATGAGCCCGACCTTGCGCTGCGCGATGTCGCCGAGCGTGGACGCGACGGCCTCCTGCACCCAGCGCACCCAGTCGCCGTCGTTGTAGGTCGAATCCTGCAGCGGCGCGATCGTCACGCGATCGCGCTCGGACGCGTCGAGCAGCGAAGCCAGCATCTGGCGGCGCTCGTCGAACGAGAACGGATCCTTGATGGTGCGGGGCTTGTCGGTCGACCCGATCAGCACGCACACGCGCTCGGCCCGGCTCAATGCCGACTTCAGCACGTTCAGGTGACCACGATGCGGAGGCTGGAAACGACCAATGAAAACGAGCGCGTCGAAGCGCCGGTTCTGTTGCGTACTCATGAGGCTCCCTCAAGAGATTGAAACGCTCCGGGTCTGTCCCGAAGGGTTGGAATGAATCCTAGGGTAATTCCCGAGATGCGTCAATCGAGTGTATTCGAGCACACGCTCGACTTGACGAAGTCTGACGAAACACGTGTTTTTGGCGCAGTACACTCGATCGCATCCCAATCCGCGCCGCTGGCGCCCGCCCTCATGAGGATCTCAGTCAGCCGGACCGTCGGGGTCGATCGCAGGCGCCTGTTCACGTGGTCGCAGGATTACGGACGCCGGCTCGTGTGGGACAACTTTCTCATCGATGCGTATCTGCTCGACGGAACGACCGCCGATGTCGGCGTCGACGCGTTCTGTCGCAGCCAGTCGGGCGCGACGATGGTGTCGCGCTACATCTCGTACCGTCCGCCGCAGGTCGCCGCCGTCGAAATGGTCGAAGGGCCGAAGGTGCTCGAACGCTTCAGCGGCAGTTGGAACTTCACCGAGCACACGCCCGGATCGACCGAGGTGAAGTTCACGTACCACTTCCGTGCGCAGCCATCCTGGCTGCGCTGGCTGCTCGAACCGCTGATCGGCGCGTTCTATCTCGTGCAGACGCGCCGGCGCCTCGATTCGTTCAAGCGCTGGGCCGAAGCCGAAGCGCTGCCGCGCTGACCGGCGCACCGCCGGCCGCAGGCTGCGCACGTGCGATCCGGACATACGCACGACACCGTCGACGCCATGCTCGCCGCCCCGCGCGACCGGCCCGAGCGTCGGCTTTCGGCCGGTGCGACAACTGCCGTGTCGTCATTGCAGCGGCACCACCACCCGCTATAATCGCGCGACATTCCGACTGCATTGAGCAGGCCGACGATGGCGCGCCGATCGACGCGCCGTACGCCCTTCTCGACAACAACAATGACGCATCGAACCCTCCGACGCCTTCGCCCGCTCGTGCGCGCCGCCGCGCACGTGCTCGCGTGCGCCCCACTGCTCGGCGCACCGCTGGCGCTGCACGCGGCCGACACCATCGACACGCCGGCTACCGGGCCCGCGACCGGGCGCTATATCGTCGTCGACACCGGTCATACGCCGGCGCATCCGGGCTCCACCGGTGCGAGCGGCCGCGTCGAATACCTGTACAACCTCGACCTGTCCGGCGCGGTCGCCGACAAACTCGCCGCGCATGGCGACCGCGTGCTGCGCACGTCGGCGGACGGCCGCGAGATCGCGCTCGATCGGCGCTCGACGCAGGCGCCCGATGCGAACCTGTTCGTGTCGATCCATCACGACTCGATGCAGCAGCAGTTCATCGACGCGGGCCGGCAACGCGAATTCCGCGGCTTCTCGGTGTTCGTGTCGGCGCGCAATCCGCACTACGCGCAGAGCCTGCGTTGCGCGAAGGCGATCGCCCAGCGGCTGGTCGCGGCCGGCGAACGGCCTTCGCTGTATCACGCGCAGCCGATCCGCGGCGAGAACCGCCCGCTGATCGATCCGTCGCTCGGCATCCATCGCTTCGACGATCTCGTCGTGCTGCGTACCGCGCCGATTCCGGCCGTGCTCGTCGAAGCCGGCGTGATCGTCAATCCGGACGAAGAAGCACGGCTCGCGCGGCGCGAGACGATCCAGCGCCTGTCCGCCGCGATCGCCGGCGGCATCGACGCATGTACGACGCCCGAATAAACGACGTCATCGCCCGTCGGATTCGACGGTTTTCACCCAGCCAGGAGCATCACCATGAAGAAGAATCTGCTCGCCTCCTCCGCATTGCTCGCGCTCGCCGTTCCGTTCGCCGCACATGCGGCCGGCTGCGGGAAGCCGCGCAGCGCGTTCGACCAGGTGTATTGCACGAGCACGCAGTTCTCGCAGTCCGACCGCGATCTCAACGACGAATACGGCCGGCTGCGCAAGCAGTTGAGCGGCGATCAACAGGCGACGCTGAAGGCCGGCCAGCTCGCGTGGCTGAAACAACGCGACGCGCAGTGCAGCGAGGCGCGCGGCAGCAGCTACCTCGTCGATATCCAGTGTGCGAACGACATGACGCAGTCGCGGCTGTCGTTCCTGCGCGAGCGTGAGCGCGAATGCTCGAGCACCGGGTGCGTGACGTCGAAGCTCGGCGAGTAAGGTCGGGCAGTCACACGGCATACTGCAACCGATCACACGGGGAACGCATGGCACCGAACACGACGACGATCGACATCCGCGCGGCCACATCCGCCGACGCACCGACCATCGCCGACATCCACGTCGCGTCGTGGCAGGCCACCTACACGGGTATCATGCCGGCCCCGTTCCTCGCCGGTCTCTCGGTCGAAAAACGCACGATCTTGTGGCGCGGCGCGCTCGACGCCGGTCGCCCGCGTGTCGCGCTCGCATTCACAGGCGACGACGCGGCAGGCTGGATCGCCTATGGTCCGACGCGCGATGCCGACAAGGATCATGCGTGGGGTGAAATCGAAGCGATCTATCTGCATCCGTCGCATTGCGGGCAAGGCATCGGCGCGGCGCTGGTCGAGCATGCATGCCGATCGCTACACGCCGCGGGTCACGCATGGGTATCGCTCTGGGTACTCGTCGAAAACCGTCGTGCAAGAGCATTCTATGAACGGGAGGGCTTCGTCTCCGAAGACGACGTCAAGACCTTCGAGATCGACGGAACGCCGATCGAAGAAGTGCGCTACTGGCGCGCACTTCCTTGACCGGCTTCGTCGACACACGCAGCACTCACAGAAACCACCGATACTCCCGCGCGCCAATCTCGTTGCGAAAATCCAGCTCCTCTTGCCGCTTGTTCTCGCAGTACACCATCACGAACTCGCTGCCGAGCCTGTCGCGCACGGCCGGATGATCCTGCATCGCGGCCACCGACGACAGCATCTCCTTCGGAAAATCGATGCCGCTGCCGCGATCCTCGTTGAGCGGCGCGATCGGCTCGAGCCGCGCATCGAGCCCGTACTCCATCCCGCTGAGGATCGCAGCAAGCACCAGGTACGGGTTCGCATCCGCGCTCGCGAGCCGGTGCTCGATCCGCAGATTGCGTGCGTCCGACTCAGGAACCCGGATGCAGGCGTCGCGATCCTCGAAACCCCAGCTCGCGCGGCTCGCCGCGTTCACCATCGACCCGTAGCGCCGGAACGCATTGTGATTCGGCGCGAACACGGGCATGCAATGCGGCAGCAGCGCGAGGCAGCCGGCCACCGCATGCCGCAACGGCCGCTGTCCGTCCGCCGCCAGCAGGTTGTGCCCCGCCTCGTCGTACAGGCTCACGTGCACGTGCATCCCGCTGCCCGGCGCGTGCAGGTACGGCTTGCCCATGAAGCTCGCGCGATAGCCATGCCGCAACGCGACGCCGCGCGTGCTGCGGCAGAACAGCGCCGACCAGTCGGCCGCGCGCAGCGCGTCGTCGGTATGCCCGAAATTGATCTCGAACTGACCGGGGCCGAGCTCCGCGGTGATCACCGTCGCATCGACGCCCTGCTCGCGCGCGGCGTCGACCATCTCGTGCAGCACGTCGGAGAAGCGCGACAGGCGTTCGATATGCATGTTCGGCTGATCGTCGCGGTCGTCGCTCAGGCGGTCGCGCGGATACTTCGGCATGCCTTGCTCGAGCTGCGCGGCAAACAGGTAGAACTCGAGCTCGAATGCGACGACGGGCCGGATGCCGCGCGCCGCGAACCGTCGCAGCACGCGCGCGAGCACCTCGCGCGGCTCGAATTCGATCGGGGAATCGGTGCCGTCGGAGCTGATCAGCATCTGCGCGAGCGGCTGCCGCTCCCAGCGCACCGGCTTCAGCGTGCCGGGGATCAGGCGGCGCGGCGCATCGGGATCGCCGTCGTTGAAGCAGTAATCGCCGATCTTGTAGAGGCCGCCTTGCGTGCCGAGCAGCACGCAGTTCTGGGGCAGCTTCAGCAGCGCGCCCGACGCGATTTTCTCGAGCGCGTCGATCGGATAGCGCTTGCCGTAGAAATGCCCGGGGAGATCGAGGCAGATCAGGTCGACATAACGGATCTCGGGATGCGCCTGCCGGAATGCGCGGACTTCACCGACCAGCGCGGGAACGACGTCAGCCATGTCTCATCCTTTCCATGTCTCGTACGGCGGCGCCGCAGCGCGGCGAACCGGGTTCATGCGGCGCACGTTGCAACGCATGCCGCAGGTCGATCAGTACTGCAAACAGGCTGCGTGGCGCGGCGGCCTCCGACATCGCCCGCCCCGCCGGCCACTCAGGTGAACACCCAGATCACGCGGGTCGGCGCATCGGTCAGGTTCGCATACCGGAAGCGCTTGTGCGCGGGAAGCTGAAATGCATCGTTCGGGCCGAGCGTGACCGGCGTGTCGTCGCCGTCGAGCCAGATCGTCAGTTCTCCTTCGAGCACGAAGCCGCCCTGCTCGTCGCTGTCGTCGACCGGCCGCTCGCCGCTGCTCGCGCCCGGCGCGAGATGGCTTTCGAGGATCGAGAAGCGCGAACGCATGTTCGGCGACACGAGGGTGTCGGTAATGCCGGCCGCGTAATACACGGTGCGGCGTTCGTCGGGCCGCGTGACCCACGGCACGCTGCGCGGCTTGCTCAGGCTGTAGAAATACGTGGTCGGTACATCGAGCGCCTCGCCGATCGCGGTGAGATCCGCGACTGTCGGACGCGACAGCCCGCGCTCGACCTGCGACAGAAAGCCGACCGAGCGGCCGATCCGTTCGGCGAGATCGTTCAGCGTGACCTTGCGATGCTTGCGCAGGTCGCGGATCAGGATCGCCAGACTTTCTATCTCTTCCTGTTCGTTCATGATGGATTCCGGTGCAATCAAACGGTATCGCGCAGACGGTACCAGGCCTTGCCGATCGCTTCGAGCGGTGCGGCCAGCCGGTCGCCGCCCGGAAAGCGCGGGTTGCGGATGCGCTGGTACTGCGCGAGCAGGCGGGCGTCGCCGAGCACGGCGTCGGCCACCGCGCGCGCGCCGGCGAGCGTCGGCAGCACGCCGTGCCCTGAAAAGCCCTGCAGCCAGAAACGCTGCCCGTGGCGGCCGATGTCCGGCGTGCGGCGCATGCTGATGTCGATGTGACCGCCCCACGCGTAGTCGAGCGGCACGCCGGCCAGTTGCGGAAACACGCGTTCGAGGTGCGGGCGCGTCGCCGCCGCGATATCGGCCGGGATGCCGCCGAGATACGTGCAGCCGCCGCCGAACAGCAGCCGGTTGTCGGGGCTCAGGCGGAAATAGTCGGGCACGAACTGGTTGTCGATCACGCAGCTATTGCGCGGCAGCAGCGCACGCGCGACGTCGGGCGCGAGCGGCGCCGTCGCGACCTGGTAGGTGCCGACCGGCAGCAGCCGGCGCGCGAGATCGCGATCGAGCCGGTCGACGTACGCATTGCAGGCGAGCACCAGCACGTCTGCACGCACTTCGCCACACGCCGTGCGGGCGACGTGGCCGCCCGCCGTCTCGCGACAGTCGAGCACGCGGCTCCGTTCGAAGATGCGGCCGCCCGCGCGCTCGATCGTCAGCGCGAGGCCGAGCGCGAGCTTCAGCGGGTTCAGGTGGCCGGCCTCCGGATCGTGCAGCGCGGCGAGATAGCGCGTGCCGCCGATCCATTCGGGCATCTCGTCACGCCCGATCACGCGCAGCCGGTCGTAGCCCCACCGCTCGGCCGCCTCGTCGCGCGCCTGCGCCAGCATCGCGACGCGCCGCGGCCGCACCGCGGCCCACAGGCTGCCGGGCCGGTAGTCGATGTCGAAACCGTGCCGCGCCGGCAGTTCGCGCACCTCGGCCGCCGCCCAGCGCATGCTGTCCCACAGCAGGCGCGCGCCGTCGCGGCCGAGCGCATCCTCGAGCGGCTGCATGTCGCACGACCAGCCGAGCAGCGCCTGTCCGCCGTTGCGGCCCGATGCGGCCCACGCGACGCGGCTGGCTTCGAGCACGACGACGCGCTTGCCGGCAAGCGCGAGCCGCAGCGCCGTATGCAGCCCGCTGAAGCCCGCCCCCACGATCAGCACGTCGGCGTCGATGCGTTCGTCCAGCGCCGGCCGATGCGGGATCGGCGCCGGATAGGTACCGGCGTAGTAGCTTGCGACGTGACGGTCGGACTGCACGAACATGCGGGCTCCCGTGAAAATTTCGCCATGAAATTTCATGAAAAACTAGCATGACAATTTCATGCAGGCAAGCGGGGGACCGACGTTCATGCCGTCGGAGGAAATAGTCCGACGAACTAAAGTTGCACTCTGTTCAGGCGAGTTCGAGACTGGAAGGAGCGACTCCGCTCCAGGCCCTTACCGAAGCCGCCCCCAGATTGATCGCCGTCGCCGTCATCGACATCAGCAGCGTCACGCCCAGGCCGGCGGCGAGGTAAAGCACCTCCGCCGCCAACCCTGGGACCGGCTTGAAAACGCCGGGCGGGCCACACGCTTGCTGCGCAACGCCAGGCGCGTGTCTATGCCGCGCGTACGTATAGCCGCCATTGTCCAGCGCCGGAACGCGCGCGGCGCGTCTAAAACCGGTGAATGATGCCCGCACCGAACGCGAACTGGTTCCCGGTCGACGACGGCGCGGAGTTGAACCCGTCACCCAGCGTCGCTGTCGCGTCGACGATGCTGCCCGCGCCGCTCGTGCCGAGCGTCTTGCCCTTCGCGTGCTGATATGCTTCAAGCAGGTACAGCCCCGTGCGCTTCGACAGCGAGTAATACTGCGACAGGTTGAACTGGTGATACTGCGCGCTGTCCGTGATGCCGTTCGCCTCGGTCGCACGCGTGTACGCATAACCTGCGCCGAAATCCCACACAGCCGACGGCTTCCAGTGCAGCACCGCGCCGGCCGTGTTGAAAATCGCGGTGTTGACGAACTTCGACGCCGTGCCCGGGATGTATTCGGTGTTGGTGTACGTGGCCGTCGCATCCCACGCGTCGCTGATCCGGTAGCTCAAGCCCACCGCGAACCGCTGCTGCGCCTTCGCGGTCTGGTAGCCGTTCGTGAGCGCCGACACACCTACCTGCGCGCCGCCGTTCGACGTCGTCGAATTCGCGCCCCACGTGCCGCCGGCCGTATTCGAATTGTTCACACGCTCGAACGCGACGCCGACGCCGAGCGGGCCGGCCGCGTACTGGATGCCGGCTGCCCATGTCGAGCCGGCATTGGTGCTGCCGGCCACGCCGCCGAGCGAATACGAGCCGCTCAGCGTCAGACCGTACCATTTCGGCGACGTGTATTCGAGTGTGTTGTTCGCGCGGTAGATCGTGTCGAGCCCGTCGACGTCGCCCGGGTGCGCGCCGTAGTAGCCGGTGATCCACGTCGTCGGGCTGAACGCCGACATCGTCTGGTAGTACGACGCGTACTGCCGTCCCGCGCTCAGCGTGCCGTAGGTCGCATGGGTCAGGCCGACCCACGCCTGCCGCCCGAACATCGCATCGGTGTACTGCGTCGCGCCGGTGCCCGAGTTGAAACCCGATTCGAGCGTGAAGATCGCCTTCGTGCCGCCGCCGAGATCCTCCGCACCCTTCAAGCCGAAACGGCTGCCGGCCCACACGCCCTGGTTCATCCTGACCACCGACTTCCCGCCGCTCGTCGAGCCGAGCGCCGTCGCGTTGCTCTGGTAGCCGATCCCGTTGTCGACGATCCCGTACAGCGTGACGCTGCTCTGCGCGAACGCCGGTGCGGCCGCCGCCATCGCGATGGCGGTCAGCGCGACCTGTGATGCCTGCTTCTTCATCGATCCGTCTCCTTCCTTGCCTTGTTGAATGTATGAGTTGTCGTGATCAGCGCGTACCGCCGTCGGGTCACGGACGATACGCATGCCAGCCGTTTCCGCCCTTGCAAACGAGTTGCGAACCCTGGGCCTGACATTGCGCTTCGTAACCCGGCGAGTACAGCCGTTCGCCGGCCCAGTGCAGGTCGACGAACGGGTCGGCCTTCGGCGTATCGGCGACGAAGTTCGCCGCGTCGTCGGTGCTGCCCGTGCCCGTGTAGCGCGCGGTAGCCGGATACGGGAACACCGGACGCGTGCGCGTCGCATTACCGTTCCCGTCGACGATCGATGCCACGATCTGGCCCGGCGTCGCGCCCGTCTCGGTCCACGCCATCAGCGGCGACAGGATGTCGAACACGTTCGGCCCCTGCCCGCCGCCGCAGTGCGCAACGCCCGGGAACAAGTAGAAGCGCGCGAAGCGGTCGACTCTTGCGTCGCCCATGTAGCGCTTCATCGCTTCGTAGTACTCGATGCTCGATCGCGGCGAGATATGCTGATCTTCCAGGCCGTGCCACATCAGCAGCTTGCCGCCGCGCCCGGCGAACCGGCTCAGGTCAGGATCGGTCGCGGCCAGGTAGTTCGACACCGGTACCGTCTTCGCGAATCCGTCGAGCGTGAACTTCAGATCGCCGATCGCGGCGGACGGATACGATGCGTTGTAGTAGTCGAGATAGCGCAGGAACGGCAGCACGAAGCCGATCGTGCCGCTCTGTGCAGTGGCAGTCGCCGGCACGAACAGCGTCCAGTTCAGCTCGGAGCCCCATTCGCGCGAGACGAGCGGCTCGAGCCGCGTGCCGTCCGCGGTCGTCGCGCCGTCGTGAATCCGGCGAACGACGTCGGCTTCCTGCGGCGTCAGGCAGGTCGCGGTGGACTGGCCTTGCGCGCAGACGATCGTCGCGGGATCGAACCGGCACGCGCGCGGGTTATCGATCACGCCGTCGATCACGCCATCCAGCCCGTCGCACGCCTTCAGCACGGCCGCGTGCAGCATCGGCAGCTTGCCGGCGAGCAGGATCGCGTTGCCCGTCTTCGGGTCGGTGTTGACCGCGTTCGGCCATGCATGGTGGAACGTGTTCTGCACGATCAGGTCGTTCGCCGGCGCACCGGCGGCGATGCCATCGAAATCGTCGGGAAAGCGCTGCGCCTCCATCAGCGCCTCGCGGCCGCCGTCCGAGCAGCCGTCGAAGTACGCATAGCGCGCGGGCCGTGCATAGAACTTGCCGATGATTGCCTTCGCGACCTGAGCCGTCGCGTGTTCGGCGCGATAGGCGAAGTCGAGCTTCGCCTTCGGGTCGAGTGCCCAGGAGCCGTCGTTGCCCCCTTCGTGGCCCATGTCGGTCGCAGCCATCGCGATCGTCCCGTTCGTCACCGGCACGCACGTCGATGCCATCGGCGCGTTGACGGACAGGTTGCCGCACAGGCCGCCGCAACCCGTCTGCAGGTAACGCTGCGTCCAGCCCCGCGTCGGCAGTTGCAGTTCGAACAGCGACGCGCCCGGGCCGATCGTCCCCTTCACGTCGCACACCGGCGCCGGCAACGTATTGTTACCGACGACCGTGCCGGCCGGCAGCAGCACCGCCGACGTGATCGTGACGGTGCCGTCGGTCACGCCGCTCAGGTCGAGCGCCGCGACCGACGGGCACGACATCGCGGGCATCACCGCGGGAAGATTCGCGAGTCCGGCCGTGCCCGCTGCATTCGCCGCATTCGGCCAGCCCGTCAACGCAGCACACAGCCATACGAGGCCGATCGCCAGCGCCCTGGTCAGTGCATCGCACGTTGCGCGTTTCGCGCGATGCCATGCGCGCCTCATCCACCCTGCCCTGCAGTTCGTCTGCATGCCTGTCTCCTGTCTTTCTGCTGGATATGCCGCTCGCCCGGGCCGGGCTGCGCGGCGAGTTGTATTGATTCTTCGATAGATCGCGCGATCCGGACTGCCACTCACCACTTCATCAGCATAACTAATCTCGTCGCGAGAACCCGTTGCGAAGAACGGTGAATCCCATCCGATTCGTTTATCGATCCGGCCGCATCGGCGTTATGCAGGCTCCATCCCGTGTTCCCGCTTGATGTGTTCGACTTGCGGCGACGCCAGATACGCGAGGAACCGCGTCGCGGCCGCGCGATCGTGCGTGACGGCCAAGACCGCGGCGGCGAACACCGTCACCGCCTGCACCGCGGCGGGCAGCGCGCCGACAACGGCGACGCCCGGCACGTGCATCAGCTCGCTCATCTGCTGAAAGCCGAGCTCGACGTCGCCGGATGCGATCAACGCGCCGACCGGCACGCCCGGAGAGGCCTGTACGATGCGCGGCGCGATCGCGTCGGCGATGCCCCAGCGGGCGAACAGGCGCATCAGGTGCGTGCCGCTCGGCCCGGTCGAATAACCGATCCGTCCGGCGCGCAGGATCGCATCGCGCAACGCAGCTTCGGTAGCGATGTCCGGCCGTGGCGCGCCGCTCGCGACCGCGACCGCGATGCCCGATCGCGCGACGTCCACGCGGCTGCCCGGCTCGACGTGGCCATCCGCCGCGAGTCGCTCGATCGCATCGGACGCGAGCACGACGACATCGAACGGCTCGCCGTCGCGCACGCGTCGGGCGGCGTCGACGCCGCCGACCGACGTAATCGCGACGCGCGTGCCCGTGTCGCGCTCGTAAGCGGCGGCCAGCCGCGCGAGCACCGGCCGCGTCGCCATCGACGAAATGCCCGTGACGGCCACGGCCGCTTCCGGTGCCTGCATCATCGCGTCCGCCCGCATCAGTCGATGTAGCGCAGGCCGGCCTGCCGCAGCGGCTCGCGCATGTCGTACATGTCGAGGCCGAGCACGCCGGACGCGAGCTTCGCGCGCTTCGCCGCTTCGTTCGCTTCCCGGGCCGCCGCCTTCTCGAGCACCTGCGCCGCGCGCACGCCCGGCACCACGGCCACGCCGTCGTCGTCCGCGACGATCACGTCGCCAGGATGAACGAGCGCACCCGCACAAACGACGGGCACGTTCACCGAACCGAGCGTCGCCTTGATCGTGCCTTTCGCCGAAATCGCCTTGCTCCAGACCGGGAACTGCATCGCCTCGAGCACCGCGACGTCGCGCACGCCGGCATCGATGATCAGCGCGTGCGCGCCGCGTGCCTTGAAGCTCGTCGCGAGCAGGTCGCCGAAATAGCCGTCCGTGCAATCCGCGGTGATTGCCGCGACGACCACGTCGCCGGGCCGGATCTGTTCGGCTGCCACGTGCATCATCCAGTTGTCGCCCGGATGCAGCAGCACCGTGACGGCCGTGCCCGACGCCTGCGCACGCGGATAGATCGGCCGCATGTAGGGCTTCAGCAGCCCCGTGCGGCCCATCGCCTCGTGCACCGTTGCCGAGCCGAGCGCGCCGAGCCGCGCCGCCACATCCTGATCCGCACGCTGGATCGTGCGATACACCACGCCGAGTTCGGTCATGATCAAAGCCCCTTCGCTTTCAGTTGCGCATCGAGACGCGGATACACGCGCCGCGCATTGCCTTCGTAGATCTTGTGACGCGCTCGAGCATCGAGCGACGACGCTTCGATGTAGCGCTTCGTGTCGTCGTAGTAGTGACCGGTCTCCGGGTCGATGCCGCGCACCGCGCCGATCATCTCGCTCGCAAACAGGATGTTGTCGACCGGAATCACGCCGGTCAGCAGGTCGATGCCGGGCTGGTGATACACGCATGTATCGAAGAACACGTTGTTCAGCAGATGGTCGTTCAGCAGCGGCTTCTTCAGCTCCTGCGCGAGCCCGCGGAACCGTCCCCAGTGATACGGCACCGCCCCGCCGCCGTGCGGGATCACGAAGCGCAGCGTCGGAAAATCGCGGAACAGGTCGGAGGTCAGGCACTGCATGAACGCCGTGGTGTCGGCGTTCAGGTAGTGCGCACCGGTCGTGTGGAAGCACGCGTTGCAGCTCGTGCTCACGTGGATCATCGCGGGAATGTCGTACTCGACCATCTTCTCGTAGATCGGGTACCAGTAGCGATCCGACAGCGGCGGGCTCGTCCAGTGGCCGCCGGACGGATCCGGATTCAGGTTGATCGCGACGTTGCCGTACTCCTCGACGCAACGCACGAGCTCCGGAATGCAGGTCGCGATATCGACGCCCGGGCTTTGCGGCAGCATCGCGGCCGGTACGAAGCGATCGGGAAACAGTCGATGGACGCGATGGCACAGCTCGTTGCACACGGCCGCCCACGTGCTGGACACCGCGAAATCGCCGATGTGATGCGCCATGAAGCTCGCGCGCGGGCTGAAGATCGTCAGGTCCAGGCCGCGCTCGCGCATCAGCCGCAACTGGTTGTGCTCGATCGATTCGCGCAGTTCGTCGTCGCCGATGTTCAGCTCGGCCACCTTCGGTTGCTCCGACGGACTGCCGAGCGCGGCGATCTGGCGATTGCGCCACGTTTCCAGCGCTTTCGGCGCGGTGGTGTAGTGGCCATGGATGTCGATGATCATTGATGCTCCTGCGTTTGATGAGGTGTCCGGCACCCTGCCGACGACCGCGCCGGACGGCGGTGTGCGACGTGCGTCAGTGCGCCGGGGTTTCGAGTTCCTGCGGTTCGCGCACGGCCTCACGCTGCGTCGTCACGATCGCGATCGCTGCCAGCACGGCCGGCACCGCGAGCATCGACAGGATCGCGTCGAACTTCCAGCCGAACCCGAGCAGCGCGCCGCCGATCGCCGAGCCGAAGATGCTGCCGAAGCGGCCCATTCCGAGCATCCAGCTCACGCCAGTTGCGCGTGCAACCGTCGGATAGCGACCGGGCGCGTACGCGTTCAGCCCGGTCTGCGCGCCGCTCATGCAGAAGCCGGCCGCGAACACCAGCAGCGCGAGAGACGACGACAACGCACCGGCCCATGCGAGCAAGGCCACGCACAGCCCGCCGCCGAGATACGCGATACCGATCACCGGCGCCGGCCGTACGCGATCCATCAGCCAGCCCACACCGATCGCGCCGATCGTGCCGCCAATCTGGAACATTGCCGTCACGTTCGCGGCCGTGCTGACGGACAGGCCCGCGTCCTTGATCAGCGTGGGCAGCCAGCCGGTCAGCAGGTAGATCACCAGCAGACCCATGAAATAGGTGATCCACAACGACAACGTCACGCGACCATAGCCTTGCGAGAACAGCACGCCGATCGGCTTGCGCGTCGGCAGTGGCGGCTCGTTCGACACGAACGTCTCGTTGCCGCTGAATCGACCGCCGCACACCCGGTTCAGCAGCGCGCCGATGCGCTGCGACGGCGCGCCGCGCACGGCCAGCAGCCGCGCCGATTCGGGCAGCAGCCAAAGCTGAAGCGGAATCAGCAGCAGCGGCAGCGCGCCGCCGAACAGCAGCACGGAGCGCCAGCCGTGCAGCGGAATCAGCCAGCCGGCGACGAAACCGATCAGCGCCGAGCCGAGGTTGAAGCCGGTAAACATCACGGTGATCATCAGCGCGCGCATCCGCTGCGGGGCGTACTCCGACAACAGCGTCGTCGTGTTCGGCATCGCCGCGCCCAGACCGATGCCGGTCAGCAGCCGCAGCATCGCCATCTCGAACGGCGAGTGCGCGTGCGCGGTCAAGATCGTGAACACGCCGAACAGGAAGACCGACGCGATCAGCACGCGCTTGCGCCCGAACCGGTCGGCGCTCGGGCCGGCCAGCAGCGCGCCGATCACGAGTCCGATCGGCGCCGCGCTCATCACGAGGCCGAACTCCGGCCGCGAGATCGCCCAGTCGCGAATCACCGACGGCGCGACGAACCCCATGATCGCGACGTCCATCCCGTCGGCGATCACGACGAGGCAGCACAGCACGACCAGCAGCCACTGGTAACGCGACACCGGCCGCTCGTCGATGAACGACTTGATGTCGATTGTCTTTCCACTTGCCATCATGACTCTCCTGTCTCCTTGGCGACGATCGATCTATTGATTCGTCATCCTATTTATTTGGTTTGGCACGCTTCCGGCGTGTCGGCCTTCCGGCCCCGCAGGCGCCGCGATCCCGCGCGCGCCTTCGTCCTGCGTTACGTGTTGCCCGGCACGTCCGCGCCGTCCCAGCCGAGCGGCCCGGCGCTCTTGCCGGCCACCGAGTACAGCGCGCCCGGCGCGTTGCGCGTGCGCTGGAAATCCTCCAGCGATTCGCCACGCATCGCCGCGTAGATATGCAGGTTCGATACGCCCGTCACCGCGCCGAGCTTTTCGAGCAGGAAGAAGATCACGCCGTAGCGCAGCAGGCCGAGCCAGTCGCGCCGGCGGATCAGGTCGCGCTCCTCCGTGCTGAGGCCCGCCGCGGCAAAGCTCGCTTCTGGGTCGCTCACGAACTGCGCGCGATGCGCGGGCTCGATCATCCGGTGCAGATAGTCGTTGATCCGGTACGCACGCACGGCCCGCTCGATCGTGAACGGATACGTGCCGGACAGTTGTTCGACGCCGGCGAGTTCGGCCGCGATCCGCTGCCGGTGACGCTCGGCCGCCGCCTCGTCGACGTCGGTGTCCGCCGGCTCGTAGACGGCCGTCGCGATCCCCGTCATCGACGGCAGGTAGTAGCCGCGGTGCCGGCACACGACGCCCGCCGGCAACGCGCCGCGCATCGTGAGCCACATCACGACCTCGGCGCCTTCGAAGCCGCCGAGCGCCGCGTATTCGCCGAGCGGCATGCCAGCCAGGCGCTCGGGGTCGCGCTCGAGCAGATCGAGGAAACGCGCGTCCCATTCGGGATTGTTGAAGCCCGAACGCTCGCCGTGCACCTGATGCGACAGTCCTCCGGTCGCGACGATCGCGACGCGCAGGTCTTCCGGAAAGCTTTCGATCGCGCGGCGCAGCGCCTGGCCGAGCCGGTAGAAGCGGCGCGCGGACGGCACCGGCAACTGCAGCACGCCCATCTGCAGCGGCACGAGTTGCGCCGGCCAGTCGGGGCGGTGCGGACACAGCACCGACAGCGGCGAAAAGCAGCCATGGTCGAGCGGCTTGTTCTGGAAGAACGACATGTCGAACTCGTCGGCCATCAGCGACTGGCCGATATGCGCGGCGAGTGCAGGATGGCCGGCGATCGGCGGCAGGTCGCGCGCGCCGCCGCCTTCGTCCGCCGGATGCCACTGCGGCCCGACGCCGAGCGAGAACGCCGAGTAGTGATCGAAGAAGAACGACGTCACGTGGTCGTTGTAGATGAACAGCAGCACGTCGGGACGCTTGTCGGCGAGCCACGCGGCCAGCGGCGCGAAGTTTTCGAAGATCGGCGCCCAGACCGGATCGTCGCGCTTGTTCTTGTCGAACGCGAACCCGATCGTGGGCGTGTGGGAGGCCGCGATGCCTCCGATAATCCGTGCCATGCCAATGCTCCTTCGTGGTGCTCTGATGCGGTCCGGCCGTGCCGGCCGTTGCCGATTGAATGCGTGCGCGTTCGCTCGCTACGCGCGCCCGTGCGGCTGCGGCGCAAGGCTGCGCTTGACGACCAGCGCGAGCGGAACGGCGAATACGAAATGCGACATGAACCCGCCGATGATCACGTTCGGGTCGAAATAGTTCGGATGATTGCTCGACGCGATCATGATCAGCGCGTGCATCACGATCCATGCGACGATCGCGAAGAACAGCGCGACGAACGTCGCCTCGAAGCCGCGCCGCCGGAACCACGGCCAGATCGCCGCGAACACGATGCCCCACGACAGCGCGAACACGAAATGGATCGCCGTGCCGATGAAGTATGCGCCGATGCCGAGCGCATCCTGTGCGGCCTTGCCGAACACGAGCCCCGTCGCGTTGCGCGGGATGCCGGCGAGCGGCATCAGGTGCTGCGCGCCGACCCACACGAGCGCCTCGTAAACCCAGATCAGCACCGCGCCAGCGAAGCCGCCGCGAATGCCCGCGCGGATCGTGTCCGACAGCCGCGCGCTGCGCGCCGATGCGCTCGCCAATGCGCCGGCTCCAATGATGTGCTGTCGTCCCATTACGCTGCCTCGCTCGTAGTTGCAGGGGCCGCGTCGCACGCCAGCCCCTTTTCGTGATCGGACGAACAATGAATCAGATGGCGGTCCGATGTGCCGGCAACCGCGTGCTTGCGGCGCCCGGGATTGAAATTACTCAGCCGCAGGCGCTGCAACACAGCCCGGGAAAACCCTTATATTTGGGAGAAACCGCCTATCCGGCAAGCTTTCAACCGGCACGCGAACCGCGCCTCCGATGGCCCGGAAGCCCGCCGGATATGGCGCGCGCGCGTCGGCGTTCGGCGGCGCACGCGCCGCAACCGGTCGCCCGGCGATTCGCCGCCGATAAATAAAACAGATGGCTCGACAAGCACGACGCAAGCTGCGCGGCCACCGTTCCGGTAAAGTCGTTCAACCCGCTGCATCGCCGGCGCGGGCCGTACGGCTGCACGCATGTCGCGCGTGCCGCCGCCGGCGACGCACACTGCCCGAATGCCCATGGACAACACCGAACTTCCGAACCTCGCCTGCCTGTACGCAGTGCGGCGCGTTGCCGAGACGGGCAGCGTGAGCCGCGCCGCCGCGACGCTGTTTCGCGCGCAGTCGGCCGTCACGCGCGCGGTGCAGGAACTCGAAGCGGCCGTCGGCGCTGCGTTGTTCGATCGCAAGCCGTCCGGCATGCTCGCAACGCCGGTCGGTCGTGCTGTGCTCAAGCGCGGCGAACGCGTGATCGCGGAACTCGGCGCGCTCGCGAACTGGTGTGCGCTGCGCCAGTCGCGCCGCCGCGCGTCAGCCGACAGCGGCCTGCCCGCGTATCTGCTCAACACGCGGCGGCTCCAGCTGTTCTCGACGCTCGCGCGGCACCGGCACATGCCGAGCGCCGCGCGTGCGCTCGGCGTCACGCAGCCGGCCGTCAGCAGCGCGATCAGGATTCTCGAGAGCGGCGCGGGTTTCGCGCTGTTCCATCGACATCCGCGCGGCCTGCTTCTGACGGCCGACGGCGAGACGTTCCTGCTGCACGTGCGGCGCGCGCTGAACGAACTGCGGCACGTCGCGGACGACGTCGCCGCGCTGCACGGCAGCATCCAGGGCATCGTGACCGTCGGTGCGCTGCCGCTCGGCCGCACGCTGATACTGCCCGAAGCGGTCGCGCGCGTCGTCACGCGCTTTCCGAAGGTGCGCGTGATCACCGACGAAAGCGCCTACGAGGCGCTCGTGGCCGGCGTGCGCGCGGGCGACGTCGACTTCATCCTCGGTGCGTTGCGCCCGAGCGATCCGGCGAGCGACCTCGAAAACGAGCGGCTGATGTCCGAGAACCTCGTCGTGCTCGCGCGGCACGATCATCCGCTCGCCGGCGTCCGGAACCTCGGGCTCGCGAGCCTCGCCGGCGCGCAATGGATCCTGCCGCGCAGCCACTCGCCCGCGCGCGGGCTGTTCGAATCGCTGTTCCGGCGCATGAAACTCAAGCCGCCGATGCCGACGGTCGAAAGTGCCGACCTCGCGGTGATTCGCGGCCTGCTGCTGCATAGCGACATGCTCGCGGTGCTGTCCGCGCAGCAACTGCGCTACGAATGCGACGCGGGGTTGCTGGCCGTGCTCGATGTGCCGATGCGCGAAACGGCCCGCGACATTGGACTGATGACACGCACCGGCAGCCCACCGTCGCCGGCGGCACGCGCGTTGATCGATGCGATCCGTGTGGTCGCGACCGAAGTCGCGCGCGCGCCGCACGCTACAGCCGCTGCGCGATAACGAAAGCGCATGGCTGCCGCGCCGGATTCGCATCGCGCCCGCCCCATGCGTTGCCGCACAATTCGATCGATATACGCTGCGGCTGCCGGCCGAAGCGCGACGCTGCCGTCACGCGTCGCGATACCGGACGGCCAGCCCGCGCATCACCTTCATCAGGAGCGACACGCATGATCGACCCGACGATAGCGTTCATCGGCTTCGGCGAAGCGGGCAGCCTGCTCGGCGGCGCACTCGCCGCGCGCAACGTCCGCGTGACGATGTACGACCGGCAACTCGACGATGCAAGGACGGCGAGCGCGATGCGCGACAAGGCTACGCGCGTGCATGTCGAAGCCGCGTCGACGGTTGCCGCCGCGATCCGCGACGCGCACTGGATCGTGTCGGCCGTGACGGCGTCGTCCGACGCGGAAGTCGCCGCCGTGGTCGCCGCGCACATCCGGGCGGACCAGACGTTCATCGACATCAACTCGGTATCGCCGGCGCGGAAGCAGCACGGCCAGCAGTTGATCGAAGCCGCCGGCGGCCGTTATGTCGAAGCGGCGGTGATGGCGCCCGTGCCGCCGCACGGCCTCGCAGTGCCGATGCTGCTGGCCGGTCCGTCGGCCGATGCGGTCGCACGCGAGCTGACCACGCTGGGCTTCGCTGCACGGGCCGTGTCGACACGCGTCGGCGCCGCGTCGGCCGCGAAAATGTGCCGCAGCGTGATGATCAAGGGGATCGAGGCGCTCACCGTCGAATGCCTGAGCGCGGCCCGCGCGTATGGTGCGGACGCTCTGGTGCTCGCGTCGCTGCGGCAGACCTTCGACACGTTCGCGACGCGGCCCGATCTGCCCGGCTACCTGATCGGCCGCGTCGCCGAGCATGGCCGCCGGCGCGCGGCCGAGATGCGCGAAGTGTGCGACACGCTGCGCGAAGGCGGCGTTGCGCCGGAGATGAGCGAAGCATGCGCTCGCGTGCAGGACGGATTCATCGACAGGATGGCCGCCCACGGGCTCGACTACCACGCGCTGCTGCCGTTCGACTGGACGGCGGTGCTCGACCGGCTGGGTAATCGGCCGGTGTCGGCGCCGACACCGCCTACGTACGGCGCCGGTCGCGATGACTAAGCGGCGGCAGCGCCGCATCGCTCGGGTTCAACGCGCCGGGGCACGCCAACGAGGCCAGCGTTGCGACCACCCCTGGCCCATGGAGACCGGTGAGCAGTGCGATCCGTGCCTGAAACCAGGAGTGCGCGACCCGCAGCGGGCTGCGTCGGAGAATGCAATTGCCGGCGTCCTCGTCCGATACATGTCCTCACGCAACACAATCCGGTTCCAGTCCAAACACATTCGCCTGCGTCGCAGAAATCGCGCAACTCCAGTTCACGCATCGACTTTTCCAATCGTTTGTTTGGAAGTTTTGGAAGTCCACATGCACTCCGATGAGTTGCGTCGCACCAGCGAAGCTTGATACACCGGCCTTCCCAAGCATTCCAAAAGAGGAGAGCAATTCCGGTTCGTCGGCCTTCAGCAAAATGAAAGGCACGCCGATTGCGCACGCGGCACGGCGCCGCCGACGTCCGCGTCTTTCGCCGCGTGCGGGCCGATAATGAATCCATGCGCGCTCTTGCCCGCGGCTTCCCGGCGCGCACCGCCCCGGTCGCGAAGGCCGGCCCGCCACGCATCGACACAAGGAGGCACCCCGGCATGACCACCCCATTCAGACTGGGCGACCACGTCCGCTGGAATTCCGAGGCCGGCTACGTGACCGGCACGATCGTCGCGATCCACACCGCCGACTTCGACTACAAGGGCCATCGCCATCGCGCGTCGCCCGACGATCCGCAGTACGAGATCAAGAGCGACCGCACCGACCACGTCGCCGCGCATCGCGGCCGCGTGCTCGAACGCATCGCCGGCAGGGACGACGCATGACGCTCCCGTTCTACACGATCGGCCATTCGAACCGCACGCTCGACGAATTCGTCGACCTGCTCGACGCGGTCGAGATCGCGCTGCTCGCGGATATCCGCAAGATGCCCCGCTCGCGCACTCATCCGCAATTCAACGAAGCGACGCTGCCAGACGCACTCGCCGCCGCCGACATCGCGTACGAACACATAGCCGAACTCGGCGGCCTGCGCGGCAAGTCGCGCGGCGTGCCCGACGACGTCAACGATTTCTGGACGAACCGCAGCTTTCACCGCTACGCGGATTACGCGCTGTCGCCGGAGTTTCGAGCGGGCCTCGACCGGTTGATCGCACGGGGGCACGCGCAGCGCTGCGCGATCATGTGCTCGGAAGCCGTGTGGTGGCGCTGCCATCGGCGAATCGTGTCCGACTACCTGATCGCGCGCGGCGAAACGGTGCTGCACATCATGGGCCGCAACCGCGTGGAACCCGCGCGGCTCACGGCCGGCGCCGTGATCCGGGACGACGGCACGATCGTCTATCCGGATGCCGAACGCGGCGATTCGGCGCCGCACGCATGATCGTGCCGCGCCGGCGCACTAGCGTTCGCGCAATGCCTCGGCGGCCCGGTTCAGCGGCTTGACAAGGTAGTCGAACACGGTGCGGCGCCCGGTGCGGATCTCGGCGGTCGCGACCATGCCCGGCAGGATCGGATGCCGCTTGCCGTCGCGGGTTTCCAGATACGCATGCTGCGTGAGCACGTAGACGCGGTAGTAATACACGCGCCGGTCGACCTGGTCTTCGATCGTGTCGGGCGAAATCCGCTCGACCTTCGCCGGCAGCGAGCCGTAGATCGACGATTCGAACGCCGTGATCTTCACGGTCGCGTCCTGCCCCGGATGAACGAACGCGATGTCGCGAGGGCTGAGGCGCGCCTCGATCAGCAACTGATCGTCGAGCGGCACGATTTCCATCAGCATGCCGCCCGGCGGAATCACGCCGCCGACCGTCGACACGCGGATGTCCTTCACGATGCCGCGCGCCGGCGCGCGAATCACGGTTCGTCGCAATTGATCGGCACGGCCTTCGCGAACCTTGAGCAGCGGTTCGAGATCGGCCATCGTCTTCGAGTAGTCGGCTTTCAGCGCGACGTAGTACTCGCTCTGCGCCGCCGCGAGCTTCGTCGAGAATTCGGCAGCCTTCTGCCGCAGCCGGAGCACCTCCACCTCGTTGGTCGCGCCGGTTTTCAGCAGCGGCAACGCAATCCGGAGCTCGTCCTCGGCGAGGCGCAACTGTTCGCGCAGGTTGGCGACGTTCTCGCGAAACGCGCGCCGGTTGGCGACGAACAGCTGACGCTCGCGCGCGGTCACGGCCTTCTCGTTCGCGAGTTCCGCCGGGAAGTCGATGCCGGGCAGGTCGTTCATCTCCGCATACAGCCGCGCGGCGCGGCCCTGCAATGCGGTGATCCGCTCCAGCGTTTCCTCCATCGACGCGCGCGCGAGCACCGGATCGAGCGTCGCGAGCCGCTGGCCCGCGTCGACGACGTCGCCCTCGCGCACCGCCAGCTCCAGCAGGATGCCGCCTTCGAGACTCTGGATGACCTGCCCTTTCGATGCCGGCGTGACCTTGGCTTCGCCGACCGCGACTTCGTCGAGGTTCGCGAACACGGACCACACCAGGAAGATCGCCAGCGCGGCGACGATCAGCCACAGCATCCGCCGGGCGGGTGCCGCTTCGCGCACGCGGTGCGCCGACCACGGAAAATCGCTCATCGCGCCTCTCCCGCCATCTGCGCCGCCACCGGACGCGAGCCGCCGGCCGCCGGCGCCGGCGTGCCGGCGCCGCGCAACGCGGCCAGCACCTCGTCTTTCGGACCGTCGCGCACCACGCGCCCGCCATCGAGCACGATGATGCGATCGACGATCGACAGCACCGGATAACGATGGGTCGCCACGATCAACGTGCGATTGCCCAGCCATTGCTGCAGCCGCTCGACGATCGCCCGCTCGGTCGCCTCGTCGAGCGAGGCGGTCGGCTCGTCGAGCAGCAACACGTTCGGCGAGCGCAGAATCACGCGGGCCAGCATCAGCGCCTGCTTCTGGCCGCCGGACAGGCCAAGGCCGCTTTCGCGCAGCTTCATGTCGAGGCCGTGCGGCTGCCGCAGCAGCAACTGGTCTGCGCACGCGACCTTCATCGCGGCAAGCATCGCGTCGTCGCTGGCGAGCGGATTCGCGATCAGCAGGTTCTCTCGCAGCGTGCCGTAGAAGAGGCTCGATTCCTGCAGCAGCATCCCGACGTCGCGGCGGACATCGGCGACGTCGATCAGCGGCATCGGCGTGTCGTTGAACAGGATGCGCCCCTGCACCGGCGTCGCGAGCCCGCCGAACAGTCTCAGCAGCGTCGACTTTCCCGCGCCGACGCGGCCGAGAATTGCAACCCGCTCGCCGGGCTCAATCGACAGATTCGGAATACTGAGCACCGGCTTTTCCTGCGGATCGAAGCTGTATCCGACCTGCTCGAAGCGATATCGGCCGACGAGCGCCGGCTTGTGATACGCATCGACCGCCGGATCGTGGTCGACCGGCAGCGCGAGCAGGTTGTCGAGCCCCTTCTTGCCCGCCCGTACGTTCTGGATGCGCGACAGCACGGCGGGAATCTGCCCCAGCGGCGCGATCGTGCGGCTCGTCAGGATCGAACAGGCGAGCACGGCGCCGAACGACAGGCTCGAGTCCAGGATGCCGTACACGCCGGCGACCAGCACGCCGGCGTAGGCAAGCTGCTGCACCGTCTGCGCGAGATTGACCAGCAGGCCCGCCAGCCGGCGCTGCTGCAAGCCGATATCGGCATTCACGCGATTCGTATGCGCCCACAGCTGCCGGAATCGCGGCTCCGCCTGCAACGCCTTGATGTCTTCGGCGCGATAGATGGCTTCCATCAGGATCGCGTTGCGCAGCGCCGATTCCTCGAGCCCCCGGTTCGACAGCTTCGCCAGCGGGATCTGTGCAAGCACGCCCGGCAGGATCAGCAGCGGGATCGCCGCGAGCGGCACGAACGCGAGCGGCCCGCCGAGCAGCCAGATGATGAACAGGAACGTGACCACGAACGGGATGTCGATCAGCACGCCCATCGTGCTCGACGTCAGCAGCTCGCGCAGCTGTTCTAGGTCGCGAAGCTGGGCGACCAGCGTGCCCGGCGAGCGCGGCCGCGCGTCGTTGCGGATGTCGAGCACGCGCGCGAAGAACATCGCGGACAGCTTGAGGTCGGCCTGCTTGCCGAAATGATCGGCAATCGACACGCGCGCGGTACGCAGCAGCAGTTCCAGCGCGAGCGCGAGCACCACGCCCGACGCCAGCACCCACAGCGTATGCGTCGCCCGCGCCGGAACCACGCGGTCCCACACCTGCATCGCGAACAGCGACGTCGCGATCGCGAGCAGATTGCCGAACAGCGAGCCGGCGCCGAGATCGAGCAACACCCTCCATTGCGCCGAGAACAGATCGTGCAGCCAGGTGTCGGGTCTGGCGGACAGGTAGCCGTCGACGCGCTCGTCACGCCGCGCGACCCGCTCGTGGACGATCAGTACGCGGGCCGGCCACGCCGGCGCCGGCGCGTCCAGATCGATCGCGCGTTCGAGCGGCTTGCCGTCGAAAACGAACTGAACGACCGCACGCCCCGCCGCAACCGACACGATCACACCGACATGCGCATCGTCGAACACGGCGAGCGCCGGCAGCATCGCCGGCGTGAGCCGCGCCGGCGGCAATGCGACGAACTGCGCGGCCAGGCCCGCGGACGCGGCGACTTCGACGACGGCCGCGTCCGGGTCCGCGACGCTCGCCCACGATGCCGCACCGCGCACCTGCTCCGGCGAAACGGCCAGGCCGAGATGCCGCGCCGCGAAAATCAGCGGGTCGGCCCAGCGCGCGATGTCGGCGCCGGCATCGCGGCCGGCGCGAAACGCATCATTCATGACGACTCCCCTCGTGTTCGCGCAGCAATTCGACGAACTTGCCGACTGCCACGTATGCCTTGATGCGCGCAATCGCGCCGTCGGCCAGCGCGTTGATCGACTCGACTTCCGATTCGAAGATGTCGCGCTCCGGATTCACGACATCGGTCAACGTACGCTTGTTCAGGATGTATTCCTGCCAGTACAGGTCGCGCGACGCCCGCGACAGCGCGGTCACCTTCTCGTAGCTGTTCAGGCGTGCCGCGGCGCCCGACGCTTCGATCTCCGCCGACTTGAGCGCGCTGCGCGTGACGAGCCGCCGGTTCTCGAGGCTTTCGCGGTTCGCGCGCAGCTCGGCTTCGGCGGCCGCGATCTGGTGTTTCGCCAGGCCGCCCAGCGAGTAATTGCCGCTCACCGCAAAACCGATCCACGTGTCGTTGGTGGCGTTGGGGCGGCCGCTCGATATCGACCGGCTCGCGCCGATCCCGATCGACGGGAAGCGCTCCGACTGCGCGACCCGCACGCGCGCATCGGCCGCATCGACGGCGGCCGCCGCGGCAAGCACCGACGGCGTTCGCTCGATGTCGCCGCCGGCATACCCGAGATCGCCGACGAAATCCACCGTGCCGCCGAGATTCGCCACGCGCCGCGGGCGCGCGCCGATCAGTTCGGTGAGCTTCGCGGCGGCGACGTCGAAACGCGTGTTGGCCTTCAGCACTTCCGCCTGCGCATGCAGGATCGCCAGCTCGACCAGGTTGCGGTCCGACGAAACCGACAGTCCGGCCCGCACGCGATCGAGGATCTTCGTGCGCGTGTCGCTCAGCGCGGCGACCTGGCGCCGCGCGGCGGCGACGACGTCCTGGCTGGCGGCCAGTTCGACGAACGTCGACGCCGTCTGGTACGCGACCGTCTCGATCGTGTCGGCCAGCTGGTACTGCTTCTGGCTGCGCGTCGCGTCCGCCGCGGAAATCCGGCCCGACGTGCGGCCGAAGTCGTACAGCAACTGCGACACGCCGATCGATGCGCGCGTGCCGGTACGGTTGCCGTTGCTGCCGAAGCTGCCGCCATAGCCGGGACGCACGCCGTAGTCGATCTTCGGGTACCAGGCCGCCTTCGCGACCTCGACCTCCGACACGCTTTGCGCCACTTCCGCATGGGCGCGGCCGATGTCGGGATGGCGCGCGATCGCGACACCGACCGCGTCGCGCAGCGTCAGACGATCGAGCGCGATGCGCAGCGTTTCGCCCGAGTCGCCGGCGGCATCCTCGGCATCCTCGGCGCGGCCGGCAGCGGGGACATCGAACGCGTCCGGTCTGTCCGGCGTGATCGTCGTCACCCCTGTCGCCATCCCGTCATGCAGCGGCGGAACCGGCGCTTGCGGATCGATCGGCGCCATCGCGCGGGACAGGTTCGCGAGGACGATGCGCCGCGCCGGGTCCGCGGGCGGCAACGGCGGCGCCACGTGCCGGCGCGGTGCGGCAACGGGCATGCCGGCAGGCAGCGGCACGAACGACGCCGTCGCCATCGCCGTCTGCACTGGCGGAGCGGCCGGCCTGGGAGGAGCGGGTGGCGCGGGCGGCGATGAATGCGCTGACGGCGCCGCGGCCGCGTGGACCGCGTCAGCCGGCACGCGCGCCGCGGTCTCGAACGAATCGGTCAGCCGGCCGCTCGGCAGCGGCGACGACGACGCGAACGCCGCCGCTGCGGTGTCGAGCAGCGCGATCGCGAACAACACATGGCCTGGATGGAAAACGGCGCGCGCCGCGCAAACGGCGCGACGCACGGTGTATCTGGAACGAGCGGTTGTCTTGAGCATCATCGGGACGCCGGCGGCGAGCCGTCCGGCAAAGCAAACCCCCGCTTGCCGCGGGGATGGATATGCGTCGGGCAAGCCCGCGTCGCGATGCGACGGGGCTCGCCGTGTCGGAGAGGCAGGCCGGCCTCCCCGTTGCGCTGCGGTCAGACGATGATCTGCTGGTTCGCGAGCAGGGTCTCCAGGTTGGTCGTCACGTTGTTCAGCGTGACGAGGGTTTCGGAACCGAACGCCGTCCCGGCGCCGTCGCGGTCGATACTGATCACCGTATCGGCGCCGACGTTCGTCACCGACAGGAACTGCCCGATCGTGTCGCCCGCGTCGATCGTGGGCACGCCGTCCACGTTGTGCGCGGGGCCGTCCGCATCGGCCGTGTAACCGACCAGCAGCTTCGACAGATCGATCTTGTCGCCGCTCGTATCGTTCGCGCCGCTGGCCAGCTGGAAGTCGGTGATGACGTCCTGGCCGTTGCCGCCGGTGTTGTCCGCGCCGACGACTTCCCACAGGAACACGTCGGTGCCGGCGCCGCCCGTCAACGTGTCGTTACCGGCGCCGCCGATCAGGATGTCGTTGCCGTTGCCGCCGTTGAGCGTGTCGTTGCCGGCACCGCCGCGCAGCAGGTCGTTGCCGTCGCCGCCGTTCAGCACGTCGTCGCCGCCGTAGCCGTACAGGCGGTCGTTGCCCGACGTGCCGGTGACGGTGTCGCTGCCCGACGTACCCTCGATGATCGACGCCGACTGCGTCGAGCCGAGCAGGTTCGCATTCAGCAACTGACCGGCCGTGGCCGACGCCGACAGGCCCGTCTTGTCGGTCGCGGAGATCGTCACGCTGTCGAGCGCGCTGATGCTGATCAGCCCGCCGTTCAGCGTGATCGAACCGAGAAACTCGTTGAGCTTCAGGTTGTCGATCGTGCCGCCGTCGGCCGCCGTGATCGTCAGGTCGGACGACGGCCCGATCAAGCCGAGGATCCCGGGGTTGTTGACGACGTTGAAGTGCAGCCCCAACTCGTTCGCCAGCGCCTGGTTCGCGTTGAACTGCAGCGCCCCGAGGCCGATCAATCCGCCGTAGTGCAGCGTCACGTGATCGAGGTTGTTGTTGTAGTCCGATGCGGCGAACGCCTGCTGCGTGCTGAAATCGATCAGGTTGAGCAGATTCGCGCCGATGATCCCGAGCAGGTTCCCCGACGACTGCGCCGATACGACCGGTGCGACATTCGGATCGATCGTGAAAAGCTGCGAGGTCGTCGGGCCGAGGTTGCCCGCCGCATCGACGACGCGCACCGTCGCCGTGTAGTCGGCCGCGGACAACACGCCCGGTGCATACCACGTCCAGTTCGTGCCGTTGACGGTCGCGTTGGTCCAGTGTGCGCCGCCGTCGAGGCTGACCTGGACGACCTCGCCCGCGCCGAGCGCCGCGTTCAGCGTGCCGCCCAGAGTCGGGGTCGTGTCGCCGGTGATCCAGTCGTTGGGCACGCCGGTGTTGTCGGTCAGGGTCGTGAGCGTGGCCGTCGCGGTCGGGGCGGTCGTATCGACCGTGATCGCGAACGACGCGCTCGGTGCACTGACGTTGCCTGCCGTGTCCGTTGCGGTCACCGTGATTGCGTGTGCGCCCTCTCCCAAACCCGTAGTCGGCGTGAACGTCCAGTTTCCGGATGGGTCTGCCGTCGTGGTGCCCAGCAGCGTCGTGCCGTCGTAGACGCTCACCGTGCTGCCCGCTTCGGCCGTACCGGCAAGCGTCGGGGTCGTGTCGTCGGTCGTTGCACCGGTCGTCAGCAGGCCGACGATCGAACCGACGTCGTCCGTGACGGTGGCGATGATCGGCGCGGCCGGTGCCGTCAGGTCTGCAACCGTTACCGATGCGGACGGGCCGGTGTTACCTGCCGCGTCCGTGGCGGTCACGCCGATCACCGTGCCGATCGGCAACGGGGTCGATGGCGTGTATGTCCACGCGCCACTCGGGTCGGCCGTCACAGTGGCGTCCGGCGTGCCGTCGCCATTCGTGTCGATGTTGACCGTTGCGCCCGCTTCGGCAGTGCCCGACAGCGATGTGCCGTCCGTCGCGTTCACCGTCGGCAGTGCAGGCGCCGTCGTATCGACTGTCAGGTTGAATGCCGCACTCGGCGCACTCACGTTGCCTGCCGTATCCGTTGCAGTCACCGTGATTGCGTGTGCGCCCTCTCCCAAACCAGTAGTCGGCGTGAATGTCCAGTTTCCCGACGGGTCTGCTGTCGTCGTGCCCAGCAGCGTCGTGCCGTCATAAACGCTCACTGTGCTGCCCGCTTCCGCCGTGCCAGCAAGAGTAGGCGTTGCGTCATCCGTACTACCACC
>NZ_LPDI01000060.1:0-30671 GCF_001528895.1 Burkholderia sp. MSMB1078WGS | reverse complement strand
ACTGTCCAAGAAATCCAAGCGGTTCAGAAAGACCGAACACTAACGCTCGGCACTGTCCAAGAAATCCAAGCGGTTCAGTATGAATGCAGTTGATGCACGAGTATGTCCAGAAATCGACGAGCACGACCTTGCCGCGCAACTGGTCGAGCGTCAGCGGCGGGCTGTTGTGCCAGCGGTCGATGCCGGTGAAACCGGGTGCCGTCGTGCCGGCCGGCGACGCCTGCACGCCCGCGTCGTCGCGGGTGCCGGCGAAGGCGGCGAGCCCGGCCGTGGCGGCGAGGGCGATGACGAGGGCGGCGGTCTTGAGTCGGGGCAGCATGGCGTTCTCCTGATCTTTGGGGGCCGTGGCGCGATGGCGGCGGCCGGGACGGGTTTCGACAGGCCCCATTAGGCGGCCCTGACGTATCTGCGATGTGTCCGGCCGGCCGCGCATGTGCAATGTTGTGTGTCGCTGCGGCGGCGCGATACATTGGGATACAAACGCGCGGCCGCCGTGCGGTATAAAAGCGGACATCGCCCGCCCGAACGAACCCGCCACCGATACCGACAACGACTCATGGAAAAGATCGACCACGTGCTGATCGTCGACGACGATCGCGCGATCCGCGAACTGATCGCGGACTACCTGGAGAAGAACGGCATGCGCGTGTCGCTGGCCGCGAACGGCCGCGAGATGCGCAACGTGCTGGACGACGGCGCGCCCGATCTGATCGTGCTCGACCTGATGCTGCCCGGCGAGGACGGCCTGACGCTGTGCCGCGACCTGCGCGCCGGCAAGTTCCGCACGGTGCCGGTGCTGATGCTGACCGCACGCGGCGAGGAAACCGACCGCATCATCGGCCTCGAGATGGGCGCCGACGATTACCTGGCCAAGCCGTTCGCGGTGCGCGAGCTGCTCGCGCGGATCCGCTCGGTGCTGCGCCGCGCGCGCATGCTGCCGCCCGGCATGCAGGTGACGGAAACGGCCGCGCTGCTCGCGTTCGGCGAATGGCAGCTCGACACGACCGGGCGCCACCTGCTCGACGCCGACGGCACGCTGGTCGCGCTGAGCGGCGCCGAATACCGGCTGCTGCGCGTGTTCCTCGACAACCCGCAGCGCGTGCTGACGCGCGACCAGTTGCTCAACCTCACGCAAGGGCGCCAGTCCGACCCGTTCGACCGCTCGATCGACCTGCTCGTGAGCCGGCTGCGCCAGCGCCTGCGCGACGGCGCGCGCGAACCGCGCTACATCAAGACGCTGCGCAACGAGGGCTACGTGTTCTCGTCGGCCGTGACCGCCGTCGGCGGTACGCCATGAGCGCGCGCATGCCGTGGCGCTGGCCGCGCTCGCTGTTCGCGCGGCTCGCGCTGATCCTGTGCGTGGGCCTCGCGCTCGCGCAGACGCTGTCGTTCTGGCTCACCGTGACCGAGCGCGACCAGGCGACCACGAACCTGATGATGGGCTACATCGAGCGCGAGGTCGCGAGCTCGGTCGCGCTGCTCGACCATCTGCCGCCGGCCGAGCGCACCGCGTGGCTGCCGCGCCTTGCGCGGCGCAGCTATGCGTTCATCCTCGGGCCCGGCCAAACCGGCACGCCGCCGGAGGCGCGGCTGTCGGCGCGCGTCGAGCGCTCGATTTCGGACGGCATCGGCGGCGACTACCCGCTGACCGCGAATTCGATCCCCGGCGACCGCGAACATCTGCAGGTGCATCTGCGGCTGACCGACGGATCGCCGCTGACGATCGACATCCACCCGATGTCGACGGTGCCGCTGTCGGGCTGGCTGCCGGCCGTGCTCGTGGTGCAGCTCGCGGTGCTGGCCGCGTGCTGCTGGCTCGCGGTGCGGCTCGCCACGCGGCCGCTCAAGCAGCTCGCGCAGGCCGCCGACGCGCTCGGCCCCGATCTGAAAGGCGAGCGGCTGAGCGAAGAGGGGCCGTCGGAAGTCGCGCGCGCCGCGCGGGCATTCAACGCGATGCAGGACCGCATCGCGCAGTACATGGCCGAGCGCATGCAGATCCTCGCGTCGATCTCGCACGATCTGCAGACGCCGATCACGCGGATGCGGCTGCGCGTCGACGTGATGGACGACGACACGCAGGGTGCCAAGCTGCGCCAGGACCTGCTGGAGATGGAGCATCTGGTGAAGGAGGGCGTCGCGTACGCGCGAACGCTGCACGGTACCGAGGAAGCCGCGCGCCGCATCGATCTCGACGCGCTGCTCGACAGCATCGTGTACGACTACACGGATGCCGGGCAGGACGTCGCGCTGCACAGCCGCGCGCCGCTCGCGCTCGTCACGCGGCCGAAGGCGCTGCGCCGCATCGTCGGCAACCTGGTCGACAACGCGCTGAAGTTCGCGGGCGCGGCCGAGATCGACGTGCAGGCGGCGCCGGACGGCGGCGCGGTGATCGCGGTGCTCGATCGCGGGCCCGGCATTCCGGACGATCAGCTCGACGCGGTGTTCGAGCCGTTCCGGCGCGTGGAGACCTCGCGCAATCGCGATACGGGCGGCACGGGGCTCGGCCTCGCGATCGCGCGGCAACTCGCGCTTGCGATGGGCGGCACGCTCACGCTGAACAACCGGCCCGACGGCGGCGGGCTCGAAGCGAGGCTGACGCTGAGAAACGCGGGATGACGCGATGCGGCGCGCGAGCGTCGCGGTTTCGGTCGCGGGCCGATGCGTGTGACGGGTGCGATGTGTGCGACGTCGTACGCGTTGCGGATGCGCGTCAGCAGCGGCCGGTGCGCAGCGCGACGGTCCAGTCGTCGCGGCCGCGCGAAGCCGCGACGGCGGCGGCCGTGTGCCAGTCGTATTCGACCGCATGGAATTCGACGGTCCAGCCGGCCGCCGTGCGCGACACCATCGCGTAGCGCGCATGGGGCGAGCCGGTCTCGATCCGGTGCGGATGCGGCAGGTCGTCCGCGTACGCCTGCAGCCCGACGCTGCCCGGATTGACGATCAGCCGGCCGTCGTCGAGCTTCGCGGTACGCGGCACGTGCGTGTGGCCGCACAGGATCAGCGACGCCGCCGTGTCGCCCGCGCGCTGCGCGACCTCGTCGGGCGTGGCCGCGCGGCAGCCGTCGGGCGTGACCGTTTCGAGGAAGTAGACGAGATCGCTGGCCGGCGTGCCGTGCACCATCAGCACGTCGCCGTCGAGCATCAGGCGTTCGGGCAGCGCGGCGATCCAGTCGAGCTGGTCGGCGCGCAGCGTGTCGTGCGCCCAGCGATCGGACAGCCGCATCGCGTCGCGATCGTAGGTGAGCAACTGCCGTTCGTGATTGCCCTTGACGGTCGGCAGGCCGAGCGCGATCAGGCGGTCGGCCGTCTCGGCCGGATGGAGCGCGCCCGACACGATGTCGCCGAGATTGACGATCACGTCGGCGCCGCGGCGGCGGACGTCGTCGAGCACCGCGTCGAGTGCGGCGAGATTGCCGTGGATGTCGGACAGCGCGGCGATTTTCATGGCGGGGCGTCGATGAGGGGAGCGGCGATTGTCGCGCAATTCGGCGCGGGCCGTCCAATCGCGTCGCGGCGTCGGCGCGCGAGGCCGCGGGCGGCGCGTCAGTCGGTCGCGAGCCGTGCGTACATCGCGAAATCGCCCGGCGTGCCGCGCACCATCTTGTAGGCGCGCAGCAGCCCTTCGTAGCGGTAGCCGCACTTCTGCAGCACGCGCGCGGAGCCCGCGTTGCCGGTCAGCACGACGGCCTGCATGCGAATGAAGCCGCCGTGCGCGAACGTCCATGCGGTGACGGCTTCGCATACCGCGCTCGCGATGCCGCGCCCCCAGTGCGACGGCGCGAGGTCGTACACGATCTCCGCGGAGCGGTTCACGGTGGACACCGTATGCAGCCCGATCGTCCCGGCGAGCGCGCCCGACGCCGTGTCGACGATCGCGAGACGCCGGACCGAATCCGGATCGGCCGATTCGATGTCGTCGAACAGCGGCAGCAGATCGTCGGGCGAGCGCAGGTTCCAGCTCGTGTGACGGACGACGTCGGGATTCGACAGATACGCGTACCACGCGTCGAGGTCCGCGCGTTCGAGTTGCCGGAGCGACAGGCCGGGGAATCCGGAGCGGGGCGGTGCGGCGATTTTCATCGGACGGCGCCTACGCGGCATGGCGTCGGTACAGCGCCAGCGACCCGGCGAGCGCGACGAGCATCGCGCCGCACGTGCGTTCGAGCCACAGCGCGCCCGAGCGCTTCAGCAGTCGCACCGCGCGTGCGCCGAGCAGCGCGTAGCCGAACATCACGACGCCGTCGAGCAGCGCGAACGTGACCGCGAGCGCGACGTATTGCGGCGCGAGCGGCGCCTGCGGATCGAGGAACTGCGGCAGGAACGCGGAGAAGAACAGATAGCCCTTCGGGTTCGTCACCGCGGTCAGGAAGCTTTTCGCGAAGATCGACGCGTGGTGTCCGGAGGCCGTGCCGCCTTGCGCGGCCGCGACGTCGAGCGATCCCTTCGACATCAGCAGCCGGATGCCGACATAGGCGAGGTAGGCGGCGCCGAGCCATTTCACGACCGAGAACCAGAACGCCGACGCCATCAGCAGCGCGCCGAGGCCGAGCGCGACCGCGACGATCAGCACGAAGTCCGACAGCATCGCGCCCGCGAAACCGTAGGCCGCGCGGCGCACGCCGTAGCGCGAGCCGTTGGTCAGCGCGAGTAGCACGGTCGGGCCGGGTGTCGCGATGCCGACGAACGCGACGGCAGCGAAGATCAGCAGGGTCGTTTCATGCATGAAGAAGCTCCCGGTGGAAGGCGCGCAGCCGATTATCGTCCGCGTCGCCCCGCGCTGTACAGGCGCGACGGCCGCACGCCGGGCCGCGCATCCGACTATCTCAATTTTGACAAGAAACTGTTGTCATTATTCCGCTTTGGAACGGAACCGGTTCCAACTACCATACCGGCCGCAGCGGGCATGCCCGCCGCTTCGTCGCGCGCGAACGTCGCCGGCCTCGCACCGCCGGCGGATGTCGGCGCCCGCGCGCTACTCGCCATAGCCAGAACAACGGGTTCACCGCCCGGAGACATGAAACCATGAACAAGCAACTGATCGCAGCCCCGCTGCTGCTCTCGCTCGCGGGTATCGCCGCCGCGCAAAGCTCCGTCACGCTGTACGGCATCGTCGATGCGGGCGTGACCTATCGCAGCAACGAACGCGTCGGCTCCGCGGGCGCATACACCGGGCATTCGAGCGTCGGGCTCACGACCGGCAACCTGTCCGGCAGCCGCTGGGGCATCAAGGGTTCCGAGGATCTCGGCGGCGGGATGCGCGCGCTGTTCGTCCTCGAGAACGGCTTCGACATCACCAACGGCACGTCGGGCCAGGGCGGCCGCCAGTTCGGCCGGCAGGCGTTCGTCGGCGTCGGCAGCGACCGCTACGGCACGATCACGCTCGGCCGCCAGTACACGTCGCTCGACGATTTCGTGAGCCCGGTCGGCCCGTCGTCGTTCATCGGCGGCTTCGGCGCGCACCCGGGCGACATCGACGATCTCGACCAGACCGCGCGCGTCGACAGCGCGATCAAGTACACGAGCGCGAACTACTCGGGCTTCACGTTCGGCGCGCTGTACGGCTTCGGCGGCCAGCCGGGCAGCATGAAGCAGCGCAACACGTGGAGCGTCGGCGCCGCGTACGCGGCCGGCCCGCTGCGCGTGGGCGTCGGCTACGAGCGCTCGGACAACAGCAAGACGGGCGCGACCGATCCGACGGCGGGCAAGTGGCAGAGCACCGACGACGGCCTGTTCAATTCGTCGATCAACGAAGGCTACGCGAGCGCGCAGTCGCAGCAGGTGATCGCGACGGGCGCGACGTACGACTTCGGCCCGGCCGTCGTCGGCGTGAACTACAGCAACGTGCAGTACCGCGGCGGCGCGCAGTCGCTGTTCAGCGGCCACGCGACCTTCAACGTCGCGGGCGTGTTCACGCGCTGGAACGTGCAGCCGCAGACGCAGCTGTTCGCCGGCTACAGCTACACGCGCGGCAGCGACGTCGACGGCATCGACAACCGCGCGCAGTATCACAACGTCACGCTCGGCGCCGTCTACGACCTGTCGAAGCGCACCAGCGTGTACCTGCTCGGCGCGTATCAGCATGCGTCCGGCACGACGCTCGACGCGCTCGGCCGGCCGGTGGCCGCGACCGCGTCGGTGTCGGACAAGGCGAACGGCCATTCGTCCGATTCGCGGTCGCAGGCAATCGTGAGCCTGGGGCTGCGCCAGAAGTTCTGACGCAGCGATCGTTGCGCATGCAACGGGGCCCGCTGCCGCTACGCTGCGGGCTCCGTCGTGTGCAGGCTCCTGTACTGTCGTCTCCCTTTTCGAGGAGACGACATGACCCGAACGTTTTCCGCGCGCTGCCTGTGCGGCGCCGTGACCGTCACGCTGTGCGGCGAGCCGGAGGCGCGTGCGAATTGCCATTGCGCGACCTGCCGCGATTTCTATGGCACGCCGATGCTGTCCGCAACCGCATGGCCGCCGGAGCAGGTGACGATCGACGGCGGCCACGCGACGTTCCCGCATCCGTCGAAGTCGATGTCGCGCGCGTGGTGCGCGTCGTGCGGCGAGATCGTGTTCGGGACGAACCGGCTCGGCATGCGCGTCGTGCCGAACAGCCTGACTGCGCGTGCGCATGGCGGGCAATTGCCTGGCGACCTGCAGCCGACGATGCACCTGTTCTACCGGCAACGCGTGATCGACGTCGTCGATGCCCTGCCGAAATACGTCGACGGCTGGGACGGCCCGACGTTCGACCCGACGAACTGAACGATCGGCGCCGCGCGCGGTACGGCCGGCGCGCATTTTTCCGCCGCATTCTCCTTTCCCTCCCGCTTTCCCCGCCGTGCGCGAAATCGCAAAAACAGCGGATCGCGCCGGATTAATATTTTTTCTCTTTCATTTAAATTTCTATTTGTAATAATCGAAACGGCTTCCGGCGAATGAAAAGGAATGCAGTCATGTCAGAAAAAATGACGTGCTTGCATTCGACGACCCGGAAGAAAATGCCGGGAAATGCGCCGAAACCGCACGGCTGGCAGGCCGTCGGGATGCGGGTTCGCAGATTTTGCGATCGTTGACGAAAAAGCGCCGGACGGCAAAAGGCGCGGAGTGAATAATTCGGGGTAACGGCGAATGCGCATTGCCGGAATCACCAATATTTCATGCGCCGCGATTTACAGTGTCGACCATTGTTCGTCTGGGAGCATTATTCATGTCAATGAAACAAATTCGCGCGGCATTGCTGGGAATGTGCATGGCGATGCTGGCGCCGGCAAGCCATGCGCAGGCGCAATACACGACCGACTGGCTCGCGAACACGTACGGCACGCTGGCCTCGCACGTCGGCAACGGCGCGCGCTCGATGTGGGTTGCGCCCGAAGGCGTGATCTACACGGCGTCGCGCTGGGACGAGAACGCGGGCGGCGTCGCGATCTACCAGAACGGCCAGCCGCTCGGCACGATCGGCATCCACGACGAATTCCAGGGCGGCGCGATCACCGGCAATTCGACGTCGCTGTTCGTCGCGCTCGGCTACAACCGCACGTTCGGCAGCGGCTCGGTGGGCCGCTACAACCGGAGCACGAACCAGCGCGACCTGCGCATTCCGGTCAGCACGTGGACGGGCATCCAGTATGCGGACGTGATCACGGGCCTCGCGACGGGCGGCAACCTGCTGTACGTAAGCGACTTCTACGGCAACCGCGTACGCGTCTATACGACCGACGGCGTATGGCAGCGCGACATCGGCGTGCAGGGGCCCGGCGCGCTGGCGCTCGACGCGGCCGGCAACCTGTGGGTCGCGCGCAAGAGCGCGGGCGTCGTCGCGCAATTCAGCGCGACCGGCGCGGCGATGAACACGCTGCAGATGGCGGCCGGCGCGCGGCCGGCGTCGCTGTACTTCGATGCGTCGATGGGCAGGCTGATGGTGGGCGACGAAGGGCCCGACATGAACATCAAGGTGTATGGCGGGCTGCCCGGGCTACCGGTGCAGATCGGCACGTTCGGCGTGCAGGGCGGCTATCTCGACACGACGACGGGCATCAAGGGGCAGGTGGGCGACAAGCGTTTCACGCGCGTCGCGGCGCTCGGCAAGGATGCCGCCGGCAACCTATACGTGCTGAACAACGCATGGGGCGGCGGCTGGGATCTCGGCCGCAACGGCAGTACCGATCTGCATTCGTACAGCCCGATCGGCACGCTGCAATGGAAGCTGCAGGCGCTGAACTTCGAGGGCATCGCCGCGCCCGACCCCGCGACCGACGGCACGTTGTTCTTCAGCGGCAACAACGTCTATACGGGCACCGCGGGCGGCACGTTCGTCGCGAACACGGTCGATCCGTTCAGCTATCCGAAGGACCCGCGCCTCGACATGAACGACTATCAGCGCGGCCAGCACTTCGGCCAGCTCGTGACGGTCGGCGGCAACCGGATCCTCGTCGCGTCGGGCCAGAACCCGGGCAACTTCAACTTCTATTACTTCAACCCCGCGAGCGGCTATATCGCGATTCCGGCCGGCTCGCTGCCCGGCAAGCCGTTCAACACGACGCTGCAGGTGACGGCCGGTTTCGACATCGACGGCAACGGCGACGTGTGGGCCGGACTGAACGGCTCCAACGTGATCACGCGCTACCCGATGACGGGCTTCGACGCGACCGGCAAGCCGTCATGGGGCAAGCCGGTGACGACGGCCGTGCCGGGCAGCGTGGCGCCCGTGACGCGCATCATCTACCAGGCCGACAGCGACACGATGATCCTCGCGCAGGGCCTTGCGGGCAACTGGGACTGGACCGCGATGAACGGGCACATCGAGGTCTATCGCGGCTGGAAGAACGGCAACACGAGCACGCCGAATCCGGTGATCAACCTGACGAGCGCGAACCCCAAGTCGATCGCGGCGGCCGGCCACTACCTGTTCGTCGGCTATGTGCACACGGTGCCGAACATCGACGTATTCGACCTGAACACCGGCGCGCTCGTCACGACGCTGACGAACTCGAACGCGGCGGCGATGGACGTCGGCAACGACGTCGATTCGATGTACGGCGTGCGCGCGTATCTGCGCTCGACCGGCGAATACGTGATCACGAAGGACAACTACAACGGCTCGAGCATCGTCGTGTATCGCTGGCGCCCGTGAGCGCGCCGCAGCGTCAGAACGATACCGTCGTGGTCAGCGTGACGAGCCGCGGCTCGCCGACCGCGACGATCAGGTTGCTGTTGCTCGACGGATAGTAGTTCTTGTCGAGCAGGTTCTTCACGTTGAGCTGGAAGCGGGTCGGGAATTTGCCGATCGTCGTTTCGTACGCTGCGAACGCGTCGACGGTCACGTAGCCGGGCAGCGTGAAGCTGTTCGCCGTGTCGCCCGAGCGCGCGCCGACGAGCCGCGCTCCGCCGCCGAAGCGCCAGCGCCCGGGCAGGTTCGCGATGGCCGTGTCGTAGACCGCGAACAGGCTGCCCGTGTGGCGCGCGACGTTGACGAGCGGCGTATTGCTGTCGCGATCGTTCGCGTTCGTATACGCATAGCTGCCGATCACGCTCAGGTGGCGCGTGATTTGCCCGGCGACGTCGAGTTCGATTCCGCGCGAGCGCGCGGTGCCGATCGTCGACGTGATGTCGCCGACCGTGACCGCGACGTTGCGCTTGTCGATCTGGTACACGGCGAGCGTGCCCGTGATCGCGGGCTTCAGGCTGAATTTCAGCCCGGCCTCGAGCACGCGGCCGTATTCCGGCGCGAGCGGCGCCGCGACGTTCGATGCGACGTTCGGCTTGAACGAGCGGCTCACGTTCGCGTAGGCGGTCAGCGCCGGCGTGAGCGCATACGCGAGCCCGAACTGCGGCAGCCAGACGCTGCCGCGCGAGCGGTCGGCGAACACGAACGGCCGGCCCATCCCCGATTCCTGCTGCCAGTTTTCCCAGCGCAGCCCGCCTACCGCGGTGAGGCGCTCGGTGATCTTCACCGAGTCCTGCACGATCGTCGAATACGCATGCACGACCGAGCGCGAATCGCTTTGCTTCGTATTGGGTATGCCGCCGGGGGCGAGCAGGCCGTACACGGGATCGTAGAGATCGAAGCCCGTCGTCGCCTTGCCGCGGATCGTGTCGCCGCGGAAGCTGCGCTGTCGTTCGTATTCGCCGCCGACGTAGATCGCGTGGTGCATGCCCGCGAGCGTCACGTTGCCGAGCAGGCCGAGCGTCGCGATCTGGTCGGAATCGTTGCGTCCGAGGTTCGCGTCGGACGAGCGCGTCAGCGCGCCGGTCCTGCTGTTGAACGCGGTGGCGCGCGTGAGGAACTGGTCGTAACGGTCGCGGCCCCAGCCGTAGGTCGCGCGCACGCGCCATGCATCGGAGAAGCGGTGCTCGATGCGCGTACGCAGCGTTTCCTGGATGCCGCTGCTTTGCGACCACGCTTCCTCGTAGCGGCGATAGCGCAGCGCATCGTCGAGCTGGCCGTTCACGAGCACGGTGCCGCGGTCGAACGGCGTCGTGTAGTCGACGTACTGGTAGCTGACGTCGATCGACGTGTTCGCGTCGTGCCACGACAGCGCGGGCGCGATCAGCGCATTGCGTTCGCGGCCGAAGCTGCGCCAGTAGCGGCTCGTGTCGTATTCGCCGGTCAGCCGGAATGCGAGCGTGCCGCCCGCGACTTGCCCCGGCTTGCCGAGCGGCCCCGTGAGATCGAACTGCGCGTTGCTGCCGCCGTGATTCGTGCGCGACGCGGAGATCGAGCCGCCGAACGTGTCTTCCGGCTTGCGCGTGACGAGGTTGATCACGCCGCCCGGATCCTGCATTCCGTACAGCAGCGAAGCGGGGCCCTTCAGCACTTCGACGCGATCGATCGTCGCGAGATAGCTGTGCAGCACCGGCGTGCGAACGCCGTCGACGAGCACCGAGCCGTCGTTGTTCGATCCGAAGCCGCGCTTGATGAACGCGTCGCGCGTGCCGCCGAGCGTGTTCGTCTGCGTGACGCCGCTGATGTTGCCGAGCACGTCGTCGAGCGAGCGCGCCTGCTGATCCTGCATCACGCTGCTGCTGACCACCGCGACCGATTGCGGGATCTCCTTGAGCGCACGGTCGTCGCCGCCCGCGATGCTCGTCGTGCGCGGCTGATAGCCGATCGTCGGATCGACGGCTGACGACGCGTTGACGCTGATCGCCGGGAGTTCGGCGGCCGGCGCAGCGGCCGGTGCGGACGCAGCGGGTTCAGCGCCGGCCGCTTGTGCGCCGCTTGCGGCGCACAGGGTGAGCAGGACCGGCAGGCGTGTGCGCCACGGACGCAGGGTCCGGGCACGGCGGGGTGTTCGGCGGAGTGGCATGAATCGATGCAGGAAGAGGAATGCTGAGGATCGCGTTGCGGGCCGCGGCCCGCGGCGTCGCGGCCAGGACGCGCATGATATATGTAATGAGAATCGTTTGCAATTGTTGGGATGACTGGACAGCGCTCGCCGCTCGATTGCTGGCCTGCCGGCAGTCTGCTACCGTAGCGGCCAAAATCACACGCAGTGAAATTCAACGAGAGAGCCGGGGGCCGCACCATGTCATCTTCCTGTCACGTCGCGTTCAGCGCGGTGCCATGCACGGCGCACGACCACGCGGGCGACGAAGCGATCGCAGCCGTGTACCGCCATCCGAACGATTCAAGCAACGGAAGCGAATTCAACCGGCGCCGCGCCGGGCTTCGATGACTTCAACCACCACGCTGGACGGGAGACCACCCATGAAGAAGATTTCCGCGCCGTTCATGACGGCCGCGCTTGCGGCCTGCGCGCTGCTGTCGTGCGTTCACCAGGCCGCCTGTGCGGCGTCGAACGCCGAACCCGCGATCGACGTGCATTACGGCGCCGTGATCGAGGCCTATACGCAGGACATGGCTGCCGCGAAGACGAAGTACGACGGCAAGCGCCTCACGTTCGTCGGCGCCGTGATCCGGATGGGCAGCGATCCGGACGGCACGTATTTCGGTGCGCTGACGGCCGATGGCGAGCAGTTCGATACGCATTTCGATGTGGCCGACCAGGGCGCGCTGAAGCCGAAATTTCCCGGCGGCGAGATCAAGCCGTTCGTCACGTCCGCGGCGTTCCGGTTCAGCTGTATCAACGAAGGCTATATCGACGCGCCGGTGCTGCCGGGGTTGAAACTGTCGCATTGCCGGCTCGCCGATTGAGCTGAGCGACAGGCGCACGCCGGCGTGCGATGGTCAAGCGGGTTCGGGTTGCAGCGCCATTGATCGGTCGGGAGTTCTTCAGGTGTATTGATCGATGGCCGGCCGGAAAGCGCCATGGATCGTTCCAGTATTGTGGTCGGCCGCCGCGTGTCGGGCGGTCGATCTACCGATCTACAGGTCTACAGATCGAGTACCAGCAGCTCGGTTCGCGATCGCGAGCAGCACGGCATGAACTGGTCGCCGGCCGCCTTTTCGTCGTCGGTCAGATACGCATCGCGATGATCGGGCTCGCCTTCGAGCACGCGGGTCAAGCAGGTGCCGCACACGCCTTGCTCGCACGACGTCAGCACGTCGACGCCGTTCGCCGCCAGCGCCGCAATCACCGTGCATCCGACCGGCACGTCGATTACCTTGCCGCTGCTCGCGATCCGCACCTGGAATGCGCGATCCGCGCCGGATGGCGCGACCGCGCCGCCGAAGAACTCGTAATGCAGCCGCGCTTCGCCCCAGCCGCGCTCGCGTGCCGCGTTCAGCACCGCATCCATGAAGCCGCGCGGGCCGCATACGTACAGATGCGTGCCGTCGGGCGCGCCGGCGAGCACGGCAGCCAGATCGAAACGTTGCGCGGGATCGCCGTCGTCGACGTGCAAGCGCGTGCGATCGCGAAACCCGGCCGCATTGATCCGCTCGACGAAGGCCATGCGATCGGCCGAACGCGCGCAGTAATGCATGTCGAACGGCATGCCGGACGAGAACAGCCGTTCCGCCATGCTGAGAATCGGCGTGACGCCGATCCCGCCGGCGAGCAACAGATGGTGCGGCGCGTCGGCGGCGAGCGGGAATTGATTGCGCGGCGTGCCGATCCGCACGGTATCGCCTTGCCGGACTTCGTCGTGAATCGCCCGCGATCCTCCTCGACCTTCGGCCTCGCGCAGCACCGCGATCTGGTAACGATCGCGTTGCTCCGGGTGGTTGCACAGTGAATACTGGCGCACGAGCCCGCCCGGCAGATGCACGTCGATATGGGCGCCGGCGTCGAAGCGCGGCAATGGCGAGCCGTCGTCGCTGACCAGTTCGAAGCCGCAGATGTCGCGCGCTTCCTGCCACCTGCGGGCCACCCGGACCGTCAATGTCGCGCCGCTCATGACGCCTCCTTGACGTGCGCGACCGGAGTCGCGAGCCGCTGCGGGCTCGCCGCGTTTTCGGCGGCGAGCAGCCGGTCGATCACCTTGCGCGACAGCACGCCGCCGGCATCGATGTTGAGCTTGAGGAGCGTGCGCTCGGGCCACTGCTCGAGATTGCGCTGCTGTCGCTCGAGCATCTCGAGATCTTCCGCGAAAATCTTGCCCTGGCCTTCGCGGATCTCGGCGGTCAGCGCGTGATCGTCGGGCCGGAAGTTGCGCGCCATCCCCCAGAAGTACCAGATCGACGTGTCCGTCTCGGGCGTGATGAAGTCGACCACGATCGACGACGCCTTCTTGTCCGCCGGTGCGTCGTAGCCGCCGTGGCCCGCATGCGCGACGCCCACTTCGATCATCACGTGGCTCGGCGGCGTGAAGCGGCAGATCTGCCAGCGGTCGACCGGCACGTCGTCGGCGAGCCCGTTGCCGCGCAGCGCCATCCGCCAGAACGGCGGCGGCATCACGTTCTCCATGAAGCGGCTCGTGACGACTTCGTCGCCGTGGCCGGTCGTCTTCGGCGGCGCTTCGTCGATTTCCTTCTGGCCGATGCTCGTCGCATGCACGTAGGTCTCGTGCGTGAGATCCATCAGGTTGTCGATCATCAGCCGGTAGTCGCAGCGAATGTGATACAGGCCGCCGCCGTGCGCCCAGGCCGGATCCTCGGCCCACGCCAGCGCGGGCAGTTTGGCGGGATCGGCTTCGGACGCGTCCCCCGGCCAGACCCACACGAAGCCGTACCGCTCGACCGCCGGGAAGCTGCGAATCGGCGGGAAACCGCCGACGCGCTGGCCCGGCATGCCGGTCGTCTTGCCGTTGCAGCCCATTTCCAGCCCGTGATAGCCGCACACGAGCACGCCGTCGCGCACGAACCCCAGCGACAGCGGTGCGCCGCGATGCGGGCAGAAATCCTCGAGCGCGGCGATCTGGCCGTCCGCCGCGCGGTAGAACACCATCGACTCGTTGCAGATCTTGCGACCCAGCGGCTTGCCGTCGATCTCGTCAGGCGTGCACGCCACGTACCACGCGTTCTTGAGAAACATGATCTTTGTCTCCTTCGAGGCGGTGCCGCCGGGGATGCGGCCCGATCTTCATTCCGTGTACTGAATGAGATTCAGTGTACTCATTGAGATTGGCGGGAGCAAGGCGGACGGTATACTGGTTTTCCCGGGAAAATGGCGCGACGCGGCGCCATGCCGACGGCGCGCGCAACCGGCGTGCGCCGCCTACGTCATCGACTCATTCATGGAAAAAACGAATCCCGCCGACCTGCCGGCTTTCCCGATCGACCTGTACGACGAACCCGGGCACCTGATCCGGCGCGCGCACCAGATCGCGGTTGCGATGTTCTACGAGAAGCTGGGCCGCGACGTGACGCCCGTGCAGTACGCGGTGCTGCGGATGCTCTACGAGAATCCGGGGCTCGACCAGGTCACGCTCGCGCAACGGGTGGCGCTCGACACGTCGACCACTGCCGATCTCGCGGTCCGGCTCGAAGCGAAAGGATTGATCGTCCGCGAAGTGCTGCCGCGGCGTCAGCGGCGCCTGCTGCTGACGCCGGCGGGCGTCGAATTGCTCACGCAGCTCATTCCGTCGGTGCAGGAACTGCGCGCCGGCCTGTTCGACGGGATGGGCGACGACGATTCGCAGGAACTGATGCGCCTGTTGCGCAAGTTCGTCCATTTGAACAACGAGCAGAGTCGCGCGCCGCTGCGGGTGAGCGAGGATTCGTAGCGGCGCCGAGCCGACGGCGCGGAAAGCCGCGGCGGGGCGGCAGCCGCGCTGCCAGACGGCGTCACGCGCGTGACGCTTGCCCTTCCAGCCGCCGCACGGCTTCGGCCACTTCGTTCCTGAAGCGCACGAGCGCCGCCTGTTCCGGCGCCGGCGGCTGCACGGCGGCCCACAGCATGTCGATCAACTGCGTGGCCGTCGTTTCCGTATCGAGCTTGCGGTGCCCGAGGATCGCGTCCCACAGCACGTGCTCGATCGGCCCGAACACCATCGAGCGCAGCAGGCTGAGCGGCAGATCCGCGCGAACCTGCCCGGCCGCCTGGCCGCGCGCGAGCACGTCCATCAGCGGCGCCGTGTAGCGGCGCTGCAGCGCGGTGAGTTCGTCGCTCAGCGCATGCTGCTTCGCGCGGCCTTCCGACAGCACCAGCGCGCACAATCCCGTGCCGTTCACGAGCATCAGCCGCAGGTGCGTGCGCACGATGAACGCGAACTGCTGCTGCACCGACGCGTCCCGCGGCATCCCGTGCTCGAACGCGGCGATGATTTCGTCGTACCAGTCGGCGATCACGCGCGCGCACAGCTCGCGCTTGCCTCGGAAATAGCTGAACACCGTCGCCTCCGACACGCCCACGCGCTGGGCGATCTCGGCGGCCGTCGCATGCTCGTAACCTTTTTCGGCAAACACTTCCCGGCCGGCGCGCAGAATGTCCTGCACGCGCTGCTGGGATTTGCGCCCGGCGGGTGCGCGCGGCGTGTCGGCGCGGTCGGCTTTGGCGGTGGCGGTCATGGTGTCGGCGGGAGCGGCTGTCATGCTCGCATGATAGCTGAGTATCACTCAGAAAACTATTGACGCCGAACCCGGCGAGGCGCGAAACTGTGCAAAATTTCCGCTGTATAGGTCAATGAATCGGCGTATTCATTCGATGTGAGCAAAACTCAGAAATCGGTGGGTGCGACACACTTTCTGGAGACGGAGGAGACATGATCAACCTGCCCGGCGTGCAATTCATGCTCGGCGAAGACATCGAGATGCTGCGCGACGCCGTCGCGACGTTTGCGGCGAAGGAAATCGCGCCGCGCGCGGCGGAGGTCGACCGCACCGACCAGTTCCCGATGGATCTGTGGAAGAAGTTCGGCGATCTCGGCGTGCTCGGCATGACCGTCTCCGAGGAATACGGCGGCGCGAACATGGGCTACACCGCGCACATGGTCGCGATGGAAGAGATCTCGCGCGCGTCGGCGTCGATCGGCCTGTCGTACGGCGCGCACTCGAACCTGTGCGTGAACCAGATCCACCGCAACGGCACCGACGCGCAAAAGCGGAAGTACCTGCCGAAGCTCGTGTCGGGCGAACACGTCGGCGCGCTCGCGATGAGCGAGCCTAATGCCGGCTCCGACGTCGTCAGCATGAAGCTGCGCGCGGACAAGCGCGGCGACCGCTACGTGCTCAACGGCACGAAGATGTGGATCACCAACGGCCCCGATTGCGACACGCTCGTCGTCTACGCGAAGACGGACGTCGAAGCCGGCCCGCGCGGCATCACGGCATTCATCGTCGAGAAGGGGATGAAGGGTTTCTCGGTCGCGCAGAAGCTCGACAAGCTCGGCATGCGCGGCTCGCACACGGGCGAGCTCGTGTTCCAGGACGTCGAAGTGCCGGAAGAGAACATCCTCGGCCAACTGAACGGCGGCGTGAAGGTGCTGATGAGCGGCCTCGACTACGAGCGCGCAGTATTGTCGGGCGGCCCGACGGGCATCATGGCTGCGTGTCTCGACGCGGTGGTGCCGTATATCCACGACCGCAAGCAGTTCGGCCAGTCGATCGGCGAATTCCAGCTGATCCAGGGCAAGGTCGCCGACATGTACACCACGTTCCAGGCGTGCCGCGCGTACCTGTACGCAGTGGGCCGCCATCTCGACTCGGCGGGCAGCGACCACATTCGCCAGGTGCGCAAGGACTGCGCGGGCGTGATCCTCTACACGGCCGAGAAGGCGACGTGGATGGCCGGCGAGGCGATCCAGATCCTCGGCGGCAACGGCTACATCAACGAATACCCGGTCGGGCGCCTGTGGCGCGATGCGAAGCTGTACGAGATCGGCGCCGGCACGAGCGAGATCCGCCGGATGCTGATCGGCCGCGAGCTGTTCGCGGAAACGATGTAACGCCCCACGCCACCCGAACGGAGCCCCGTCGATGCCGATCATCGAATCGAAACTGAACCCGCGTTCGGAAGACTTCCGCGCGAACGCCGCGGCGCTCGAGGCGGTCGTCGCCGACCTGCGCGCGAAGATCGAACAGCTCGCGCAGGGCGGCGGCCAGGCCGCGCGCGACAAGCACCTGGCGCGCGGCAAGCTGCTGCCGCGCGAGCGCATCGCGCAACTGCTCGATCCGGGCGCGCCGTTTCTCGAGCTGTCGCAGCTCGCCGCGAACGGCATGTACAACGACGACGCGCCGGGCGCGGGCGTCATCACCGGGATCGGCCGCATCGCCGGCCGCGAATGCGTGATCGTGTGCAACGACGCGACGGTCAAGGGCGGCACCTACTATCCGATCACCGTGAAGAAGCACGTGCGCGCGCAGGAAATCGCCGCGGAAAACCGGCTGCCGTGCGTGTATCTCGTCGATTCGGGCGGCGCGAACCTGCCGAACCAGGACGACGTGTTTCCCGATCGCGATCACTTCGGCCGCATCTTCTTCAACCAGGCGACGATGTCGGCCGCGGGGATCGCGCAGATCGCGGTCGTGATGGGCTCGTGCACGGCCGGCGGCGCGTACGTGCCGGCGATGAGCGACGAGTCGATCATCGTGAAGGACCAGGGCACGATTTTCCTCGGCGGGCCGCCGCTCGTGAAGGCCGCGACCGGCGAGGAAGTGAGCGCGGAGGATCTTGGCGGCGGCGACGTGCACACGCGCCTGTCGGGCGTGGCCGATCATCTCGCGCAGAACGACGCGCACGCGTTGTCGATCGCGCGCACCATCGTCGGCCATCTCGCACCGAAGATCGCGCCGCCGCTCGCGCTGCGCGAGCCGAAGCCGCCGCGCTACGACGCGAAGAGCCTGTACGGCGTGATCCCGGTCGATACGCGCAAGCCGTTCGACGTGCGCGAAGTGATCGCGCGAATCGTCGACGATTCGGAGTTCGATGAATTCAAGGCACGCTTCGGCACGACGCTCGTCACCGGTTTCGCGCACATCTGGGGCCATCCGGTCGGGATCGTCGCGAACAACGGCATCCTGTTCTCCGAATCGGCGGTGAAGGGTGCGCATTTCATCGAGCTGTGCTGCCAGCGCAAGATTCCGCTCGTGTTCCTGCAGAACATCACGGGCTTCATGGTCGGACGCAAGTACGAGAACGAAGGCATCGCGCGGCATGGCGCGAAGATGGTGACGGCCGTGTCGAATGCGAAGGTGCCGAAATTCACGGTGATCATCGGCGGCTCGTTCGGCGCCGGCAACTACGGGATGTGCGGCCGCGCGTTCGGCCCGCGCTTCCTGTGGATGTGGCCGAACGCCCGCATCTCGGTGATGGGCGGCGAACAGGCGGCGTCGGTGCTCGCGACCGTGCGCCGCGACGGCATCGAAGCGAAGGGCGGGTCGTGGTCGGCCGAGGAAGAGGACGCGTTCAAGCAGCCGATCCGCGACCAGTACGAGCGCCAGGGCCATCCGTATTATGCGAGCGCGCGGCTGTGGGACGACGGCGTGATCGATCCCGCGCAGACGCGCGACGTGCTCGGGCTCGGCCTTGCCGCGTCGATGAACGCGCCGATCGACGACACGCGCTTCGGCGTGTTCCGCATGTAACGCCCGGGAGGACAGACCGATGCGATACGAAACGATCAAGGTAAGCGAAGCCGGCCGCGTGGCGACCGTCACGCTCGCGCGGCCCGACGTGCGCAATGCGTTCAACGAGACGACGATCGCCGAGCTGACCACCGCGTTCGAATGGCTCGACGCGCACCAAGGCGTGCGCGCGATCGTGCTCGCCGCGGAAGGGGCGGCATTCTGCGCGGGCGCGGATCTGAACTGGATGAAGAAGATGGCCGGTTACTCGGCCGACGAGAACCGCGCCGATGCACGCAAGCTCGCGCGGATGCTCGAAGCGATTTATCGCTGCGGCAAGCCGGTGATCGCGCGCGTGCATGGCGATGCGTATGCGGGCGGCGTGGGCCTCGTCGCGGCGGCCGACATTGCGATCGCCGCCGACGGCGTGAAGTTCTGCCTGTCGGAAGCGCGGCTCGGGCTGATTCCCGCGACGATCGCGCCGTACGTCGTCCGTGCGATGGGCGAGCGCGCGGCGCGCCGCTACTTCGCGACGGCCGAGGTGTTCGACAGCACGCGTGCCGCGTCGCTCGGCTTCATTCACGATGCGGTGCCGGCCGACGCGCTCGACGAAACGGTCGCGAAGCTGGCCGCGACGCTCGTCGCGAACGGCCCCGACGCGGTGAGGGCGTGCAAGCGACTCGTCGCCGACGTGGCCGGCCGCGCGCTCGACGCGACGCTGATCGAGCAGACCGCCGACTGGATCGCGCAGACCCGCGCCGGCGCGGAAGCGCGAGAAGGGATCGCGTCCTTCCTCGAAAAGCGCACGCCGTCGTGGCGTGAATGATCGCGTGACCCCAACCTTCCGGACGACATCGAAGCCATGTTCGACAAGATTCTGATCGCCAACCGCGGCGAAATCGCGTGCCGCGTCGCCGCGACGTGCAAACGTCTCGGGATCGCGAGCGTCGCCGTCTATTCCGACGCGGACGCGAATGCGAAACACGTGGCCGCATGCGACGAAGCCGTGCACATCGGCGGCGCGGCCGCGGCAGACAGCTACCTGCGCATCGAGCGCATCATCGAAGCCGCGCGAGCGACCGGCGCGCAGGCGATTCACCCCGGCTATGGATTTCTGTCGGAGAACGAAGATTTCGCGCATGCATGCGAGGCGGCCGGCATCGTATTCATCGGGCCGCCGGTCGACGCCATCGCAGCGATGGGATCGAAGGCGGCCGCCAAGGCGCTGATGCACGCGGCCGCCGTGCCGCTCGTGCCCGGCTATCACGGCGACGACCAGGACGCGGCCAGGCTGCATCGCGAGGCCGACGGGATCGGCTATCCGGTGCTGCTGAAGGCGAGCGCGGGCGGTGGCGGCAAGGGGATGCGCGTGGTCGAGCGCTCCGACGATTTCCCGGCGGCGCTCGCGTCGTGCCAGCGCGAAGCCGCGAGCAGCTTCGGCAACGATCGCGTGCTGATCGAGAAATACCTGACGCGTCCGCGCCACGTCGAAGTGCAGGTGTTCGGCGACACGCACGGCAATACCGTGTACCTGTTCGACCGCGACTGCTCGGTGCAGCGCCGTCACCAGAAGGTGCTCGAGGAAGCGCCGGCGCCGGGGCTGCACGACGACGTGCGCCAGGCGATGGGCGAAGCGGCCGTCGCGGCCGCGCGCGCGGTCGGCTATGTCGGCGCGGGCACCGTCGAATTCATCATGACGGGCGACGCGTTCTACTTCATGGAGATGAACACGCGCCTGCAGGTCGAGCATCCGGTCACCGAGATGGTCACGGGGCTCGATCTCGTCGAATGGCAACTGCGCGTCGCGGCGGGCGAGCCGCTGCCGCTGAAGCAGGAGGCGTTGTGCGTACGGGGCCATGCGCTCGAGGCACGCCTTTACGCGGAGAACCCCGCGCGCGGCTTCCTGCCGTCGACGGGCACGTTGAAGCACCTGCGGCTGCCGGCCGGCGTCGAGTTCGACATCGGCGCGGCGGTGCGCATCGACAGCGGCGTGCGCGAAGGCGATGCGATCACGCCGTTCTACGATCCGATGATCGCGAAGCTGATCGTCCACGGCGCGGACCGCGCGGAAGCGCTGGGCCTGATGCTGCGTGCGCTGCGCGCGTGCGAGGTGGTCGGCCTGCATACGAACGCCGCGTTCCTTCAGCGGATCGTCGCATGCGAGCCGTTCGCGACGGCCGATCTCGACACGGGCCTGATCGAACGCAATCACGATGCGCTGTTCGCGCCGCAACAGCCGCCGCGTGCGGCGCTCGCACTCGCATGCGCGGCGCTGCTTGCCCGCGAACGCGGGGCAACGCAGGCCGCATCGCCGTGGAGCGCGCTGCCGGACTGGCGGCTGAACGGCGGCTATCGCCGCACGCTCGCATGGCACGCGCCCGATCGCGAAGCGGACGTGACGGTGACGTACGAGGACGACGGCGACGGCACGCGCATCGCGATCGGCGACGCGGCCGCGCAACCGTTCGTATGGACGCGCGGCGCCACGCCGCTCGATTTCGACGTGACGCTCGGCGGCGTGCGCGGCAGCGGCCGCGTCTATGCGGACGGCGACACGTTCCATGTGTTCACGCAGGGCGCGGCCGAGACGTTCGAATGGCGCAACCTGCTCGCGCATGCAGGCGACGCGGAGCAGGGCGGCGGCCGCCTGACGGCGCCGATGCCCGGCAAGGTGATCGCGGTGCTGGTCGAGCCGGGCCAGAAGGTCGAAGCCGGCACGCCGCTGATCGTGATGGAAGCGATGAAGATGGAACACACGATCGGCGCGCCGCGCGCGGGCGTCGTCGCGGAAGTGCTGTACGGCGTCGGCGACCAGGTCGCGGACGGTGCGCAGTTGCTGATGATGGCGGAAGGCTGAGCGGGTCTTGCGACCATACGCGGGCCGGTTGCTGCGGCGGCCGGCTCGCACGAAAGCATTTCGTCATTCGCCGTCGTCGCGACAGCGCGGCGTCGGTATCGAGGACGCACGAAGCAGTACGCGTGATTCGCGCAAATCTTTCGAAATACTTACGAACTCCGCTGTTCCCGCCACATCCCCGCGCGCCGCGCGTTGCGGGCACCTCGATCTTCCCGCCACTCGACACCGTCGTGTAACAAGTCGAACATAGCATCTCGGCGTCGATATGACCGGCGCGGCGTTCGCGCCTGCGTCACGTCGTCATCCTCACGGAGAACCGTTATGCGAACGTCGGCCCTACGGCCTTTCGCGGTCGCCGGCCTGATCGCGCTGACCGCCCTGCTCGGCGCCTGCAACGACGACCTGACCGCACCCGCCGCGCCCGTCGCGCAGCAGAAGGCCGCGTGCGGCGGCGCCGTGGTCGCCACCGCGCAGATGCGCTGCCCGCCGGGTTTCACCGCACCTGCTTCGTCGCCCGCTTCCTGATACCGGCCGTTCCCTCCAGAAAACCCATCAAGAGCAACCAGCATGGCCATCCATTCGCGACGCGATTTTCTGAAGTTCTCGGCCGGCCTCGCCGGCGCGACCGCCGCCACCGCACTGCTTCCGGAATCGATCCGCAAGGCGCTGGCGATCGAGCCGAACACCGTGACGGGCACGATCCAGGATGTGCAGCACATCGTCGTGTTCATGCAGGAGAACCGCTCGTTCGACCATTACCTCGGTCATCTGAGCGGCGTGCGCGGCTACAACGACCGGTTCCCCGTGACGCTGCCGAACGGCAAGCCGGTGTGGTTCCAGCCGCGCCAGGAAGACAAGTCGAGCGTGATCGCACCGTTCCGCTACGACACGACCAATCCGGGCGTCAACGCGCAATGTATCGGCGGCCTGCCGCACACGTGGGCGACGACGCACGGCGCGATCGACAACGGCCGCGCGGACCAGTGGGCCGTGCAGAAGTCGAACATGACGATGGGCTATCACGTTCGCGACGACATCCCGTTCCACTACGCGCTCGCGGATGCGTTCACGGTGTGCGACAACTACTTCTGCTCGATCCCGGGCAACACGCACCCGAACCGCATGTACCTGATGACGGGCATGGTCGATCCGCTCGGCACGGGCGGCGGCCCGTTGCTCGACAACACCGACTACATCGACAACCAGTTCGACAAGGTCCAGCTGCCGCCCTTCAACTGGACGACCTACCCGGAACGGCTCGAAAAAGCCGGCATCTCGTGGCAGATCTACCAGCAGGGCACCGGGTTCGACAACTTCACCGGCAACTACGGCACCAATATGCTGGCGTGCTTCAGCAACTTCGTGAATGCGCCGGCCGGTTCGTCGCTGCAGACGCGCGGGATGAGCACGCGTCCGATCACGCAGTTGAAGGCCGACGTGCAGGCGAATGCGCTGCCGCAAGTATCGTGGCTGCTGCCGCCCGCCGCATATTCGGAGCATCCGAAATTCACGCCGCTGTACGGCGCGTACTACCTGTCGACGATCCTCGATGCGCTGACGTCCAATCCGGACGTGTGGAGCAAGACGGTCCTGCTGATCATGTACGACGAGAACGACGGCTTCTTCGACCATGTCGTGCCGCCGTCGGCGCCGACGCTGCCGGGCTCCGGCATGAGCACCGTCGACGTGTCGCTCGAGCGGCACAACGTCGTGACTTCGACGCAAGCCGGCACTTATACGGCCGACAACCTGCCGTACGGTCTCGGCCCGCGCGTGCCGATGTTCGTCGTGTCGCCGTGGTCGAAGGGCGGCTTCGTGTGCTCGCAGGTGTTCGATCACACGTCGGTGCTGCAATTCATCGAGAAGCGCTTCGGCGTGATGGAAACCAACATTTCGCCGTGGCGTCGCGCGATCTGCGGCGACTTGACGTCGGCGCTCGACTTCTCGAAATCGGACGCGACGCTGCCGACCCTGCCGAGCACGCAGGCCTATGTCGCGCAGGCCGACCTGCAATGCTCGCGCGCATCGTCGCAGACCGCGCCGGCCAGCACCGCGCAGCAGGTCGTGACCGCGCAGGAACCGGGTACGCGGCCGGCGCGTGCGCTGCCGTACGAATTGCATGTCACCGGCCAGTTGCAGGCGCAAGGCTACGCGCTGACGTTCGCGAATACCGGCACGCAGGGCGCGCACTTCTGGGTCTATACGGGAGACCCCACTGCGATGCCGCGCCGCTATACGGTCGAGGCCGGCAAGCAGTTGACCGATACGTGGGCGCTCGATGCGAACGGCAACTATCTGGTGAGCGTGTGGGGGCCGAACGGTTATTTCCGGCGCTTCGCGGGGTCGGCGGCCGCCGATGCGGCGGCCAAGCCTGAAATCACGCCGTGCTACGACACCGCGAATGGCGATGTTTACGTGACGATCGCCAATGCGGGCGCCAGCCCGATGACGGTCACGGCGACCGATGTCGCGTACGGCGGCGCGGCGCGCACGCTGACGGTTCCGGCCGGCCAGCGCATCGAAGCGCACTGGGATCTGTCGTGCAGCAGCCACTGGTACGACCTGCAGTTCGCGGTGGCGGGCAATGCCGGCTGGGTGCGCCGCATCGCGGGGCACGTCGAGACCGGCAAGCCGAGCATCACCGACCCTGCGGCCGTCGCGCCGACGATCACGGCGATCTGACGACGGCAACCGATGCGACGACGCGCCGGCCGGTTGAATCCGGCCGTCGCGTCGGGTTTGCCGATCGACGACGTTGCTGCGTCAGGGCAGCAGCCCGTCGTCGTGCGCCATCATCAGCGCCCGCATCGTGGACCACATGCCGTAGTAGTGCACGATGTAGCTGTCCGCACGGCGAAACAGCCAGGGCGTGTTGAGGCTGACGAGATCGGCCACGCCTTCGCGTTGCAATTGTCCGTCGCGCTCCATCGCGCGAATGAAATGCAACTGGTCGCCATCACTCGCATAGACGCTCGAGCGGTCGTGCAGCGCGGCGATCGTCGTCATCAGGTCGCGCAGCATCGCGTCGTTGCGTTCGGTGCGGCGGAACGCCATCACGCCCGAATTGAACGCCCACTGGCCGAGGTCCTGCGCGAGCAGCCAGTCGCGCCCTTCGAGCAGCGGTTCCAGCGGTTGCTGCCGGTTCGCGATCAGCACGTCGGCATCGAGCCACACGACCCATTCGTGATGTTGCAGATAGGCGTGCAGCAGCCACGGCTTGAACCAGTTGCCCGTGGCGTTCAGCCCGATCTCGGCGGGAATGTCGCGATGCACGTAGAGCGTGTAGCCGTGCGCGTCGCAGTAGCGGCGGACATTCCGTTCGGCCACGCGTGCATAGCTGCCGATGTTCGGCGTGTACAGCATCATCAACGCAATCGGGCGGCCGGGGTTGTACGTGCTGCGCTCGGCGGCTTCGTCGGGCGCTACGGCGTCGTGATCGAACGCGAACATCGGCCGGCCGGCAGCGCGGCAGCGATCGACGTACGCGACGAGCGTGTCGCGAAAGCGCGGCGTCGCGCCTTTCCGTTCGGGATCGTGCGGCGTGTCGTCGATGCTGATCGCGAACGTCGGTTCGCGGCTCCACATCGGATCGAGATCGGGGCCGGACGGCATGACCGCGTACAGCCCGTCGATCGGCGTCATGTAGCGATGCGTATCGAGCTCCGCGAAGAGCGCGGCTTCCGACGTCAGCCTCGGCTCGCTGCCGAGCTTGCAGCGCTGCACGAGCCGCATCGCGATCGCGCGCACGTCCGGTGTGTTGCGCCAGATCTGCACGTCGACTTGCGGCAGCGGCGATGCGAATGCGTCGACGAGCAGCATGTCGCGTCCGGCCATCAGGCGATCGAGCGCGACGGGTTCGATGATCGCCGCGTCTTCGCTGAGCAGCAGCACGAGTTCGCCGGGTTGCGCGCCGCGCAGCACGTGGAGCAGCGACTCGTAGCGATGCAGCGGCCGCAACGGCAGCGCTTGCGGCATGCCGGATGCGTCGACGATCTCGTGACGATAGCCATGCGTCTGCGCGTACCAGCGGTGGTTATCGAGGCTCGCGGGCGCGTGCTGGCTGAAATGACTGAGGACGATCATCGCGCGTTTCGAACGCGGGGCAGCGCGCACACGATGCGCGGGGCGTTCTTCGGCTCGGCACGCCATCCGGATACGCTTTCCTGCGAGCGCCGCCCCGGTTCGTTCTGGCTGGCCTGGAGGCCTTGCGCGGCATCGTGGTCCATTCTGTGTGCCCTGGTTTCGATCGTGGTGCGGCGGCGCAGCGTGCCGCCGCCGGAGTGTCCCGGGAAAACCGGCCGCCGGGCGGCACGAGTATCGCATAACGGTCGGACGGATGGGCCCGGCCCGGCCACGCGCTGACCATCCCTGACAGTGTGCGGCCGGCTGCCTCCGCTAAAATGCCGGGTTGCCGCCGCTTGACGCGAGCGGCGCTTCGCGCGCTACACTGCGCGATGCCATCCCCGTTCAACCTTCCATCCCGCCGACGATGACGTCTCCTGTCCTGACCGGCCTGCGCATCGGTATCACGATCGGATTGCGTGCCCCCGACGAAAGCCTGTGGATCAACGGCATCAAGCAGAACGCGCTGTTCCTCGCGAAGCTGCTGATGGCGTCGCCGCACGGCTACCGCGTGACGCTGATCAACACGACCGACGTGCCGCTCACCGACGCGCTGCCGTGGGATCGCAACGTGTACGACACGCGCGCGTTCGCGGACATGAAGGATGCGCTCGACGTGGTGATCGAGCTGGGCGGGCAGATCAACGGCGAGCAGACGGCCTATCTGAAAGCGCGCGGCGTGAAGCTGGTCAGCTATTGCTGCGGCGTCGAGTACATCAACGTGATGGAGTCGATCCTGTTCGGCCGTCGGCTGTGGGATTCGCTGTTCATCAACCGCGGCTACGACGAGGTATGGGCGATTCCGCAGATCGCGCCGTCGTCGCTGCCGTTCCTGCAGTCGCTGCGCCGCTGCCCGGGGCGCGTCGTGCCGTTCGTGTGGGATCCGATGTTCCTGACCGAACGCGCGCAGTCGCTGCCCGAGCGCGGCGAATACCGGCCGCGCAGCGAGCCCGGCAAGCGGCTCACGGTGATGGAGCCGAACCACGACGTCGTGAAGTTCTGCGTGTATCCGATGCTGATCATCGACGAAGCGTATCGCCGCGATCCCGACGCGATCTGCTTCGCGCACGTGACGAACGCCGATCGCCTCGCGCACGACAGCCCCGAGTTCGTGATGCTGATGAATTACCTGGACATCGTGCGCGCGGGCAAGGCGAGCTTCGTCGGGCGCTTCGACACGCCGCTGTTCCTGGCCGACCTGACCGATGTCGTCGTGTCGCACCAATGGTCGAACCCGCTGAACTATTTCTATTTCGACGTGTGCTGGCAGGGTTATCCGCTCGTGCACAACGCGAGCCTCGCGCCCGATCTCGGCTACTACTATCCGGACAACGACGTGCAGCAGGGCGCCGACGCGCTGCTGCGCGCGCTGCATACGCACGACGACGACTGGCAAGCGTATACGCGGCGCCAGCGCGAGATCCTCGGCCGTTACACGTCGGCGAATCCGGCGCTCGTCGCCGAGTACGACGCGCTGCTCGCGAACCTGATCGGCGCGCCGGCCGCCTAGCGCCGAGTTGCCGCGGCGCACGGTCGTTGCGCCGCCGTCCGCCGTCGGGTTTGTCCCGCCCTAATGTCTGACGAAATCGTGCCGTTAAAAAAGAAACCGCCGAACCCGATGGATTCGGCGGTTTTCGAAGGCACGAAATTGACGGCTCCGAGGGAAGTCCGTCGAAAACAAGTTTATAGGTTAACAAGTCGGAAGGATTGTTAAATATGTTTCAATCGACAATCTTCATATAATTGAAATTGGTATTATCGGTTGGGCGAGGATTGATTCAGTTTAGAATTTTAATAATGTCGTTTGAAACGTGAAAATTGAATGCTGCGATGATCGAATGGCGCGCGGCGGCACGTTTCGCGCACGTTTCGCGCAGGAGACAGCATGTTCGGACACCGATGTTTCGAGTGGCGTATCGAGCGCGGGCGGCACTTCGCGGTACCGGCATTTATCTGAACAATCGGCGGTGTCCCGATTCGCCCGAGGGAAAATCCGGGAAAAGACGATCCGGATAAAACCGTTTGGATGAAAAAGATAAACGATTCGAATTTTGGGTTCTTGCAATTCTCGTTGTGTAACCTGTCGCACTGTCGGTATCGTGCACGCGTGGTGTATTTCAAATAATCGAATAGCGTAAAAATATCGAATTTGACGGCGCCGAAGCGAACAGTACGCTCCCCGGAAAAAATCGACATACAGGATGGGCCGGGTGGGCGGCGGAGCGCGTCGAGGTCGGCTCGTTCCGCCTATGTGTTGAGGTCGAGCCGCGATCGGCGGCTCGCCATTAGCCGGAGCGCCGGATGAATGCGGTCGAAGCTCGCCAGGAGGCGAATCGGAAAGCGAATCGCAACGAAATCGATCTCGTGTTCGGGGCACCCGACGATCACCCCGATCTTGCGTCGGTGCGCAGTTTCGTCGAAAGCCGGCTCGGATTCGCGCGCGAGCCCGTGTGCCGCGCCGACCTGTCGGGCGGCGTGCTGTACGAGGAATGCCTGGCGCGGCTGCGGTGGGGCGAGCGCGATGCGCTGCCGCCGCTCGCCTTTCTGCCGCGCCTCGAAGCGCTCGGGCTGATGCGTTGGTTCGACCGGCTGGTGGTTGGCCGCACGATCGATGCGCTGCGCGCCGATCCGGGCGCCGTATACGGTTGCAACGTCGCGGCGGCAAGCGCGGTCGTGGACGACGCGTGGCTGGCGATTTTCAGGCGGCTCGAGCGCGAGCCGTCGGTGGCGGCGCGGCTGGTGGTCGAGATCACGGAGACGGGGCCGCTGAACCCGGTCGCCGGCCGGTCGTTCGTGTCCCGCTTCCAGCGGGCCGGGTGCCGGATCGCGATCGACGATTTCGGCGTCGGCTTCAGTGCATTGAACAATCTGGTGGTCGGCAATCCCGACATCGTGAAGCTCGACCGCTCGATCCTGTCGCTGATCAAGCGCAACGCGATCGGCCGCTACCAGTTCCGCCGGCTGATCGCGTTTGCGCATGAAGGTGCGCGGCACGTCGTCGTCGAAGGCGTGGAAAGCGAGACCGACCGACAGATCATCGTGGATGCCGGCGTCACGTGGGCGCAGGGCATCCGGTTTTCATGGCGATCGCCGGCCGCCGCATGACCGCGGGAACGGGCAGGGCGGCGCGCGGCGTGTGCGTCGGGAGCGGGACGAATCGCAAAGGGGCGTGGGCATGGCGGGAACGAAAGCCGGAGGCGGAACGGGCACGCAGGCGGCCGATGCGCGCGACCTGGTCGCGATCGCCGAACTGGTCGACATGCTGAGGCAACTCGGCGCCGAATCGACCGATGCGCCGTTCGACGTCGCATCCTGTCTGAATGGCCTGACGATCGTCGCGCGCCGCATTCAGCGGATGAGCCCCCTCGACGCGGGCGGCCGCGAACTCGCGGCGCGGCACTATTACGCGGGCGTCATCGCCGGCGCGTGCGGCGACGAGTCGGCGATCGCGCGCGGCGTATCCGACAGCCTCGTCAGGCAATCGGGCGGGGCAGGCCGGTCGGCAACCCGTTGTTTCGCGGTGCTCGCGCGCATGGGGCGGCGGCATGGCCGCGCGTTCGCCGCGCAAAGCGGCGATCGGGTACTGGCGTAACGCAACCGGCGCGCGTGAAGGAACTCAGCCGAGCGGGCGGCCGGCGAACAGGTGCTGGATCTGCGTGGAATAGGCGCGGACGTTGTGCTCGGCGAGCGTGTCGACCCGATGCAGGCAGCGGCGGGCGGCTGCCGCGTAGTCGTCGAGCCGTGCGTCGTGCGTCTGCGCGGCGGTCGTGATCGCGCGCGCGGCATCGAAGATCTCGAAGTCCGGATAGTAGTAGCCGACGTCGCGCAGGAACGGCGAGTTGTGCACGAGCGGGTAATTGCCGTACAGCGCGTCGTACAGCAGGTAGTTGAGGCCGTTTTCCCAGTGGTGCGACACGACGATGTCGGTGTGATGCGCGGCCCATGCGACGAACGGCGCGCGCACGTCGGCAGTGGCCTTGCCGTCTCGCACCATCTCGAGCCCGAGCGCGAGATGCTTGAAGGCGACGTTTTCCTTCTTGTCGAACGTGTTGGTCATGTACACGTGCTCGACCAGCTCCGGATGTTCGACGTAGCACGCATTCGCGGCGAGCATCGGCACGATCGCGCTCTTCACGACGTTCAGGTTCGGCTCGAAGAACGCGATGCGCTTGGCCGGCCCGCGATTGCGATAGCCGAAGCGCGCTTTCAGCTCGGGATCCGCGTCGAGGCTGCGCTCGATGAAATACGGCGACCAGATGTGCGGCAGCTCGATCACCGGCGCGCGGTACACGGCCTGGAAATACGCGGCGCACGTATGCATGTGCTGCGGATTCGTCCAGATCTCGTCGAACTGCACGCGGTTCGGGTTCGGCCGCCAGTCGTTCTTCTCGAAGTTGATCGTCTCGACCGCGATCACGTAGTCGTTGCCGAAGCGGTACGACACGCACTTGCCGCCGCGCCGGCGCACGGCGTCCGTGTGCGACGGGTCGACGAACGCATTCATCTCGATCAGCAGGTCGGTCTGGTGGATGACGGCCGACAGCGGCCGCAGCGCATCGCCGAACGCGTCCATCATCAGCGCCTGCGGATACTCGGTGATGCCGTCGTCGTGCGCGAGCCAGACCTCGCCGATCAACGGCGATTGCTTCAGCAGCATGTACAGGTACACGCAGTGCTGGTTCGCGCCGTTGTACCAGATCGACTGCGTCGCGTCGCGCTGCACGTTCATCGTTATCGCGACATTGAGTTTCATCGGATCGGCTCCGTGGGGCGGGGACAGGTCACGCGTCGCGATAGAGGGCGGCGATCGCGTCCGTATAGGCCGCGACGTTCTCGGGGTTGTAGATGCTGACCGAG
>NZ_LPDI01000059.1:0-2265 GCF_001528895.1 Burkholderia sp. MSMB1078WGS | reverse complement strand
TTGACATTTGCGCTGGTCAGGACCGCCGCGGGCGGCGTGCCGTTGGCATCGGTGGCGATGTGGTGCTTGGAACCAGGTCGCGCGCTATCCGTAGGGCTTGGCCCAGTTTTAGGCCCGCCCCAACGGCGCGGATCGATGATGAACCGATCCCGGCTCCCGATAAGTCTTTGGTCTGCTGCTCGCAGCTTCGCGAGCAGCAATTCGTGCAAGCGATTCCATACGCCCATGGCCTGCCCATTGCGTAGTCGTCGCCAACAAGTCACGCCCGAGCCGCAGCCCATCTCGGTGGGCAGGTCGCGCCAGCGCTGTCCCGTCTTGCGTGGCTAGTAACGGTTCGATCAATGTCCACAGTCGTCGTCGATGATCGGCTTGCCGATCTCCTCGGCATCGGTCGTTCCGATGCCTGAGGTTAACGGCTCGCCACGAAAGTTAACAGCACCCACGGCCCCTTTTTTGAAACCATCTCTAAGGCTAAGGACGGCGTGATCATCGCGGACGCCGGGTCGCGTGACGCGTAACACTTCTCTGCTTATGCACCCCCCGTGTTCTTTTCGATTACATTGTTCCCATTGCTTCGCACAATGTGTAGTTCGCGCGTACGAACAGGAAGTGAACAGCCTGCTTCAGCAAGCGCGTTACATACTTGACGAGCCAACCGCCACCTGACTGTCCAGTATGTGTCGGTGCGCGTCCATACGCGCACATTTACGATAGTTGTACTATCGTCAAACCGCAATACCATTACATTCGGTGCGGGATCTTGCAAGGTATCTGGATCTTTCGATGCGAGCGCGTGCAGGGCGTTAAGCGCACTGTCCACATCGTCGCGTACCGAGACTTCAACTTCGAGATCCACACGACGTGTTGGATTGCGCGTGTAGTTGCGGATCGCACTTCCCCAAAGTGAACTGTTCGGAACGAATTCACAGATTCCGTCCGGTTTGGTCAGGCGGGTCATGAACAAACCAATCTCATTCACAGTGCCTGCCACGCCGGTACTGCCCTCTATGTTGTCACCCACCTTGAATGGCCCCAACAAAAGAAGCATGATGCCGGCCGCGATGTTTTGCATTGTGCCCTGCAACGCAAGCCCGATCGCCAGACCAGCCGCGCCGAGTACTGCAACAACGCTCGTCGTCTCAATACCGATTTGAGATAGTGCACAGACGATCGCAACGATGCGAATACCCCAAACTGCAACATCCCGGAGAATGGGGCGCAGTGTATTGTTAACGCGTCCCTTGCTGGCAAGGAGGCGGCTCAACCAAGTGCCGATCTTCTTCGATAGCCACCAACCGGCCGTCGCTATAAACAGGCTGGAACATAGTCTGAGCGAGAAAATCGACAATGCGCTCCAAAGAAACGTCCAGCGGTCGGGATGGAGATGGTCGAAAATCATATATTGATTCGTCAATCCAATTGTGTTTTCGGGTGAGCTATGTTGCCACGCGATCTGCGGATCGTAAAATGGATTGTGATGTCTGTGGTGACGACATAACTCCAATAAGCGACGGTCTTTGCGTCGACGGTAGATCAGTAGTTTTTATGAATAGTCAGGAAGCGTGCCCGCGTCGGGGTAACGATTTGTGAACGTCTCGTGGCCTCACCACCGTCCGAACCGCCTCTGTTGTTCAACGAATGTCGCAAACTTGCCCACCGCACTGCCAGACCGGATATCTTCTTCCCAACCGTCGGGCGAGGCCCGATCGTCCCCAGTCCGGCATGTTCACTAATTTGGACGGCGCAGCAATTCCACCAGTGCCCGGCGTAATTTTTTCGGGCACCAACGATGCGTTGACGAATTGACGAATGGCACTCGGGTCGATTCGGCGAGCGGGGAACCTGATTTTTATGACGGCCCCTGAGGTCATCCAGTTGTTGAGGCCTGCACGCGCGGAAATCCAGTTGGGCGCTCTGCCCTGACGCCGGATATGTACGCAATCGACTTCCGTGTCCGTCAACTTCCGTTTGCTGTCGGGAGCAGTCCATATATATAGAACGTCGCATCCGATATGCCGTGTTTGCGGCACAGGTCTGCGACCTTCATGCCTGCGTCGGCTTCCTTCAGCACCCTGATAATCTGCTCTTCGCTGAACCGCGACTTCTTCATGACATGGGTTCTCCTGCGGCCTTGCCACTGAACCGCTTGGATTTCTTGGACAGTGCCGAGCGTTAGTGTTCGGTCTTTTGAACCGCTTGGATTTCTTGGACAGTGCCGAGCGTTAGTGTTCGGTCTTTCATGAGCCTTCGGCCGTAGGCCGAAGG
>NZ_LPDI01000058.1:0-3653 GCF_001528895.1 Burkholderia sp. MSMB1078WGS | reverse complement strand
TGCCGCAGATCGGCGTCACGCACGACCAGAAGGGCCAGGCGATCGCGATGGTGGTGAACGCGGCCAACAAGGTCGAGCCGCGTCCGCTGAAGACCACCGGCATGCAAGGGCAGAACTGGATCGTCGAAGGCGGTCTGCAGGCGGGCGATCACGTGATCGTGCAAGGCGTGGACAAGGTGCGCCCGGGCGCGACCGTGAAGACGGTCCCCGCGCAGCTCGCTCCGGCGGCCGATGCCGCCTCGGGTGCTGCTGCCCCCGCCGCGCCGGCCGCCGCCGGGTCCGGCGCCGCTGCCGCTTCCGGTGCCGCCGCATCGGGCGCCGCGCCGGCGAGTGCTGCCGCTGCTTCGAGCGCGCAATAACAGGGAGCCTGTTTCATGGCAAAGTTTTTTATCGATCGCCCGATCTTCGCGTGGGTGATCGCCATCATCCTGATGCTGGCCGGGGTTGCGGCGATCTTCACGCTGCCGATCGCGCAGTATCCGACGATCGCGCCGCCATCGATCCAGATCACCGCGAACTACCCGGGCGCTTCCGCGAAGACGGTGGAAGACACGGTGACGCAGGTGATCGAGCAGCAGATGAGCGGTCTCGACAACTTCCTGTACATGTCGTCGACGAGTGACGACTCGGGCAACGCGACGATCACGCTGACCTTCGCGCCGGGCACCAACGCCGACATCGCGCAGGTTCAGGTGCAGAACAAGCTGTCGCTCGCGACGCCGGTTCTGCCGCAGGTCGTGCAGCAGCTCGGTCTGTCGGTCACGAAGTCGAGCAGCAGCTTCCTGCTGGTGCTCGCCTTCAACTCCGAAGACGGCAGCATGAACAAGTACGACCTCGCGAACTTCGTGGCGTCGCACGTGAAGGATCCGATCAGCCGGCTGAACGGCGTCGGTACCGTCACGCTGTTCGGCTCGCAGTACGCGATGCGGATCTGGCTCGACCCGAACCGCCTGACCAACTACGGCCTCACGCCGGTCGACGTCAGCTCCGCGATCACCGCGCAGAACGTGCAGATCGCGGGCGGCCAGATCGGCGGCACGCCGGCCACGCCGGGCACCGTGCTGCAGGCGACGATCACCGAATCGACGCTGCTGCAGACGCCCGAGCAGTTCGGCAACATCCTGCTGAAGGTCAACCAGGACGGCTCGCAGGTTCGCCTGAAGGACGTCGCGCAGATCGGCCTCGGCGGCGAAAACTACAACTTCGACACGAAGTACAACGGTCAGCCGACCGCGGCGCTCGGTATCCAGCTCGCGACCAACGCGAACGCGCTCGCGACCGCGAAGGCCGTGCGCGCGAAGATCGACGAGCTCGCACCGTTCTTCCCGCACGGCCTCGTCGTGAAGTACCCGTACGACACGACGCCGTTCGTGAAGCTGTCGATCGAGGAAGTGGTCAAGACGCTGCTCGAAGGTATCGTGCTCGTGTTCCTCGTGATGTATCTGTTCCTGCAGAACCTGCGGGCGACGATCATCCCGACGATCGCGGTGCCGGTCGTGCTGCTCGGCACGTTCGCGATCATGTCGATGGTAGGCTTCTCGATCAACACGCTGTCGATGTTCGGCCTCGTGCTCGCGATCGGCCTGCTGGTCGACGATGCGATCGTGGTGGTCGAGAACGTCGAGCGCGTGATGGCCGAGGAGGGGCTGTCGCCGAAGGAGGCGACCCGCAAGGCGATGGGCCAGATCACCGGCGCGCTCGTCGGCGTGGCGCTCGTGCTGTCGGCGGTGTTCGTGCCGGTGGCGTTCTCCGGCGGCTCGGTCGGCGCGATCTATCGCCAGTTCTCGCTGACGATCGTGTCGGCGATGGTGCTGTCGGTGCTGGTCGCGTTGATTCTGACGCCCGCACTGTGCGCGACGATCCTCAAGCCGATCCCGCAGGGCCATCACGAAGAGAAGAAGGGCTTCTTCGGCTGGTTCAACCGCACGTTCAACAACAGCCGCGACAAGTACCACGTCGGCGTGCACCACGTGATCAAGCGCTCGGGCCGCTGGCTCATCATCTATCTGGTCGTGATCGTCGCGGTCGGGCTGCTGTTCGTGCGCCTGCCGAAGTCGTTCCTGCCCGATGAAGACCAGGGCCTGATGTTCGTGATCGTGCAGACGCCGTCGGGCTCGACGCAGGAAACGACCGCGAAGACGCTCGCGAACATTTCCGACTACCTGCTGAAGGACGAGAAGGACATCGTCGAATCGGCGTTCACGGTAAACGGCTTCAGCTTCGCGGGCCGCGGCCAGAACTCGGGTCTCGTGTTCGTGCGCCTGAAGGACTACTCGCAGCGTCAGCATGCGAACCAGAAGGTGCAGGCGCTGATCGGCCGGATGTTCGGGCGCTACGGGAGCTACAAGGACGCGCTCGTGATTCCGTTCAACCCGCCGTCGATTCCCGAACTCGGCACCGCCGCCGGCTTCGACTTCGAGCTGACGGACAACGCCGGTCTCGGCCACGACGCGCTGATGGCCGCACGTAACCAGTTGCTCGGGATGGCGTCTAAGGATCCGACGCTGCAGGGTGTCCGTCCGAACGGCCTGAACGATACGCCGCAGTACAAGGTCAACATCGACCGCGAGAAGGCGAATGCACTGGGCGTGACGGCGGATGCGATCGACCAGACGTTCTCGATCGCGTGGGCGTCGAAGTACGTGAACAACTTCCTCGACACCGACGGCCGGATCAAGAAGGTGTACGTGCAGGCCGACGCGCCGTTCCGGATGACGCCGGAAGACATGAACATCTGGTACGTGCGCAACGGGTCGGGCGGGATGGTGCCGTTCAGCGCGTTCGCGACCGGTCACTGGACGTACGGTTCGCCGAAGCTCGAGCGCTACAACGGCGTGTCGGCGATGGAAATCCAGGGTCAGGCCGCACCGGGCAAGTCGACCGGCCAGGCGATGGCGGCGATGGAAACGCTCGCGAAGAAACTGCCGGTCGGTATCGGCTATTCGTGGACGGGGCTGTCGTTCCAGGAAATCCAGTCCGGCTCGCAGGCGCCGATCCTGTACGCGATCTCGATCCTCGTCGTGTTCCTGTGTCTCGCGGCGCTGTATGAAAGCTGGTCGATCCCGTTCTCGGTGATCATGGTCGTGCCGCTCGGCGTGATCGGTGCGCTGCTCGCGGCCACGATGCGCGGCCTCGAGAACGACGTGTTCTTCCAGGTGGGCCTGCTGACCACGGTGGGCCTGTCCGCGAAGAACGCGATCCTGATCGTCGAGTTCGCGCGGGAGCTGCAGCAGACGGAGAAGATGGGGCCGATCGAGGCCGCGCTGGAAGCGGCGCGCCTGCGGCTGCGTCCGATCCTGATGACGTCGCTCGCGTTCATTCTCGGCGTGATGCCGCTCGCGATCAGCAACGGCGCCGGTTCGGCGAGCCAGCACGCGATCGGTACGGGCGTGATCGGCGGGATGATCACGGCGACGTTCCTCGCGATCTTCATGATCCCGATGTTCTTCGTGAAGATCCGTGCGATCTTCAGCGGCGAGAAGGAAGACGTCGACGAGGCGCTGCGCCTGGCTCAGGAGCACTCGCACCACGAAGAGAAGCCGGGCAACGGCGACGAAGGCAACAAGGGACAGTGATGATGCAAAAACACGCTTTGACTGCAATCGCAGTCGCGCTCCTTGCCACGGGGTGCACGATGGCGCCGCATTACAAGC
>NZ_LPDI01000057.1:0-10334 GCF_001528895.1 Burkholderia sp. MSMB1078WGS | reverse complement strand
GAATCGGTCGCGGTGGGGCCGACGACGGTCGTCAACGGCGACAACGGCGTGGGCATCGGCAACGGCGCGATCGTCGACCAGACGGCGCCGGGCGGGGTCGCCATCGGGCAGGCGGCGAGTTCCGCGCAGGCCGACGCGATCGCGCTGGGCAGCGGCGCGACGGCGACGGGCGCGCAGTCGGTCGCGCAGGGTGCGAATGCGGTGGCGGTCAGCGTGGGCAGCGTCGCGCTCGGCTCGGGTGCGCGTAGCTCGGCGACCGATGCGCTCGCGCTCGGCGCCGGCGCATCGGCGACGTTCGCGAACAGCGTGGCGCTGGGCGCCGGTTCGCTGACCACGGTCGGCGCGCTGACGAACTACGTCGCGTACGGGCTGAGCAGCCCGCAGTCGTCGGCCGGCGAGGTGAACGTCGGCAATCGCCAGATCACGGGGCTCGCGGCCGGCAAGAACGGCACCGACGCGGTGAACGTGTCGCAGCTCGATTCGGTCGCGAACCAGTTGACGACGCTGATCGACCAGCGCACGACCAATCTCGGCGGGCAGTACACGACGAACCCGACCGGCGCGAACGTGCCGCCGGGCTCGACCGGGCCGAATTCGTCGGCGGGCGGGTCGGGGGCGGTGGCATCGGGCTCGAACAGCACGGCGGTCGGCAACAGTTCGCTCGCATCGGGCAACGGCTCCACCGCGATCGGCGTGGGTTCGACGGCATCGGGCAACAACTCGACCGCACTCGGCACGGGCAGCAACGACGGCGGGCGCTCGAACGTGGTCGCGGTCGGCTCGGCGGATTCGGCGCGCCAGGTCGTGAACGTCGCGGCCGGCACGCAGGGCACCGACGCGGTGAACGTGAACCAGTTGAATGCGGTATCGAACCAGTTCACGCAGTCGCTGAACACGGTCAACAACCAGCTCACGCAGATGCAGCAGCAGATCCAGCAGACCGATTCGATGGCCCGCGAGGGGATCGCCGCGACCGCCGCGATGGCGTCGATCCCGCACATGGACCGCGATTCGAACTTCGCGATGGGGGTCGGCACGGCGACGTTCCAGGGCCAGAAGGCCATGGCGGTCGGCATGCAGGCGCGCATCACGGAGAACCTGAAGGCGACGCTGAACGGCGGTTTCGCCGGCAGCCAGCGCGTCGTCGGCGCGGGCATGCTGTATCAGTGGAAGTGATCGCGCGCAGCGGTTCGTTCCGGCACACGGTGCCGGGGCGGGCCGCGCCGAACGCAAACGCATGCGCGTGCGGCCGCGCCGCACGCTGCGCCCATCGCATTCTCGGAGTAATCAAGTGAAAAACATCCATCTTGCACTGCTGGCGTCCGTCGTTTCCCTCGCGGCCTGTTCGAGTGCGTCGGGGCCGACGTACAATGCGTACGAACTGCAGTCGCGCAACGGCATCCGGACGTTCCAGGTCGACTGCCACGGCATCCTGTCGACCGCGAAGACCTGCATGAAGGTCGCGACACGCATGTGCGGCAACGAGCCCGTGCGCCTCGTCGACACCACCACGCCGTACCGCGACGGCGCCGATCCGCATTCGATCGTGTTCCAGTGCGGCGCGGCGCCCGCACCGGCCGCCGCGGCCGTTGCGCCGGCGCCCGCGCCGGTCGAGAAGGTGAGCCTGACCGGCGATGCGTATTTCGCGACCGACTCGGCCGCGCTGACGCCCGCGGCCACCGCCGCGCTCGACACGCTGCTGAACCAGCAGGCCGACCGGCATTTCTCCCGCGTGGAAGTGGACGGCTATACCGACGCGACCGGTTCGGATGCGCACAATCAGGCGCTGTCGAAGCGCCGGGCGGATGCCGTCGCCGCATACCTGCGCGAGCACGGGCTGAAGGCGGATTCGTTTGCCGCGGCCGGTCATGGGGAAGCCAATCCGGCGGCATCGAACGATACCGCCGAAGGGCGCGCGCGCAATCGTCGCGTGGAAATCTCGCTGCAGAAGTAGGACGCCGCGACCGGGTTGCCGCAAGCGCGGCCGTCGAAGCAGGACGGCTTGCTTGCGGCGATGATGCTCGACGCGGACGACGGCGACGGGAAAGGGCCGTCGCGGCGTGCGCATGCGGTCCGTCGCATGAACGCCGTCGCCCCACGGCGACATGCGTCCGGCCTGCGAATCGTTATCCGCACGGGCCGTGAATCGACGCTCAGTGCCTGATCATGCAGACGGCCACGATCTCGTATCCCGGGTCGGCATGCGCACTTGCGGCTTTCTCCGCTTCGTCGTACGAACTAAAGGATGCGGCATCCTCGATGGCCGGCGCCATGCCGATATCGCCGTCCTCGGCGGTGCACAGGAACTGCTCGCCGGTCTTCACGACGTAGGTGGACATCATGATTCCCTCCATGGTGTGCAGGGGGAAGTTCCAGTCTAGCAGGCGGGAAGGAAGTCGGCGGCAGACGCGAGTCCCGGCCGTCAATCGGGGCCGGTTCGTCGATTCGGCCGGCCGCGAAGGGCCGGATTCGCGGCCGTGGGCCGGCGTGGAGCGGCGCGCGCGCGGCGGGAGAGCGCAAAGCCGTGCACAATACGCGCATGCATGCCCCCGATCTCGAGCGCCTCGTCGCCGTCACCATGCCCTTCGGAAAATACCAGGGCCGACTCATCGCCGATCTGCCCGGACCTTACCTCAACTGGCTGGCTCGCGAAGGGTTCCCGCGCGGCGAACTCGGCCGACAGCTCGCGCTCATGCACGAGATCGACCATAACGGCTTGCGGCACCTGCTGGAGCCGCTGCGCAAACCCGCGTAGCACGGCGTCCCGCCCGGGCGGTCGCCCGATTCGCTGACGACGAGGCGTTTTCGCGCCTTCGCCCGTTCATGGAAAACTGTATGAATATACAGTATAGTATCCGTCGAACCGGGCCGCGCGCAGGCATCCCTTGTCGCGGCCCGCGCCGCGCCTGCGGGCATCCGCCGCAGCGTTCCGGCACCGTGAACTCTGGCTAACTCATTCAGACGGGCAGGCAAATTGTCATCCAGCAATCTGATCCGCATTCGCGGAGCACGTCAGCACAACCTCAAGAATCTCGATCTCGACCTGCGCACCGGCGAAATGACGGTCGTGACCGGCCCGTCGGGCTCCGGCAAGTCGAGTCTCGTGTTCGACACGCTGTACGCGGAGGGCCAGCGGCGCTATGTCGAAACCTTCAGCGCATACGCGCGCCAGTTCCTCGACCGGATGGATCGCCCGCAGGTCGAGCGCGTCGACGGCGTGCCGCCCGCGATCGCGATCGACCAGACCAACCCGGTTCGCAGCTCGCGATCGACCGTCGGCACGATGACCGAGCTGAACGACCACCTGAAGCTGCTGTACGCGCGCGCGGCCGAGCTGTTCGACCGCAAGACCGCGCGGCAGGTGCGGCACGATACGCCGGAGACGATCTACGCGGAACTCGTCGCGCGTACGCGGGCGGACGATCCGCGCGTCGTCGTCACGTTCCCGGTCGAATTGCCGGAAGCGGTGTCCGACGAGGAAATCGCGCAGTGGCTGTCGGCGAGCGGCTACACGCGCGTGCAGGCGCAGCGCGAAATCGCGTCGCCCACCGGGGCGCGCAAGGTGCTCGACGTGGTGGCCGACCGTTTCCGCGTGCAGCAGGCCGACAAGGTGCGGGTGGTCGAGGCGATCGAGGCGTCGCTCAAGCGCGGCGGCGGCCGCGTGAACGTGTACGTGCTGGCGCCGGAGGCTGAAAACGCGGTCGCCGAGCCGCAGGTGTGGCGCTTCTCCACCGGGTTGCACGATCCCGACAGCGACCTGCGCTACGCGGAGCCGCAAGCGGCGCTGTTCTCGTTCAACTCGGCGTACGGCGCGTGCGAAACCTGTCGCGGCTTCGGCCGCGTGATCGGCGTCGATCTCGGCCTCGTGATCCCCGATGCGCGCAAGACGCTGCGCGGCGGCGCGATCAAGCCGATGCAGACGCCCGCGTGGAAAGAGTGCCAGGACGACCTGATGCGCTACGCGGCGAAGGCCGGCATCCGGCGCGACGTGCCGTGGTCCGAGCTGACGGATGCCGAGCGCGACTGGGTCGTCGACGGCTCGCCGGACTGGAACGGCAAGTGGCAGAGCCAGTGGTACGGCGTGAAGCGCTTCTTCGGCTACCTCGAATCGAAGGCGTACAAGATGCACATCCGCGTGCTGCTGTCGAAATACCGCAGCTACACGCCGTGCGACGTGTGCGGCGGCGCGCGCCTGAAGACGGAATCGCTGCAATGGCGGCTCGGCTCGAAAGAGAATGCCGACAGCGTGCTCGCACCGGCCGATCGCTTCATGCCTCGCGGCGTCGACTGGAGCCGCGCGCAGCTCGAAGCGCTGCCGGGCCTGACCGTGCACGACCTGATGCTGCTGCCGATCGAGCGCATCCGGCGCTTCTTCGACGAAATCGTGCTGCCGAGCGCGCTGCTCGACGATGCATTGAAGCTGCTGCTCGCCGAGGTGCGCACGCGGCTGAAATACCTGTGCGACGTCGGGCTCGGCTACCTGACGCTCGACCGGCAGAGCCGTACGCTGTCGGGCGGCGAGGTGCAGCGGATCAACCTGACGACGGCGCTCGGCACGTCGCTCACGAAAACCCTGTTCGTGCTCGACGAGCCGAGCATCGGGCTGCATCCGCGCGATCTCACGCGGATCGTCGAGGCGATGCAGCGGCTGCGCGACGCGGGCAACACGCTGGTCGTGGTCGAGCACGATCCGTCGGTGATGCTCGCGGCCGATCGACTGATCGACATGGGCCCCGGCCCGGGCGAACGCGGCGGCACGATCGTGTACGACGGCACGCCGGGCGACATCCGTTCGGCGCACACGCTGACGGGCGAGTATCTCGGCGGCCGCAAGCAGGTCGCGCATGCGTCGAACTGGGCGCGCCGTCCGGTCGATGCGAGCACGCCGCGCATCGTGCTCGAAGGCGCGACCGAGCACAACCTGCGCGACGTCACGGTCGAGATTCCGCTGCAGCGGCTCGTGTGCGTGACGGGCGTATCCGGCTCCGGCAAATCCACGCTGCTGCAGGACGTGCTGTATCCGGCGATGGCGCGGCACCACGGCAAGGCGACCGAGTCGCCGGGCGCGTTCCGCAGCCTTACGGGTGCCGACCAGGTCGGCGACGTCGTGTTCGTCGACCAGTCGCCGATCGGCAAGACCACGCGTTCGAACCCGGCGAGCTACGTCGGCGCGTTCGACGAAATCCGCAAGTTGTTCGCGAAGGCGCCGCTCGCGCTGCAGCGCGGCTACGGCGCCGGCACGTTCAGCTTCAACTCGGGCGACGGCCGCTGCCCGACCTGCGGCGGCTCGGGCTTCGAACACATCGAAATGCAGTTCCTGAGCGACGTCTACCTGCGTTGCCCGGACTGCGACGGCAGCCGCTACCGCGCCGAGATTCTCGAAGTGCGCATCGAGCGCGCGGGCCGCGCGCTGAACGTCGCCGATGTACTCGACCTGACCGTCAGCGAAGCCGCCGCGTTCTTCGCGACCGACGCCGAGGTGCTGCGCGTGCTGCAGCCGATCGTCGACGTCGGCCTCGAATACGTGAAGCTCGGCCAGCCGGTGCCGACGCTGTCGGGCGGCGAGGCGCAGCGCCTGAAGCTCGCCGGCTTCCTCGCCGAGTCGGCGGCGGCAGCCAACGGCCGCCGGGTCGCGACGGAAGAGGCGCGCATCGCGCGCGCGAAGCTGTTCATGTTCGACGAGCCGACCACCGGGCTGCACTTCGACGACATCGCGAAGCTGATGCAGGCGTTCGGCAAGCTGCTCGCAGCCGGCCATTCGCTGATCGTGATCGAGCACAATCTCGACGTGATCCGCGCGGCCGACTGGCTGATCGATCTCGGCCCGGAAGGCGGCGATGGCGGCGGCTTCGTGCTGTGCGCGGGCACGCCCGACGACGTGAAGGCCTGCGCCGGATCGCATACCGGCGTCGCGCTGCTGCAGTACGACCGCGCGATGGACGGCGCAGCGGCGGTTGCCGACGAAGGCGTGCCGCTGCAGGCCGTGCTGAACGCGGCGCGCGCGCGCCGTGCGGTCGAGGGCGAGGACGTCGTGCGGATCGTCAACGCGCGCGAGCACAATCTGAAGTCGCTCGACGTCGACATCCCGCACGGCAAGTTCAACGTGATCACCGGCGTGTCGGGGTCCGGCAAGTCGACGCTCGCGTTCGACATCCTGTTCCACGAAGGCCAGCGCCGCTATCTCGAATCGCTGAACGCGTATGCGCGCTCGATCGTGCAGCCGGCCGGTCGCCCCGAGGTCGACGCGGTGTACGGCATTCCGCCGACCGTCGCGATCGAGCAGCGGCTGTCGCGCGGCGGGCGCAAGAGCACGGTCGCGACCACGTCCGAGGTGTGGCATTTCCTGCGGCTGCTGTATGTGAAGCTCGGCCTGCAGCACTGCATCCACGACGGCACGCCGGTCACGTCGCAATCCGTCGAATCGATCGCCGCGCAACTGCTGCGCGATCATCGCGGCGAACACGTCGGATTGCTCGCGCCGCTCGTCGTCAACCGCAAGGGCGTGTACACGGATCTCGCGAAGTGGGCGAAGGCGCGCGGCAGCACGCATCTGCGCGTCGACGGCGAGTTCGTCACGGTCGATCCGTGGCCGAAACTCGACCGCTTCCGCGAGCACACGATCGAATTGCCGGTTGCCGATATCGTCGTGTCGCCGGACAACGAGGCCGAGTTGCGGCGCAGGCTCGACGAGACGCTCGAGCTCGGCAAGGGCGTGATGCACCTGCTCGCGCCGCTCGACGGGCTGCACGATGCGATGCGCAACGATCATTCGACCGCCGGGGTCGGCGCGGTCAAGGTACTGTCGGTCAAGCGCGCGTGCCCGGTGTGCGGCACGAGCTATCCGGAGCTCGACCCGCGGATGTTCTCGTACAACAGCAAGCACGGCTGGTGCACGACCTGCGTCGGTACCGGCGTCACGCTCACGCGCGAACAGCGCGCCGCGTACGACGACACGGTGCTCGCCGAGGACGGCCGCGGCCGCGAACAGACGCTGCCGTCGGACGAGCAGGAGCCGGAGGGCGTCGGCAACGAGCCGTGCCCGGATTGCGGCGGTACGCGGCTGAACCCGGTCGCGCGCGCGGTCACGTTCGATGCACATCCGATCGTCGAGGTCGCGCAATGGACGGTGTCGGACACGCGCCGCTGGATCGACGCGCTGGAACTCGCCGGACGCGACGCGCAGATCGCGCGCGACATCGTCAGCGAGATCGGCAGCCGCCTTGCGTTTCTCGAGGAAGTCGGGCTCGGCTACCTGAGCCTCGACCGCGCGGCACCGAGCCTGTCGGGCGGCGAAGCGCAGCGTATCCGGCTGGCCGCGCAACTCGGCAGCAACCTGCAGGGCGTCTGCTACGTGCTCGACGAGCCGACGATCGGCCTGCATCCGCGCGACAACCAGATCCTGCTGGACGCACTGCGCAAGCTGGGCGACAAGGGCAATACGCTGGTCGTCGTCGAGCATGACGAGGACACGATCCGCCGTGCCGATCACATCATCGACGTCGGCCCGGGCGCCGGCAAGCGCGGCGGCACGCTGGTCGCGCAAGGCGCGGTCGCCGATCTCGCCGCGCAGGCCGATTCGGTGACGGGGCGGCTGCTCGCGCAGCCGATGCTGCACCCGCTGCAGCCGCGCCGCAGCGTGAGCCTGCCGGGCAAGAAGGGCGGGGCGGCGGTGCCGGAAGCGTGGCTGACCGTGCATGGCGCCAGGTTGCACAACCTGCGCGACGTCACGGTCGGCATTCCGCTCGCGCGGCTCGTCGCGGTGACGGGCGTCAGCGGGTCGGGCAAGTCGACGCTCGCGCGCGACGTGCTGATGACGAACCTGCTCGACGCGGTCGGCCGCTCGGTGCTGTCGTCGCCGGCCACGCGGCGGGCGCGCAAGGCGGCACAGCAGGACGCGCCGGCTACCGACCGCCGCTCGAGCGTGCTCGCACGCAGCGCGCCGCGGCCGTCGCTGAACGTCACGCATGCGTGGCAGGGCTGCGAGTCGCTGAGCGGCTGGGAGCAGATCGATCGCGTGCTCGAAGTCGATCAGACGCCGATCGGCAAGACGCCGCGCTCGTGCCCGGCCACCTACATCGGCGTGTGGGACACGATCCGCAAGCTGTTCGCCGATACGCTCGAAGCGCGCGCACGCGGCTATACGGCGTCGCGTTTCTCGTTCAATACCGGCGACGGGCGCTGCCCCGCGTGCGAAGGGCAAGGCGTGCGCACGATCGGCATGAGTTTCCTGCCCGACGTGAAGGTGCCGTGCGACGTGTGCCACGGGCAGCGCTTCAATCCGGAAACGCTCGCCGTCACGTGGCGCGGCCGGAACATCGGCGACGTGCTGACGATGGAGATCGACGAGGCGGTGGAGTTTTTCGCGCCGATCTCGAACATCGCGCATCCGCTGCAGTTGATGAAGGACGTCGGGCTCGGCTATCTGACGCTCGGCCAGCCGTCGCCGACCCTGTCCGGCGGCGAAGCGCAGCGCATCAAGCTCGTCACCGAGCTGACGAAGGTGCGCGACGACATCACGCGACGCGGCCAGAAGGCGCCGCACACGCTGTACGTGCTCGACGAACCGACGGTCGGCCTGCACATGGCGGACGTCGCGAAGCTGATTCGCGTGCTGCACCGGTTGGTGGATGCGGGGCATAGCGTCGTCGTGATCGAGCATGACCTCGACGTGATCGCGGAAGCCGACTGGATCATCGATCTCGGGCCGGAAGGCGGGGTGGGCGGCGGCACGATCGTCGCGGCGGCGCCGCCGGAAGCGCTCGTGCAGGTGAAGGCAAGCCATACCGGGCAGGCGCTGAAGCCGGTGCTGGCGCGAACCGTCACCGAAGGCGCCACCGAAGGCGCCGAAGCGGAACGGCAAGGCGCGGCGCGGGTCGGCTGAGCGCGTTGCATCCGGCGAGCGGCCCCGGTGCCTGGCGAGGCATCGGGGCCGTTCTTGTTTCGTCATGCGTCGCTCATGTCGACGCCGCTCAATTCCCGTTGACGCCGATCGTCTCGATGATGGTTTCCAGTTGCGGGCTCATCGGCAGGTTGAGACTCAAGCCCGACGGAAGCGGACGCAGGAACCAGCGCTTGTACTGGCGCGCGATCTCGCCGTCGGCGGCCAGCTCCTGGAACGTGCTTTTCACGAGCTGGGCGAGCTGCGGATCGTCCTTGCGAAACATGATTCCGTACGGGTCGTAGGACAGGAAGTCGCCCACCACGTCGTACTGGCCGCCCTTGTTCGCGTTCTCGGCGATCAGCCCGTACAGCAGCACGTCGTCCGTCGCGAACGCATCGGCGCCGCCGTTCGCGACGAGCGCGAAGCCTTGCGCATGGTCCGGCACCACCTGTAGCTGGATCCCGAGCCTGAACCGTTCGTTCAGGTCGCGCAGCGCCTTCTCGTTGGTCGTACCGGCCGTCACCGCGACCTTCTTTCCCGCGAGATCGCGGAACGAGCGGACCGGCGCGCCTCGTTTCACCATCACCTTCGTGCCGGCCACGAAGATGATCGGCGAGAACGCCACGCGCTTCTGGCGCTCGAGGTTGCTGGTCGTGGAGCCGCATTCCAGATCGACCTTCCCGCTGACCACCGCGTCGATGCGGTTGTCGGACGTGACCGGCACCCAGCGAATTGTCAGGTTCCGGTTGACCGCATCCTCGATCGACGACACGAGCGCCTTGCACAGCTCGATCGAATAGCCGATCGGCTGGTTGCGCGCGTTCAGGTACGAGAACGGTATCGACGCGTCGCGATAGCCGAGCGCGATCGTGCCGCTGGCGCGCACCTTCGCGAGCGTGCCGGTCAGTTGGGCCGGCGCGACCGGCTCGACGCGCGGCGGCGTCGACGGCGCATCTTCCGCGCGCGCGGTCGCGCCCGTGGCGAGCAGGCCCGCGAGCGCGAGCGCACGCCAGAATCGCTGCATCTTCATCGCCGGGCCTCCGTCAGACTTCCGTCGGATGTGCGATCGTCGCTTCCTGTTCCGCTTCGATGCGCGCCGCGTTGGCTTCGGCGTCCGCTTCCGACAGGAGCTGGCCTTCCCATTTCGCGACCACCGCGCTGGCGATCGAGTTGCCTACCGCGTTCGTAGCCGAGCGGCCCATGTCGAGGAACGTGTCGACGCCGAGAATCAGCAGCAGCCCGGCCTCCGGAAGCCCGAACTGGTGCAGCGTGGCCGCGATCACGACGAGCGATGCGCGCGGCACGCCGGCCATCCCCTTCGACGTCAGCATCAGAACCAGCAGCATCGTGATTTGCGTGCCGAGCGACAGGTGCTGGTTGTACGCCTGCGCGATGAACAGCGACGCGAACGTGCAGTACATCATCGACCCGTCGAGGTTGAACGAATAGCCCA
>NZ_LPDI01000056.1:0-719 GCF_001528895.1 Burkholderia sp. MSMB1078WGS | reverse complement strand
TCGGCTGGTTCGTCACCGCGTCGCTGGTCTCGCTGCTGCTCGGGTTGCTGATGGCGAACCTGCTGCGGCCCGGCGAGAACCTCGGCCTGCCGCTGCCGGACATCGGCGCGTCCGCGCATCTCGCGACGTCGAAGTTCACGCTGAAGGATTTCGTCGGGCACATGGTGCCGAAGTCGATCGCCGAGGCGATGGCGAACAACGAGATCCTGCAGATCGTCGTGTTCTCGATGTTCTTCGGCGTCGCGCTCGCCGCACTCGGCGAGCGCGGCAAGATCCTGATCGCCGCGATCGACCAGTTGTCGCACGTGATGCTCAAGATCACCGGCTACGTGATGAAGCTCGCGCCGCTCGCGGTGATGGCGGCGATGGCGTCGACCGTCGCGGTCAACGGATTGTCGATCCTGCTGAAGTTCGCGGTGTTCATGGGCGACTTCTACGTGAGCCTCGTGCTGCTGTGGGCCACGCTCGTCGCGGCCGGGCTGCTGTTCCTCGGCCGCCGTGTGTTCAAGCTGCTCGTGCTGATCAAGGAAGCGTTCATGCTGTCGTTCGCGACCGCCAGCTCCGAAGCCGCGTATCCGAAGATCCTCGACGCGCTCGACCGTTTCGGCGTGCGCCGCAAGATCTCGAGCTTCGTGATGCCGATGGGCTATTCGTTCAACCTCGACGGGTCGATGATGTACTGCACGTTCGCGTCGCTGTTCATCGCGCAGGCGTACAAC
>NZ_LPDI01000055.1:0-518 GCF_001528895.1 Burkholderia sp. MSMB1078WGS | reverse complement strand
GCGCCCTTCAGCGCCACTTCGTCGAAGTTCGCCGAGCCGTCCGGGTTCTTGCCGTACGTGACCGCCAGCGACGCCAGACCCGAACCCGGATCCGACGGATCGACCGGCGCCACCAGCCCCGCATCCTGCAACTGGCCGAGGTTCACCGCGTCATGACGATCGACGCCGTCCGCCACGTTCGACAGCTGCACCGGGCCGGCCGACTTGCCGCCGCCCAGCGCCACCGCGTTGTAGTTCGGCGTGCCGTCCGGGTTCGTGCCGTACGTGACCGCGGCAAGCGACTTGCCGTCGTCGCCGATCAGGCCCGAACCCTTCAGTTGGCTCACGTTCACCGCGTCCGTGTCGGCAACGCCCGCGTTTACGTTCGACAGCGTCACCGGAGCCGATGCACTCGTACCGCCCAGCGTCACCTTGTCCTTCGCCGCGCTGTCGTACACCACCGCCAGCGATTCGCCGGTCGCCGGGTCGATCAGGCCGCTGTCGTGCAACGTGTCTTCGAGGTCGCCCACGCGGGTGTT
>NZ_LPDI01000054.1:0-584 GCF_001528895.1 Burkholderia sp. MSMB1078WGS | reverse complement strand
ACGCCGGACGCCACTGTGACGGCCGACCCGAGCGGTGCATGGACGTATACGCCGTCGACCCCGCTGCCGATCGGCACGGTGATTGGTGTGACGGTCACCGACGCAGCAGGCAATACGGGGCCGTCTGCCTCGGTAACGGTGTCGGGGGATACGACGGCGCCGGCGGCCCCGGTCGTTGTTAGCGTCACGGATGACGTCGGTTCGATCGCCGGCGTGCTGACGACTGGCGCAACGACGGATGACACGACGCCGACGCTTGCCGGTACGGCGGAAGCGGGCAGCACAGTGAGCGTCTATGACGGCACGACGCTGCTGGGCACCACGACGGCAGACCCGTCCGGAAACTGGACGTTCACGCCGCCGACGGCGCTGGGTGAAGGCGCGCACAGCTTGACCGTCACCGCAACGGACACTGCGGGTAACGTCAGCGCGCCGAGCGCGGCATTCGACCTGACAGTCGATACGACGGCGCCTGCACTGCCGACGGTGAACGCAACGGACGGTACGTCGCTGTCGGGTACAGCCGAAGCGGGCGCAACGGTCAACATCGACACGAATGGCGACGGTACACCGGATGCAACCGT
>NZ_LPDI01000053.1:0-19168 GCF_001528895.1 Burkholderia sp. MSMB1078WGS | reverse complement strand
CCGACGATCGATCACATCACGGACAACGCAGGGGACACACTGGTGCCGATCGCATCGGGCGGGACGACGAGCGACGCGACGCCGGTGCTGGATGGCAAGGGTGAGCCTGGGGCGACGATCGAAGTGATCATGGACGGCAAGCCGATTGGCTCGACCGTAGCGGACAGCAACGGTAACTGGACGTTTGAACCGACGAGTCCGATTGCCGACGGCAAGCATGAGTTCGAGGTCGTAGCGGTGGACCAGGCCGGGAACCAGTCGCAACCGTCGAACACGGTATCTGTGATTGTTGACACGACCGCACCGTCGAAGCCGACGATCGATCACATCACGGACAACGCAGGGGACACGCTGGTGCCGATCGCATCGGGCGGGACGACGAGCGACGCGACGCCGGTGCTGGATGGCAAGGGTGAGCCTGGGGCGACGATCGAAGTGATCATGGACGGCAAGCCGATTGGCTCGACCGTAGCGGACAGCAACGGTAACTGGACGTTTGAACCGACGAGTCCGATTGCCGACGGCAAGCATGAGTTCGAGGTCGTAGCGGTGGACCAGGCCGGGAACCAGTCGCAACCGTCGAACACGGTATCAGTAATCGTCGACACGAGCACACATCAAGTCAACGTGGTTATCGACCACATGAGTAAAGACAGTGCAACTGACGGAGACTTCGCCACGAATGATGGTTCTGCTGGTCGACTGATTAGCGGAAAAATCGTTGGAGAACTGCCGGCTGGGGGCATTGTCCAAGTCTCTACGGATGGTGGTCTTACTTGGGGCGATGCAATCGTTTCGGATAACCAGAGCTGGTACTTCCAAGACAATAAAGAGCACGCTTCTAGCTGGGAAATTTTGGTGCGTGCAGTAGGTAAAAGTGGAATTGAGCTGGGTAAAAACCAGCAGTTCGTGACACTTGATACGACAGTCTCCGATCCAAAAAGCATCGAATGGTCAAATGGCGTGATGGTTATCGAGCTTGGGGGGGATAAGCTGAATGTCGGATCAAAAATCATGGCAAACGTTAATGACGTGACGTACGAGCACATTCTCACCGTCTCGGAAATTACGTCCGGCGTCGCAATGTTTAAAATTCCGGCGGCCGATGCTTCTGCGACAGACTTCAATGCGGCGGTGGTCGATGAAGTAGGGAATATCTCAAAATATATTTATGTTGACACGGTTAATATTGAAGAAGATTTCAATGCTGCTGAAAAGACGCTCTTGAAAGCTACAGGAGATGCCGTCAACCTAGATCATTTCTCGCTGACCACTGTTAGGGATGTCGTACGCGTGCCCTATCAGTACTATGAAGATACCGGCTTTCCAAGCACTTCCGGATGGAAAACGGCTTACTATGCTAGTGTGTATCCTCAGGGAATCAGCGGACCAAACGGCATGGCGAGTGCAGGCGCTCAACACTCCATGTCTGATCCGCTAAAAAGTAGTGGCCTTGTTTTGACGACTGGAGCGATAAAGCTGGAGCTCAATGATGGAGTCACCGCAAATTCCTTCTCTGCGCATATCGGAGACCTAACTGCGGGTGGTTCGAACGAATCTTTGGTAATTCAATTTTATGATGCAGCGGGAAATTTGATTCACGAAGAGACGATCGTTACAGCAACCTACGGGATTGATTTTACTTACTCAGTCGATATGCCCGATGGGCTGGAGTATGCGTCAATTGTCTTCGATTCAAGGTATCTTGTTAAGCAGACAATTCCCGATAACGTTATGTGGATCGACGATATTGTCATCTCTAAGGGTGAGGGTTTTGCGTATAAGAGCTCCGAGATCGAACAGACGGTCTCCCGTCCCATCGATTACTATGCAAATGATGAGGGATCTATTTTTAATGTAGATGGGGTAGATCTAATCAAGGATGGCGCGAAAATACATGGCGGAGTCGGGGTTGATGAGTTGCGCCTGATCGGTTTGGATAATTTTGATCTTAATGAGCTCCGGCACAATATCTCATCGATCGAGGTTTTTAATATCTCAGGTTCGGGTAATAATGTATTGACGTTGTCTCTCGAGGATGTGTTGGAGCTAGGGGCGATGGACATTTTTCAGATTGATGGGCGCTCACAATTGATGGTGAAGGGTAATGTGGGGGATTCCGTTAACCTTTCGGACTTGCTTGCTGATGCTGGTGATATCGGAGACTGGGTGCAACACGCCGGGACAGTGACGGTAAACGGCGAAAAATTCGCCACTTACCAACACACTGGCGTGAATGCCGAAGTATTGATTCAACTCGGCGTAGAAGTATCAATAATCAACCATTGATTAAATTGGTCCGGCGCACATATGTGCGCCGGGGTATTTGGATGCCGTTTCCATCCTTATGGGTGGGTGAATGCGATGTATCTTTTTGTATAAGGCTATGATACGTAAATTCTATTTAAAGGCCGCAATTTTCGTGACTGTGTTGCTTGCTGCGAGGATCTTTGCTCCTGCAGTAGCCGCGCAATTTCAATCGGAAGCGGACGTATATCGGCCTCTCAATTCGGGAATCGATAATTCGGCGAAGGTCTCCGCCGCCGGAAATCGCGCTGGAAAGATATTTGGCGAGATATATACACCAGTTGGCAATGTTTCCGCAGATCAGGTTCAAATCATCTTCTATCGAACGCCGACAAAGCAATCGGGCGGGCACTCTTCGGCAAACGTCTATATTGATGGTCACTTTCAGACCTCCCTGTTATCGAACGGCTATACGGTTTTTTGCCTCAAGCCGGGAAGTCACACGCTCGGTGCATATTTGGACGATTCTCCGGAGTACAAGGGCAAAAGAATAAATCGTTTTGAGACTATTCTTAAGCCTGGCATGACTTATTTTTTAAAGGTGCGGGAGGATGGTGTAGGGGTGCCAATATCGATGTCTCGCACGAATGCGGAGATTGAATTAAGAGGAGCAAGAGCACAAGTCCATGCGTTGTCACGCGTGAACACCGAAATATGCCGAGAAGTGCAAGCGCCGGCTGAGCCGCGGTATATGGATTACATCTTGAAAGGGGATGTCCTGTTTCCCTTCGGAAAATCCAGTTACGACGACATCAATCCTGCGGGTCGTGAAGAAATCAGTAAGCTCGTTATGCAGATGCGCAGCGATGGCGTAAATGCTAGAAAAATTGAAGTGGTTGGTCATGCGGACCAGATCGGATCCGATGAGGCTGCGGATAAGCTCGGTCTTCAGCGCGCGGAAACCGTACGTCGCGCAATAATCGAAACGGGAGTGCCTGATTCTCAGATTCAATCCAGATCGATGGGTAACAGGGAGCCGATAGTGCAAACCTGTCGTGGCTCACGCCGAGAGATTATAGCCTGCTATGCGCCGAATCGTCGCGTCGTCGTCCGTGTCGATATGTCCGGCATGGAAGTAAAATAGTTGTCCGGTGGAAGACTTGAGGTGCTGTAGCCATATCGGTTCCTCAAGTCAAATATTTTGGAAGCTTCAGATTCATTCAATTAATTTTTATACGGTGTGGAATGTCAGCGATATCCGGATCGAACAGAAAATTGCCGCGGGCGGCCGTTGAGGTAATGTGCGCATTCATCGAGCTTAACGATATTGACCGGCAGGCGTTTAATAGCGCAATGAATGAATATCTGCTTTCTTCACCTATGAGGCGCCGGGAGTTGCTTGAATATTGGTGCAGCAATTCAGTCGATTGTAGAGGGGAGGGGTGCGGTGATGATTAATGGGCGGCGGCCATATCGCCGAATTATAAGCTTGAGCTATTCTATGTGTGCAGGAGATGAGTTCTCGGCCGGAAAGCACGCCATAGTTGAACTTAAGGCGCGCTCGTAATGGTGGGTCGACAAATTGTTTAGTTGGGAAATATTGAGTTTTCGTGGGTGAAATTGGCGGAATGCAGACTCACGCGGCGTGGGACAAAATGACGTGATTTCCTGGTCGTTGGATTGTTGAGGGAGAGAATAACTTTGACAAAAAAGATGGTTGCGCTCATGGCCCTATCAAGTGGTATATCGTTCATCGCGAGATGCTTCACGCGACCGGTGCAAATTCACTACTAATATGGTGGAAGCGCACTTGACGGCGGAAAAGGGTCGCCCTAACGTAGGCGCGGTCGTGGGCAAAGCGGCTCAAAAGCTCGGTACTGCGAGCGGTATCGCGTTGACGCGCACCTAAGGTGCCGGTGAATTGCACGCGATTTCTGCGGCGACGAGCGCGGATAATTTCCGCGCTGGCGAACGTGTACGGTTACTATCGGATGGCGGTCCCGCACGTGTCGTGCACTAACGGATTTGTGCAAAAGATTTGCATGGGGCACATTGATACTGATGTGACTCCTGGTATCAATCGAGATCAGTTATTTGTATATAGCGTTAATTTTCTTGAATTTCCTGAGGGTGACGTAAAGGCGTGGCTTGAAGGGGTATCAAGTGGGTTGTGGCGTTGGGTGCCGTATCTCGGAGATTCCGCCCGCGCATCACATTATTGGACCTTTATTTCATTAATTATATTTGTATGGAGAAAAGATTGACTTCTGAAGTTTGCCTTGTAAGTGAGCCCATGCAGGACTTAACTCCCTTCGTCGGCATGCATTTTATATATACCTACGCCAATGGCTGGAAGTATGAATGGTATGCACGTACCGAGACGAGCTGCGACTATCGCATTCACCACGGGCTAGTCGGTGGACGCTGGGTAACCAACCAACCGATCAAGGTCGTGCAGCTCGCGCAGGGCATGTATAAGGTTGATTGGCACGAGCCCACCGGTACCTCGGTCAGCCTTTATTTCGATATTGATCGGCGGTTGGTCCACGGTACGATTTTCTTCCCACGGTGGATCGCGGGCGAAGGCGGCCATCCCGAGAAGACGATTTGTTACCAGAACGACTTCATCGCGGACATGAACCGTTTCCGCGACGAAGGCCCGAGCTACCCCTTCGTCATCGTCTCGGAATTCGCGACGATTACGTTCATGGAATCGAGGGGGCGCGAGAATGACGAGGTCATTAATGCGGCCCCCGGACAATTGCCGGACGGCTTCCTCGACCGTACAAACTGAGCTCGAAGCGGACCAACAGGGGCGCGTCGTCCGGAGGCACCGCCTGTTCGAGCCCAACGTCAGTCCCAGGACACGCGATTGTGGTGGTCAGCCGGCTCATTACAGTATTGCTTAGAGACGTTTGGATCGGTCCCAGCGAGGTCGCAGTCGAAGCGGCGCGCCAGCATACTGTCGACCATCGCTCGTAATCATAACGCGCTGTTCGCGGCTTCCTTCCCCCCGTCGACTACGAGCCCAGCTTGATCTCCGCATGAGTTGCTGTACATGAAAACGAGGCAAGGTCAGTCTGCGCATGTTTCATGACGACATGCAGGCATAGCAAAATTCGACGAATGGCTTGTCTCGTACTCGTCGCCGGGAAGGGCCGGTGCGTGCGCAAAACGCGCATCCAATCAGACCGGCGGCACCTTTGTCGTGAGTGCGTATTCGTGAAAATGCACCCTCTCGAACTTACGATCATTGACATTGTGCTTCGTGCAGTTGCCTATACTGGCCGCCCCCTGTGGGCGCTGCGCTGTCGGTACGAACGCGAATGCTCCTTCTTCAACCGATATATATGGAGTCGAAAATGAATCTTTCTAGAAGGCTTGCGGCCGAGGTATTCGGCACATTCTGGCTGGTGTTTGGCGGGTGCGGAAGCGCCGTGCTGGCCGCCGCCTTTCCGGGCTTCGGCATCGGCTTTGCCGGCGTCGCGCTTGCCTTCGGCCTGACCGTGCTGACGATGGCATTCACGATCGGCCATATTTCGGGCTGCCATCTGAATCCGGCAGTGAGCGTCGGCCTGACGGTCGCCGGCCGCTTCCCGGCGCGCGATCTCGCGCCGTACATCGTTGCGCAGGTCCTCGGCGCCACGTTGGGTGCATTCGTGCTGTACCTGATCGCGACCGGAAAGCCCGGCTTCGACGTGGTCGGCAGCGGCTTTGCGACGAACGGCTTCGGCGAGCGCTCGCCCGGCCACTACTCGCTCGGCGCGGCGTTCATCTGCGAAGTCGTGATGACGGGCTTCTTCCTGTTCGTGATTCTCGGCGCGACCGACAAGCGCGCGCCGGCCGGCTTCGCGCCGATCGCGATCGGCCTGTGCCTGACGTTGATTCACCTGATCTCGATCCCGGTCACCAACACGTCGGTGAACCCGGCTCGCTCGACCGGCCCCGCGCTGTTCGTCGGCGGCGACGCGATCGGTCAGTTGTGGCCGTTCTGGGTCGCGCCGATCATCGGTGCGGTACTCGCCGGGATCGTCTACCCATTGATCGCGGGGCGTGACGATGCTGTCTCCGCGCTGTCCGCATCGGCTGGTATTGCTGAATAGGTCCCGGCATCCGTGTGCGCTTGCTCCTCGCCGGTGCAACATGGCGAGGGAGTTGAGCTCAACACCGGAAGTCGATATGAAACGAACCCACAGGTCGCGCAAAGAGCGGATCACCGAGGCCGTTCTCTAAGACTGACATGGCCCGAAGAAATCAGGCTGGTCAAATCCGGCAGCGCAACCCAAATCTTCGCGATCGTACATATCGACCGATGAACGCATTTCGAACTTTTGCGATGGATGGTGGGTTCGCTACGAGGCACTATTACGTTGCCTGTTAAGTGACCTCCGTCATTGGGTGAGAGAAGGGCGACCCCGCGCCCGAGTCTCTTAAAAGCGCACAGGCTTTTGTCCCGCCTCACCTGGCGGGATTTTTTTCTGACGGTTTTTCGTCGCGCTCCGATCCCCCGTACTGTCCATCGGAGTCTTGCGACGTTCGTTTCGCCATTCAGCCCGCCCGCGCGTCATTTCGCGAGCGTGGCATGTACACGAAATTCGATGGATCACGACGTAGCGTCCGAGGAGTGACGTAAGCGCTCGAGACGTACCGTCTGTTCATGAGGGCACGGCACCGGCAATCTGATTCCCATCAGATGTAATGGGTATCAGATTGATGAAGCCAGTGGTGCATGGAAGATGACCGGGATCGAGGAACTACACGAAGGAGTTTCGGGAAGCGGTTGCTGCAGAAGCGAACGATCCGAATCGCTCGATTGCCGAGGTAGCCCGTGCGCATGGCTTGAACGCCAATATGGTCGCGCAGTGGCGAAGAAGTTTGCTAGATGCGCAACGTGCAGCGTCGATACCAAACGTCGCGTTGCTGCCTGTTGAGGTGGTCGATCTGCCAGCAAAAGACGTCCCAAACCACGCTCTGGCGCAAACGCTGGATGTGTCGGCGAGCCAGGCGATACCGCCGGGCTGTGAAATCGAGATCGAGGTCGGCAAACGACGTATTCGTATCCGCGGTGTGTCGCAGGAGTTCGCCGAGCAGTATTTACGAGGCTGTCTGAAGTAATCCCGCCGAACACGCGAATCTGGATCGCAGCGGGCGTCACGGACATGCGTTCCGGCTTCAACTCGTTGGCCGCGAAGGTACACCGTGCTGGAGAAGGATCCCTACAGCGGGCACGTGTTCGTGTTCCGGGGTAAGCGCGGCGACTTGCTGAAATGCTTGTGGTGGTGCGACGGTGGCCTGTGCCTGCTCTCGAAGCGCCTCGAGAAAGGACGTTTCGCGTGGCCGCGCGCCGATGCCGGTGTTGTTGCGCTGACGACCGCTCAGCTCGCGCTCTTGCTCGAAGGTTTCGATTGGCGGCAGCCGATCGATGCAGCGCGCCCGAGAAGCGCATTGTAAACGTTCATTACGCGTGGAGAGCTTGTGGGCGGCGTCGTGTAAGCTCACCGCATGTCCGCTGCTCCCACCGATCTCCCCGACGACATTGAAGCGCTGAAGGCGATGGTCGCCAGCTTGCGCGAGCAGCTCTCGTCGCGCGCGATCGAGATCGAACATCTGCAGCTGACGATTGCCAAGCTGCGCCGGATGCAGTTCGGCCGGAAATCGGAGAAATTAGGTCGCCAGATCGGACAGCTCGAATTGCGGCTGGAGGACCTGCAGGCCGACGAAGGCGCCGCCGATGTGGCAGCCGCTCCCGAGGCAAAGCGGCCGCGCCGCGAAGGTGCGAGCCGCAAGCCGCTACCCGAACATCTTGAACGCGAAGAGCGCGTCCATCTGCCCGCCGATGATGACTGGCCCGATTGCGGTGGGCAGCTCAAGCCGTTGGGCGAAGAAGACGTCGCAGAGCAACTCGAATACGTCCGGGCGCACTTCCGCGTGATTCGCCACCGCCGCCCGAAGCTGGCCCGCGCGCGCTGTGATCGCATCGTGCAGGCCGCTGCGCCGAGCCGCCCACTCGATCGGGGCATCCCGGGTCCGGCGCTGCTCGCGCACATCGCCGTGTCGAAGTTCGCATACCACCTCCCGCTGCACCGCCAGGCGGTGATGTACGCGCGTGACGGCGTCGAGATTGATCCCGGCGCGATGGGCTACTGGATGGGTAGCATCACGGCGCTGCTCGCACCGTTGGTCGACGCCATGCGCCGCTACACGCTGGCCTGCGGTAAGGTGCATGCGGACGACACTCCGCTGCCGGTGCTGGCGCCGGGCAACGGTCGTACGAAGACAGGACGCCTCTGGGTCTACGTGCGCGATGATCGGCAGAGTGGCTCCGACGAACCGCCGGCGGCCTGGTTCGCCTACACGTCTGATCGCCGTGGTGAGCATCCCCAGCGACATCTCGCTGACTTCGCCGGCGTGCTGCAGGCTGACGCGTTCGCTGGCTATGCCGAGCTGCATCTCGACAGCCGCGTGCAGGAAGCCGCGTGTATGGCTCACGCGCGCCGGAAGATCCACGACCTGCATGCGGTGCGCCCCAACGACGTAACCAAGGCGGGGCGACGTGCGCAGCCGGCAGACGAAACGCTTCCGCCGGCGATCTGGCGGGGACAGTTGGACACGCTGGGGAAATCGGTCGATCGCATTAATAATGCGATTGCGCGACTGGATTACGGAGCGGTGGCGGGAGAATTGCATTCGATCAAGAGTGCGCTTGCGCTGGTATGCGAAACGGCCATCGTTCAGTGGTGTGAACGGATCGAGTTTATTTCGAGAGAGGGTCGTTTGCCCGCCGTTGATGAAATCAATGCACTCGCGGCGACCGCGCGCGGAGCGCCCGTCCGCCGTGTTCGAGAATTGCATCGTGCGAAAACGTCAGCGTCGCATTCGCTGGATCATATTCTGGAACGGCTTTCACGCCGGCCAGCGGAAAGTTACGCAAGCGGGGCAACCTGCGCTGGGATAGGTAGGCACGTGGATGCAGGAACAGCGACGACGGTATGAACCGATCCGGTCGGGGCGCGGAATGGCAGGCACCATTGGGTCGCATGGGCCTGACTTCGCGGGACGCGCGGCCTCTACCGGGCGAGGGGACGCTTGAGATTCGATTGAGCCGGGCTCGACGCGTCGCCGGATGCGGCCAGGGATACCCCCATCACGTACTTGACAAGATCGGTGTCGCTGTCGAGACCGAGCTTCTTCATTGCGCTTGTCTTCTGTGAACTGATCGTCTGCTTGCTCCGCTTGAGCTGCTCGGCGATCTCGCTCACGCTCAGCCCAGACACGAACAGCCGGACGACTTCCTCTTCGCGCATCGTCAGTGCGCCGCTTGCCGTATTGCGGGCTTCCATATGAATCTGCCACGCGACGTCCGAAATTGAAGGTGAAAAATACCGGCCTGATGCGAATGCCCCTTGGATAGCGGTCAGCACGTGATCAGTACTGTCCGACTTGCTGAGAATGCAGTGAATGTCGAGCTTCATCAGCGACCGGAGGGTGCCGGGATTATTCATCATCGTCAAAACGACGATGCGCGTATCGGGATAGCGCCGCCGCAGAAACGAAAAAAGCGTCACGCCATCACCGAATTCGCCACCGGGCATTGCGTAATCGGACACGAGCACATCGCAAGGATGCGTGTTAAGTGCTGCGACGAGTTCGGTTGAGTTCGATGCGGTCGCAACGACTTTGACGGTCGTGTGATTGGCAAGGGCGGCTACGATCCCGCTGATGATAGCGGGATGATCATCGGCAATCATGACCCGAATGGCGAATTGATCCATGTTCCTTCCGTATAGCTATCTGGGATCCCACTCGGTAATTCCGGACAATGCCCGTTGACCAGTCGAATGCTGCCTTGGTCGGCGGGATGGCGTTTCTGCACTGCATTGACATCGAGACTGTAGTTCAGTTGCCGATCGAAATCCATTGATCTCAGATGGAAGACTCTCGGACTAGTACGAAATGCATTCCACGATCTGACCCTAATTGATCTGCTCTAGAAATCCTGGATACAAATGAGTGTTAGTGTTTCGGAGGCAATTTTCCCAATAGAAACGGGAGGTTGGCGATGAAGCGCAAGCAATACTCTGTGGAGCAGATCGTGGCCGGGCTAAAACAGGCTGAGCTGGGCGTGCCGGTGGCGGATCTGGTTCGGCTTGCTTCAGGGCAAATGCGATCTGCTCTTCCGTAAACTTGCTCGTCTTCATGGCATGGCCTTCGTGTCCGCTTGGACACATCATGCCGAATTTCTCTACTTTTGCACCGGACTATTTCTTGGGTCAGGGTCATTGCCGTCGCGGGGCACGCGTCGCTGGCCCGCTCATTGGCGAGCGCCGCAGCGTCCGGTCGAATATCCTGGCGCCCGCTGGCCACGTCGCGGCTCGCGGGTCTGGGGCTGGGGCCGGCGACCGACTTTGCCGAGGCCTCCTTCCCCCTAGATTCCCGCCAGCTATAAAAATCCATCCCGTTTGCCAATATTGGGTAAAGGCTCGCTGTCTGGTTTAACTGAACCGTCGTCGTCGCTGTCCGCGTCAATAGATCTGTGAAAATCGCACTATTGAATTGATGTTGCGAAAATCTGGCCCTAGAATACATCCCCGGACCGGGTTTTCCCTCACGTCAATCGGAGAGCGTCACGATGAAAGCCAAACGCATACCACTTGGCCTGGCGGCCGTCTTGCTGTCCCTGCTGGCTGCGGCGGCGCAGGCGCAGACGGCGACCACCGGCACCATCAACTTCAATGGCAGCATTACTGACGTTCCCTGCGAGATCGACACGGCTGCCACCAGCAGCACTGTGCCAATGGCAAAGGTGTTTGCCAACGACTTCAGTGGTGTGGGATCGACCACCGGCACGACCGCGTTCCAGATCGTTCTTAAGAACTGCGGCGCTTCGACCACGGGTGCGACGGTGTTGTTTTCGGGCACTACCGACGCGACCAACACCACCGCACTGCAGACCACCATTGGCGGGGCGAGCGGCGTGGCCCTGCAGCTAGTGGACGATACTGGTACGCCGATCAGCATTGGTTCGAGCAGCAAGGCATACGCCATTGCCGAGGGAAACAACACGTTCAACTTCGCTGCGCGCTATATCGCGACGTCGGCCACCGTGACGGGGGGCGAGGCGAATGCCACGGCCTTGTTCGCGCTGACGTACAAATAAGGAGTCGTCACGCATGCGAGCCACCAGACTTGCATGCTGCCTTCCCGTTTCCCCGTTACGGCCACGACGCCGTGCGCTCCCTAAAGCGAGACAAATCATGCGTATGACTACCGTTTGCAATGTCGCCGCCGCCACCGCACTCACGGTGTTCAGTCTTGTATCCCATGCCGGCATCCAGGTTGGGGGCACGCGCGTCATCTTTGACGCGAAAGCGCAGGCGCGCGACACCTCCGTTGCCGTGCGCAACAAGGGCGAGACGCCCTACGTGATCCAGACGTTCGTCGACGACGGCAACGGCGTCACCCGGCGAATGCCGTTTACCGTCACGCCGCCGACCTTCCGCCTGGACGGCGGCAAGGAGCAGCTCGTAGGTATCCGCTACGTGCAGCGGGGCAAGGGGCTTCCGCAAGACGTCGAATCGGTCTATTGGCTCAACGTGAAGGAAATCCCGCCGACCGACAAGAGCAAGGCGGGCGTCAATACGCTCAAGATCGCCGTGCTGACCCGCATCAAGCTCTTTTATCGTCCCGCGGGACTCGCGGGCATGGCGGCCGACGCGCCATCGCAGCTCAAGTGGTCGGTCATGTCGAACCCGCTTGGCCAGGGCGCGGCGCTGAAGGTCAGCAATCCGACGCCATACCACGTGACCTTTTCGACGCTCGACGTCCAGGGTGCACAGAACGAGAGTATCAACGTGGATATGGTGAATCCCCGGAGCGACCTGATCATCCCTATTCCGTCCAGGGCGGTGCCCAAGGTGGGGGCGGTCAAATTCAGCTATACGACTATCAACGACTACGGCGCCGTGACGCCGGCGACAGAAGTGACGGCGCAGCCCGCCGGAGCGCCTGAGGTCGCACTGAAGTAAGCGTCGATGGTCCGGCGCTTCGTTATTGGCCACGACCTCCGCCGTGGGGCCGGTTGTTCGTGTATGCGTGCTACGGCGCTGGTGGCCGCGCTGCTGGCGTCATCGTTTGCATCCCATGCCGCAGAGCCGCTCGAGTTCGACCCCGCGTTCCTCGAATTGGGCGGCGGGACGGGCGGAGTCGACCTATCGATCTATGCGACGGCCAATCGGGTGCAGCCGGGCGTTTACCTGGTGTCCGTTTTCGTTAATGGCGACGCGGTCGACCGGCGTGAAATTAGTTTCCAGACCGACACCGCACATGACGGCGCGGCTGATGCCGCGCCTTGCGTGACCACGCCGATGCTTTTGGAGTGGGGCGTCGACACGATAGCGTTCCTTGGGCTCACGCAAGCCTCCGCAGAAACCTGCGTCGACGTCGCGCACAGTATCCCCGGTGCGCGCATCGGCTTCGACAGCTATCAGCACCGGCTGAACATCACGGTCCCACAGGCTGCGATGAAGCGCCGTGCGCGTGGAGCGGTCGATCCTACTCGCTGGGATCAGGGCATCAACGCCGCGTTGCTGGGCTACCAGTTCAGTGCCGCCCAGTATTCCGGCAGCAACTACGCCAATGTCAATTCGCGCAACAGCTTTTACGCCGGGCTGCGCGGCGGCATCAACTTGGGAGCATGGCGGCTGTCGCATGCGTCGTCGTTCATGCGCGGGCTCGATGGCCAGAACCGCTTCCAGATCATCAATACGTTCGTGCAGCGCGACATCACCAGCTGGACGAGCCGACTTCTGGTGGGCGAAGGGACGACGCCATCGAACATTTTCGACGGTTTCCAGTTTCGCGGCATACAACTGAATACCGACGAGACGATGTTGCCCGACAGCTTGCAGGGATATGCGCCCACCGTGCACGGCATCGCGCAGACTAATGCGCAGGTGACGATCCGACAGAACGGGTTCGTCATCTACAGTTCGTTCGTGCCGCCAGGGCCGTTCACGATCGACGACCTTTATCCGACCTCGTCTTCGGGCAACCTGGAAGTGACCATCACCGAGGCGGACGGGCATGTTTCCACGTTCACGCAGCCGTATTCCGCCGTGCCGATGCTGCTGCGCGACGGGGCGTGGCGCTACAACGTGACTGCCGGTCAGTATCGAGACGGCGTTTCCGGTTCGCATCCGACTTTCGGCATTGCGACCGTCGCGCGCGGCTTTCCGGGCGAATTCTCGCTATATGGCGGAATCATTGTGTCGGATGTCCATCAGTCGGCGCTGGCCGGCGTCGGCAAGAACCTCGGCGTCGTCGGTGCCGTGTCGTTCGACGTCACGCATGCGCGCAGTATGACCGACCTGGCAAACAGCCGCTCGGTGTCCGGAGATGCCATTCGCGTGCTGTACGCGAAGACGATCGGAGGCTGGGGCACGGACTTCCGGATGCTTGCCGACCACTATTTTAGTGCCGGCTACCGCGGCTTTGCCGACGCCGTGCAACTGCGCGACGGCACCGAACCCGCCGCGCTGGGCGCCAAGCGTCAACGGCTGGAGGGCACGGTCAACCAGCGGCTGGGGCGGTTCGGGTCGGTGTTTGCGACAGTCGTCGTGCAGACCTATTGGGGCAGCGCGGCGCGCGGCGATGTTTTCCAGCTCGGATACAGCGGGAACTGGGGGCGTGCCAGCTACGGCGTCTACGGCAACTACAGCAAGGGCAGCGGCGTGCCCTCCAGCTGGAACGTGTCATTCTCGATGTCGCTGCCGTTCGAAGTGTTCTTCGGCGAGTCCGGTGCGCGGGCTTTGGCGGGAAGCGGCCCGAACCTCGGCTATTTCGTCAGCCGGAACAACGAGAATCACGTCAACCAGCAACTGACGGCTACCGGTACCAGTGCCGACCAGCGCCTGAGCTACAGCGTGGGCGTTGCGCATTCCAACGACTCGAATGTGAGCGAGACGGCATCGACGAGCTACCTCGCACCGTTCGGCCGCTACGACGCGTCGGTCGCCAATGGCCGAGGTTATTCGCAGGCGGCGTTCACGGCAGCAGGCGGCCTGCTGTGGCACGGTACCGGCGTGCTGTTCACGCAGCCGCTCGGCGATACCGTCGCGGTAGTGGACGTGCCCAACGTCAAGGGCGTGCACTTCGAGATGCACCCGGGTGTGAGTACCAACCGCGCCGGCGAGGCCGTGATTCCGCATTTGAACCCGTACCGCATCAACCGTATCGTCGTCGACCAGCAGCGGCTGCCGCACGATGTGGAGATTCGGAATCCCACGACCGAAGTCGTGCCGACTCGTGCGGCCGTGGTACAGACGGGTTTCGATTCCGTGACCGGCCGCCGTGCGATGTTGACGCTCACGCGTCCGGATGGCACGCCGCCGCCGCAGGGCGCGACGGTGGAGAACGGCGCTGGGCAGGCATTGGGCATCGTCGGCATTGACGGCGAGGCATTCGTTGCCGGTTTGCCGGACCTGAACGGGGAAGTCGTCGTGCGCTGGGGAGCGGATCGGCTCGACCGGTGCGATGCGCGCTACACGCTGCCGCAACGCACGATACACGACGCGTATCCGGAGGTGGAGGCGATATGCAAATGAAACGCGCAACACGCAGGTTCTCCCGCGTTGCGTTGGCGGCGATGTGCGGCGCTTGGCTACTGCTTTCGATGGTACCGGCCGGTGTGCGGGCGGCGAACTGCGAAGGCGACAAGACGCTCGTCACACTGCCGTCGATCGCGGTCGCGTCCGATGCGCCAGTGGGGTCCGTCCTGTGGAGTCAGAAGGGCATTGCGTTCAGCACACACTGCGGAACCTGGTGGCTCGATACCAGCAACATCTATTTGTGGCGTGCGGATCTCGTTTCCACGCTCCAGCAGTACGGGCTGACGTTCTGGCTTACTTACGCGGGGATAGGCGGCAATACCGCGCTACAGATCAAGAATCCGATGGTGGTCGACCTTGGCGGGTCGAGCGGCTACGCCAGTGGGACGGTCGACTTGGAACTTCGCAAGACGGCCAATACGCCGTCCACAGGGACCGTGACCGCGGCTGACATCCCCGCATTCTTTCTGGACAGCAATACGAACTATCATAAAGGATCGCACTACATCCGCGGCCTGACGAACATCAGCTTCGTCTCGTACACCTGCGATATCGACACAGGCTCGCGCAGCATTGTCGTCTCGCTCGGTGCGGTGCGTGTCGACCGCTTCTCCGGAGTTGGCTCTACTTATGGTGACCGGTCATTCAACATCGGCCTGACGTGCACACAGCCTGCCGGCACGTATAACGTTGCGGTCCGGTTCAGTGCCCAGGCCGACAGTTCCGGCGCGGCGGGCGTGCTTGCCATCACGCAAAGTTCGGAATCGGCAGCCGGCGTCGGCATCCAACTGCTGATGAACGGTTTGCCGGTGACCTTCGGCACCGTGCTCGACGTCGGCAGCGCGACGGCCGGCGCCACGCTTTCGATCCCGATGACGGCAAGGTATTACCAGACGGGAGGCGTTATCACGCCCGGGACGGCGAATGGCATCGCCACTTTCACGATCAGCTACAAGTAACGCATCCGGGGTGGACAAGCACGCACGGCGGTGCACGGTGTGCGGTCGTGTTGCGCCAAAATTTCGGAGAACTTCGATATCGGCCTGAAACGCTCGCCTGTAATGTCATGAGCGGCAAATAGTCATGCAGCCCTGCGCCGATTCCAATCAGCGCATGTCATGTCCAGTGGCTGGTCGACGGTGTGTGGCTGGGATCCCGCTCGCACGGCCGGATCGTTGGCGATCACTTACCCATTGCCCAACCGAACCGTCATGAAAACCGTCGTGCTGATACTCGTGGTCGCCCTGGCCTGGTGCACCTCCTTATCCAAACCATCGGCTGATGTCTACTCCGTCGAATCCGAGCGCGGTGTTCAGCAATACGGAATCATCTGTTCGGGCTCGTTGGGAGGATGGAAGGCCTGTTCGCGCCGGGCGGCGCAGGTTTGTGATGGGAAAGAGGCCAAGGTCCTGAGTGTAAAAGAACGCGGTGCCATTGTATTCACCTGCGAAGCAGCGTAACGCGTCGCGGGTGCGCGGCAATATGTGGGTTATCACAGGGATGGCATCCTCGACGCGAGCGGCCCTCGCGGCGGCACGCTCGACCGCATGGTGTTACGTTTCAATATGGCAGGCAAGCCCGCTCTGACATACATCGTCGCGCCGCCTATGCTGTTGGCTGAGGACGTCATTCTGGCAGCTGACGCACTGTTCGATTTCGAGCGGGCAGACCTCGAGCCGGTCGACGGGCGGAATTTGGATAATGTGATCGGCGACGACCCCGGCAAGCGATTCTGCATCGTGCAAGTATTCGCCTACACTGATTCTGCCGGCCCGAGTGCTCCAACAATACGCTTTCGGCGCGCCCTGCGCGTAGCGTGACGAATACCTGCGCGAGCGGGGCTGCGATCAGATCGCTTCGTCGTCAGACTGGGGAAGTCGAACCCCGTCGCATCCAGAGCGTCGGAAGCGGCCGTGCAGACCGGCGGCCCGAAATCGTTATCGAGCATCGCTGAAGTCTCGCCTACATGACGGACAGCCACGGCGCGGTCGAGCCCGAGATTAGCTGCGGGTGCGATGCCGTCGCCTTCGCGCAAATAGCCAGGAAATCTCGCCGCAGACGGTATTCCAGGCTATCAGGCTGCACTGTGACCAGCGCCGGCAAAAAAGCGCTCAGTAGTTTGAGAGCCTGATTTGCTGGTCGGTCAACCGGATTTAACAAGATTTAAAAGAATGAGCGAGAAGCAATATGATCGATGCGGTAAAAACTGCTGATTAAGTTAAGTAATACAAATTCATTTCGTGTGCGAGTGACCCGTGTTGAATGGATCACCAGGCGCAGCCCGTCCCACGCTTGGTCGGAGCAATCCGCCCGACCTTGTCGAACTGTGTCGTACTAAGCTTTCGAACTATTACGATATTTTCATTGTACTTATCTCTGTATCTTGAGAGCTGGGTTTCGTAGGTTCGGGTGGAAGAAATCGGGCCAGTGAGTCTTTGATCAATTCGACTTGACGGTTGAGTTATCGATTTCTTCCTAGATTTGGCGGTGTCCCCCCATTAGGTACGAGTTTTCTGAGTCTTCTATATACATAGGTTTACTAAATAAATATCGATAGGAGTTGTGCATGAACAAGATTTACAAAACGGTGTGGCGCGAATCGACGCGTACGTGGGTAGCAACATCGGAGCATGCAGTGGGGCGCGGCGGCCGCACCTCGAGCGTCATGGAAGCTGCTGGCGGACTGATGAAATTGTTCAAGCTCTCGATTCTGGGCGGTGCATCGCTGGTCGCAATGGGCGTGGTCGGACCGTTTGCCGGGGAGGCAATGGCTGCGAATAACGCCGGCGTATGCTTGACGTACGACGGTAGCAGCTCGAATTACGCAGCCACTGGTTTGTTCGCTAATGGTTGTATTTCGGCCGGTTGGGTACAAGGCATGGTCGTGGGCAGCAAGACGAACTGGGTAGGGTTGACTGCGGACGACACGCAGTTGGTTCTCGACGGCAGTGCGGGGAGCATTTATTTCCGGACGGGTGGCATCAATGGAAACGTGTTGACAATGTCGAATGCGTCCGATGGCGTATTGCTCAGTGGCCTTGCTGCCGGTGCCAAGTCGACCGATGCCGTCAATATGTCCCAGTTGACCTCGTTGTCGACGTCGACGTCGGCCAGCATCACTTCGCTTTCGACTTCGACAGCATCCGGCCTTGCTTCGCTTTCGACGAGCATGCTTTCGCTTGGCGTGGGTGTTGTCGAACAAAATGCGACGACCGGAGCGATTACGGTCGGTGCTAAATCGCCGGGTCAGACGGTGGATTTCGCGGGTGGCCAGGGCGCGCGTACGCTGACGGGCGTTGCCGCCGGCGTCAGCGGTTCGGATGCGGTCAATGTCAGCCAACTGACGTCGCTGGCGACGAGCACGACGACGGGACTGTCCACAGTCACTGATGGCATCGCATCGTTGTCGACTTCGCTGCTCGGCACTACAGACAATGTAACGTCACTGTCGATGAGCACGACGACGGGACTGTCAACAGTCACCGATGGCATCGCATCGTTGTCGACTTCGCTGCTCGGCACTACAGACAATGTAACGTCACTGTCGACGACCCTCAGCACGGTCAATGCGAATCTGGCTGGCCTGCAGACATCGATGGGTAATGTCGTGTCCTATGACGATTCCTCGAAGTCGACGATCACCTTCGGCGGTGTCGGCGTCACGACGCCCGTTCTTCTGACGAACGTGGCGTCGGGAAAGATTTCCGCGGCCAGCACGGATGCTGTCAATGGTTCGCAGCTTTACGCGTTCCAGCAGGAGTTCTCGCAGCAGTACGATCTGCTGACGTCCCAAGTCTCGTCACTCAGCACCTCGGTGTCGGATCTGCAAGGCAGCAGCGCGTCAAACGCGGGAACTGCATCGGGTACTAACAGCACCGCGAGCGGCGATAACGCGAGCGCGTCGGGCGGCAACAGCACGGCCAATGGTGCAAACTCGACCGCCTCGGGTGAGAACAGCACGGCGAACGGTACGAACGCGTCGGCGAGCGGCGAGAACAGCACGGCGACGGGCACGGACTCGGCGGCGTCGGGCGGCAACAGCACGGCCAATGGTGCAAACTCGACCGCCTCGGGTGAGAACAGCACGGCGAACGGTACGAACGCGTCGGCGAGCGGCGAGAACAGCACGGCGACGGGCACGGACTCGGCGGCGTCGGGCGGCAACAGCACGGCCAATGGTGCAAACTCGACCGCCTCGGGTGAGAACAGCACGGCGAACGGTACGAACGCGTCGGCGAGCGGCGAGAACAGCACGGCGACGGGCACGGACTCGGCGGCGTCGGGCGGCAACAGCACGGCCAATGGTGCAAACTCGA
>NZ_LPDI01000052.1:0-1400 GCF_001528895.1 Burkholderia sp. MSMB1078WGS | reverse complement strand
CACGTGATTCGCGGCGGCCTGAACTACAACATGGAACTGCGCTGGGACGGCGTGCCGTCGCTCGCGGTCGCGATGGAGATGCTCAAGCGTCAGGTCGCCGTGACGCCCGCGCCGCAGTGGGTGCGCGTGGTCGGCGGCTTCACCGAACATCAGTTCGTGGAGAAGCGACTGCCGACGATCGACGAACTCAATGCAGTCGCGCCGGACACGCCGGTGTTCATCCTGCACCTGTACGACCGCGCGCTGCTGAACGCGGCGGCGCTGCGGGTGGTCGGCTATACGAAGGACACGCCGGAGCCGCCGGGCGGAACCATCCTGCGCGATGCCGCCGGCCACCCGACCGGCCTGCTGCTCGCGAACCCGAACGCGACGATTCTCTACGCGACGCTCGCGAAGGGCCCGAAGCTGCCGTTCGAGTATCAGTACAACTCGACGCGCCACTTCATGCGCGAGCTGAACCGGCTCGGCGTGACCGGCGTGATCGACGCGGGTGGAGGATCGCAGAATTATCCGGAGGATTACGAAGTGATCCGCAAGCTGCACGACGCGGGCGAGATGACGATCCGGATCGCGTACAACCTGTTCACGCAGAAGCCGAACGCGGAGAAGGAAGACTTCGTGAACTGGACGAAGAGCGTCAAGTACCACGACGGCACCGACTACTTCCGCAATAACGGCGCGGGCGAGATGCTAGCGTTTTCCGCGGCCGACTTCGAAGACTTCCGCGTCGCGCGTCCGGACCTGCCCGAGCAGATGGAAGACGATCTCGAAGGCGTCGTGCGCGTGCTCGCGGAAAACCGCTGGCCGTGGCGCATGCACGCGACCTACGACGAAACCATCAGCCGCGCGCTCGACGTGTTCGAGAAGGTCAACGAAGACATCCCGCTCGAAGGGCTGAACTGGTTCTTCGATCACGCGGAAACGATCACCGAGAAGTCGATGGACCGGATCGCCGCGCTCGGCGGCGGCGTCGCGGTGCAGCACCGGATGGCGTACCAGGGCGAGTACTTCGTCGAGCGCTACGGCGCGCAAGCCGCGGAGGCGACGCCGCCGGTCGCGAAGATGCTCGGCAAGGGGCTCAAGGTGTCGGCCGGCACGGATGCAACGCGCGTCGCGTCGTACAACCCCTGGGTGTCGCTCGCGTGGCTCGTGACGGGCAAGACGGTCGGCGGCATGCGCCTGTATCCGCAGCGCAACCTGCTCGATCGCGAAACCGCGCTGCGGATGTGGACCGAGTACGTGACGTGGTTCTCGAACGAAGAGGGCAAGAAAGGACGCATCGCGGTGGGGCAGCTTGCCGACCTGATCGTCCCGGATCGCGATTTCTTCGCGTGCGCGGAGGACGATATCGCCGCCACGACCGCGTTGCTGACGGTGGTCGACGGGAAGATCGTGTGGGG
>NZ_LPDI01000051.1:0-1689 GCF_001528895.1 Burkholderia sp. MSMB1078WGS | reverse complement strand
AGCATCGCGACCGCGAGCGACGGCACGCCGTCCCAGCGCAGTTCCATGTTGTAGTTCAGGCCGCCGCGAATCACGTGCGTATGGTTGTCGATCAAGCCCGGCAGCACGGTGCGGCCGCCGAGATCGATCGTCTTCGTCGCACGGCCAGCGAGCGGCACGATCTCCGCGTTGCCGCCCACCGCGACGAAGCGGCCGTCCTTGATCGCGACGGCGGTCGCGACCGGGTTCGCACGATCGAGCGTCGTGATGCGCCCGTTGTGAAGGATGAGATCGGGTTGGGTACCGGTTGCGCTCATGAAATGTCCTCGATGCGGTCAGAAGCCGAGCCAGTGACGAACCGGCGCGATGGCCTGCACGCCGACCAGCATGCCGGCGAGGCCCACCAGCGCGACCAGCGGCGGCGCCGGCGAACGCACCCCGATCGCGCTGTACACGACGCCGATCAGCATGCCGGCGCCCAATGAAAGTAAATACGATTCCATAACGTTTTCTCCCGGCCGGATTAGAATCACCCGCATCGCGAGGCCGCGCGCGGCGCATCGCATCCGTTTCGCTTGCCTGCCATCCCTTCCGACCATGCAACACCTTCCTGATCTCGAGGCCTGGGCCATCTTTGCGCGCGTCGCCGAGACGGGTTCGTTCGCTAAAGCCGCCGACCTGCTCGGCGTATCGCAACCCACCGTGTCGAAAGCGGTCGCGCGCCTCGAAAAGCGCCTCGGCGCGATGCTGCTGTACCGCACGTCGCGCAAGCTGTCGCTCACGCCGACCGGCGAACTGCTGCGCGACCGTGCGATCCGCCTGCTCGCCGATGCGGAGCTGATCGAAAACGAAGCGTCCGCGCAGGCACTCGAACCGCATGGCCTCGTGCGCGTGAATGCGCCGATGTCGTTCGGGCTGCACCATTTGTCGCCGGTGCTGCCCGCGTTCCTCGAGCGCTATCCGCGCGTCGACATCGACCTCGTGCTGACCGACCACATCGTCGACATCGTGTCCGGCGGCTTCGACGTCGCGATCCGCATCGCCGAACTGGCCGATTCGTCGCTGCGTTCGCGCCGCTTGTGCGCGGTGCGCCGGCCACTCGTCGCATCGCCCGCGTATCTCGACCGGCACGGCCGGCCCACGCATCCGCGCGACATCGAACAGCACGTGTGCCTCACCTACACGAACCTGCCGACGCCCGAGTACTGGCGCTTTCGTCACACGGTATCGGGCGACGACTTCGGCGTGAACGTGCACGGACGCATTCGCTCCAACAACGCCGACGTGATCGTCCCCGCGCTCGTCGCCGGTCACGGCCTCGCGCTTCAGCCCGAATTCCTGGTGTGGGACGAGCTGCAGCGCGGCGCGCTCGAAGAAGTGATGAGCGACTGGAAGATCGCGGACATCAACGTAAACCTCGTCACGCCCCCCGGCATGCTGCGCGCCGCGCGCGTGACGGTGCTGCTCGCTTTCCTCGCCGAACATTTCTCGCGCGCGCCGTGGGCGCTGCCCGCCGCCTGAACGCGCGACAGCCGACGGCACGCGATCGCCGCGGTAGCCGCTGCGGCGATCGCGGCCGACGGCCCGTTACTTCGCCGGTACGGCAGGGATCGACTCGTGCGGCGTCGCGGTACGCTGCGGCGCCTTGTGGACCATCGTGTACGCGTAGTCGACGCCCATCCCGTACGCGCCCGAATGCTCCTTCGCGAT
>NZ_LPDI01000050.1:0-84047 GCF_001528895.1 Burkholderia sp. MSMB1078WGS | reverse complement strand
AATCTGGCGTCCCCTAGGGGATTCGAACCCCTGTACTCACCGTGAAAGGGTGATGTCCTAGGCCTCTAGACGAAGGGGACTACGTACTGCTTACATCTTTAATACAAAAGCCCGCTCAAAAACGTCTTGAACGGGCTTCGTTCTGGCGGAGCGGACGGGACTCGAACCCGCGACCCCCGGCGTGACAGGCCGGTATTCTAACCGACTGAACTACCGCTCCAGCTTTCTTACCCAACCTGCAGGACGTCGGTTACGTTCCTGCAAGCCTGCGACACTTCTACGAAACGCCGCTGAATTTGGCGTCCCCTAGGGGATTCGAACCCCTGTACTCACCGTGAAAGGGTGATGTCCTAGGCCTCTAGACGAAGGGGACAAAATCTTTTCAGATTCGTCTGACTTTCGCTATTTACTTTCATTCAACAGCGAAGGCCGAAATTCTAACTGCTTTGAATCATTTTGTGAAGCATTTATTACTACCGCCGCTTCGCAAATCAATCCAGCTTGTTCTGTTGGTGGAGGTAAGCGGGATCGAACCGCTGACCTCTTGCATGCCATGCAAGCGCTCTCCCAGCTGAGCTATACCCCCTTGCAGAACAGAAATGAGATTATATGGACCGATTTCGAACTTGTAAATACCCTTTTTACGATTCGCGCGAAATTTTTTGCGAAGCGGTCCGCTCGCTCATGCGCGGACCGCTTCGCGCGCGCCAACGTCAGCCCAGCGCGGCCTCGATGCGCGACACCACGACGTCGCGACCGAACAGCACGAGCACCGCGTCGATCGACGGCGTGTGCGTCGTGCCCGCCACCAGCAGACGCACCGGCATCGCGAGCTGCGGCATCTTCAGCTTGTGCGCGGCGAGCGTCGCCTTCAACGCGGCGGACACCGCTTCCTTCGTCCAGTCGGCCGCCTTCAGCGCGGCGACGAGATCGGCCAGCGCCGGCCGCACCGCATCGGTCACGTGCTGCGCGAGCGCATCGGCGTCGGGCGCCGGCACGCGGTAGAACATCGTCGCGCCTTCCGCGATTTCCTTGACCGTCGTCGCACGATCCTTCATCAGGCCGACCACCGCGTCGAGCGCGGGGCCCGTCGCGATCGCCGCGTCGTCGATGCCGAGCGCGTCGAGGAACGGCTTCGCGAGTTCGGCGAGGCGTGCGTTGTCGGCTTCCTTGATGTAATGCGCGTTCAGCCAGCTCAGCTTGCTGTGGTCGTACTGCGCGGGCGACTTGCCGAGATGCTCGAGATCGAACCATTCGACGAACTGCTCGCGCGAGAAGATCTCGGCGTCGCCGTGCGACCAGCCGAGCCGCGCGAGATAGTTGACGACGGCCTCCGGCAGGAAGCCCGCGTCGCGGTACGCCATCACGCTCATCGCGCCATGCCGCTTGCTCATCTTCTCGCCCTGCTCGTTCAGCACGGTCGGCAAGTGCGCATAGACGGGCGGCTCGCCGCCGAGCGCATTCAGGATGTTGATCTGGCGCGGCGTGTTGTTCACGTGGTCGTCGCCACGGATCACGTGCGTGATGCCCATGTCCATGTCGTCCACCACCACGCAGAAGTTGTAGATCGGCGTGCCGTCCGGGCGCGCGATCACGAGGTCGTCGAGTTCCTCGTTCGAGATCTCGACACGCCCCTTCACAGCGTCGTCCCACACGACCGTGCCCGTCAGCGGATTGCGAAAGCGCAGCACCGGCTTCACGCCGGCCGGCGGCTCCGGCAGCACCTTGCCGGGCTCCGGACGCCATGTGCCGTCGTAGCGCGGCTTCAGGCCGGCTTCGCGCTGGCGTTCGCGCAGCGCGTCGAGTTCCTCGGCCGACATGTAGCACGGGTACGCGAGGCCCTTCTCGAGCATCTGCGCGAGCACTTCGCGATAGCGGTCCATCCGCTGCATCTGGTAGATCGGGCCTTCGTCGAAATCCAGCCCGAGCCATTGCATCCCCTCGAGGATCGCATCGACCGCTTCCTGCGACGAACGCTCGACGTCGGTATCCTCGATGCGCAGCACGAACGTGCCTTTCATCTTGCGGGCGAACGCCCACGGATAGAGTGCGGAGCGGATGTTGCCGAGGTGGATGAAGCCGGTGGGACTCGGCGCGAAGCGGGTACGGACAGGACGGGTCATAAACGGTAACTCGAACGCCTGGGGCGCATGAATGATTCGACGCGGGACGACGACGGCTGCCCCGACAGCAACGGAGCCGGCGACGCCCGGAACGGGAAAGAAGCCGGAATTATACCCGTGCCGGACATCGCGCCAAGCGCACCGCTTGCTTTATGATGTGCGCGCCGCGGCCGCCAGCCGGCCCGGCGCCGGCCGCACGGAACCCGCTGCGCGGCCGCTCGCAACCTATCGCCGCCGCGGGCCGTGTAACCCGCCGCCAAGCCGCCGGAGAACCATTCGATGTCGTCCCCTCGCCTGTCGCGCCGCCACTTCACGATCGCGTGCGCGTCCGCCAGCCTCGCCGCCTGCACGTCCTTCGGCGACAAGTCCCGCCCCGGCACGGCCCTGCCGCAGGAGAAACCCGTCAAGATCGGCATCGCGCTCGGCGGCGGCGCCGCGCGCGGCTTCTCGCACATCGGCGTGCTGAAGGCGCTCGAGGCGCGCGGCATTCCGGTCGAAATCGTCGCCGGGACGAGCGCGGGCTCGGTGGTCGGCGCACTCTACGCGTCCGGCATGAGCGCGCTGCAGATCAACAAGATCGCGCTCGACATGGACCAGGCGTCGATCAGCGACTGGGCGCTGCCGTTTCGCTCGCGCGGCCTGCTGCAAGGCGTCGCGCTGCAGAACTTCCTGAACAAGACGCTCAACAACCGGCCGATCGAGAAGATGGCGAAGCCGCTCGGCATCGTCGCGACGGACCTGCAAAGCGGCCAGCCGATCCTGTTCCAGCAAGGCAATACCGGGCTCGCGGTACGTGCATCGTGCAGCGTGCCGTCGGTGTTCGAGCCGGTGAAGATCGGCAATCGCGAATATGTGGACGGCGGCCTGGTGAGCCCGGTGCCGGCGTCGTTCGCACGCAAGATGGGGGCGAGCTTCGTGATCGCGGTCGACATCTCGGCCCGGCCGGACGGCGCGGCGACCAACAACCCGATCGAGATGCTGCTGCAGACCTTCACGATCATGGGCCAGACGATCAAGACCTACGAGCTCGACAAGTATGCGGACGTCGTGATTCGCCCGAACCTCGCGGCGATGGGCGGCAGCGACTTCAACCAGCGCAACGCGGCGATCCTCGCGGGCGAGGAAGCGGTCGCGCGCATCATGCCGGAACTGCAACGCAAGCTCGCGGCGGCGCGTGGCGTGGCCGCCGCCGCGTAAGCCGCAACATGCGGGAAGCGGCGGCACACACCGCTTCCCGATAGCCGGCGCAACGACTTGCGCCACGACGTCCGCGCCGGCCCCAAAAACAAAAAACCCTGCCGCCTTTCGGTGACAGGGTTTTTTATTGTCCGGCCCGACTACCCGGCAAACGTCAGTTGTTGCCGTTCGCCGAATCGTCGCCGATCGTCGCGCGCACGCGCTGACGCAGGTCTTCGGGCTTCATCGGGAATTCCGATTCGATCCGGCGCGCGCCGGTGAAACGCTTTTCCCAGTAGCCGCTGTCGAGATCGTCGACGCGGACGGTGCTGCCCGTCGACGGCGAATGCACGAACTTGTTGTCGCCGATATAGATGCCGACGTGCGAGAACGTGCGGCGCATCGTGTTGAAGAACACGAGATCGCCCGGCTTCAGGTTGCTCATGCTCACCTTCTCGCCGACGCGGCTCATTTCTTCCGCGCGACGCGGCAGCGACATGCCGAGCGTGTCCTGGAACACGTAGCGCACGAAACCGCTGCAGTCGAGGCCCGAATCCGGCGAGTTGCCGCCCCAGCGATACCGCACGCCGATCATGTTCAGCGCGCCGACCACCACGTCGCCCGCCTTGCCTGCCATGCCGGCAAGGAACGACTTCGCGCCGCCGCTCGACGGCTGTGCGCTGGCCTGCTGGAGGGAGGCACCCGACCCGAACTGAGTCGAATTGGTGGCATTCTGGTTAAAACTGCTGACTTCGTCGGCGAACGCGCCGGGAGCTGCTGCGAACAGGGCGCCGATGAATAGCCCGGCGATGGTGCGCGCGCATGCCTGGGTCAGGGATCGATGCTGCATTGGTCGATGGAATATGCTTAAAAATCAGCTGATTGGCGGAAAATTTCGGTCGATACTAGCCAGCGCGTAATCGTTTGTCAAAACAAATTAATAAATACAATCGAGATGGTCAGACCATTGGACGCCTATCACGCTTTCCAGACCGCTTTCAACAGCTTTTGTGTGTAAGGATGTGACGGTCTGGTGAAGATCTCGGACACCTCCCCCGACTCCACGACGGCGCCGTCCTGCATCACCGCGACGCGGTGCGCCATCGCGCCGATCACCTCCAGGTCGTGGCTGATGAACACATAGCCGAGATTGTATTTCTGTTGCAAATTCGCGAGCAGCTTCAGCACCTGCTGCTGGATCGACACGTCGAGCGCCGACGTCGGCTCGTCGAGGATCAGGATGCGCGGCTCCAGCACGAGCGCGCGCGCGATCGCGATCCGCTGGCGCTGGCCGCCCGAGAATTCGTGCGGATAACGGTGCAGCACCGTACGGTCGAGGCCGACTTCGCGCAGCACCGCGAGCGACTTCGCGCGGCGTGCGTCGGGCGTCATGTCCGGACGATGCAGCGCGAGCCCCTCGCCGACGATCCGCTCGATCGTGTGACGCGGCGAAAGCGAACTGAACGGATCCTGAAAGACCACCTGCATGTTCGAGCGCAGCGCGGCCTGTTCGCGGCCGCGATAGGTCGACAGCGCGCGCCCCTGGAATTCGATCTCGCCGCCGGCCGTTTTCTGCAGCCCGAGCAGCGCCATCGCGAGCGTCGATTTCCCCGATCCCGATTCGCCGACGATGCCGAGCGTTTCGCCCTGCCGCACCGACACCGACACGTCCGCGACGGCCGTCACCGGCACCGTGCCGAACCAGCCCGCGAAGCCCGGCCGCTTGCGCGCGAACCGTACGCTCACGTGGCGCGCGTCGAGCACGACGGGCGCGATCGGCATCACCGGCGTGACCGCGCGTTGCGGCCGACTGTTCAGCAGCCGCTGCGTATACGGATGCTCGGGCGCCGCGAAGATCCGCTCGACGGGCCCGCTCTCGACGAGCCGGCCGCGCTCCATCACCGCGACGCGCTGCGCGAAGTGCCGCACGAGATTCAGGTCGTGCGTGATCAGCAGGATCGACATCCCGCGTTTTTCCGCTTCGTCGCGCTGCAACTCCAGCAGCAGGTCGACGATCTGCGCGCGGATCGTCACGTCGAGCGCGGTGGTCGGCTCGTCGGCCAGCAGCAGGCGCGGTCGGCACGCGAGCGCCATCGCGATCATCGCGCGCTGCCGCTGGCCGCCCGACAACTGATGCGGGTAGCTGTCGACGCGCTTCTCGGGCTCCGCGATGCCGGTGCGCGCGAGCAACGCGATCGCGCGCTTGCGGGCCTCCACCGCCGATACGCCGTCGTGCAGCACGATCGTCTCCCCGATCTGCACGCCGATCGTATACAGCGGGTTGAACGCCGTCATCGGCTCCTGGAAGATCATCGCGATGTCCGAACCGCGCAGCCCGCGCATCTCGCGCTCGCTCTTGCTTGCCAGATCCTGCCCCGCGAAGCGGATCGCACCGCCGACTTCGGCATCGCGCAGCAACCGCAGGATCGACAACGCGGTCACGCTCTTGCCCGACCCCGACTCGCCGACGAGCGCGACCCGCTCGCCGCGCCCGATCGCGAGCGTCACGTCGTCGACGGCCACCGTGTCGCCGAAGCGCACGTGCAGATGCTCGAGCGACAGCAGCGGTTCGCCCGCGTTCGATACGACCGCATCGCTCATCGCTGGCCTCCCGCGGCGCGCATCGAGTCGGCGATCCGCGTGTCGAGCGCGTTGCGCAGTGCATCGCCCATGAAGGTCAGCAGCAGCAGCGTCGCGACCAGCACGCCGAACGTCGACAGCGAGATCCACCACGCGTCGAGGTTGCCCTTGCCCTGCGCGAGCAGCTCGCCGAGGCTCGGCGTCGGCGGCGGCACGCCGAGCCCGAGGAAGTCGAGGCTCGTCAGCGCGAGGATCGAGCCGCTCATCCGGAACGGCAGGAACGTGATCACCGGCGTGAGACTGTTCGGCAGCACGTGGCGCCAGATGATCTGCCCGTTCGTGAGCCCCATCGCGCGGGCCGCGCGCACGTAGTCCTGCGTGCGGTTGCGCAGGAATTCCGCGCGCACGTAATCGGCGAGGCCGATCCAGCCGAACAGCGACAGCAGCACGATCAGCAGCAGGAAGCTCGGCTCGAAAATCGACGCGAAGATGATCAGCAGGTACAGCTCGGGCAGCGAGCTCCAGATCTCGATCAGCCGCTGCCCGACGATGTCGATGCGCCCGCCGAAGAAGCCTTGCACGGCGCCCGCGGCGATGCCGAGCAGCGTGCCGATCACGGTCAGGATCAACCCGAATTCGACCGACACGCGGAACCCGTACACGAGCCGCGCGAGCAGATCGCGGCCCTGCGCATCGGTGCCGAGCCAGTTCTCGCGCGACGGCGGCGCCGGGTTCGGCACGGTCGAGAAGTAGTTCAGCGTGTCGTAGTAGTAGCGATTCGGCGGGTAGACGACGAAGTTGCCGGGCGCCTCGAGCCGCTTGCGTACATACGGATCGAGATAGTCGGCCGGCGTCGGGAAATCGCCGCCGAAGGTCGTCTCCGGGTACGCATGGAACATCGGGAAATAGGTCTGGCCGTCGTAGCGCACGACGAGCGGCTTGTCGTTCGACCACAGCGGCGCCGCGAGACTCGCGGCAAAGGCCACGACGAAGATCACGAAGCTCCAGTAGCCGAGGCGCTGCTGCCTGAAGCGCTGCCACACGCGACGGGCGGGCGACGGCGACACGCGCGCCCGCGCGGCGTCGATGCGGGAAGAAGCGACGGCCCGGTTCATCGCGCACCTCGCCCGCCGGCGCCGGGCATGCGAATGGCTCGTTTCATGTCAGCGCTCCAGGTTGTCGAATTGAATGCGCGGATCGACCCACACATAGCAAAGATCGGAAACCAGCTTGGTCGCAAGCCCGATCAGCGTGAACAGGTACAGCGTGCCGAGCACGACCGGGTAGTCGCGCCGCACGACCGACTCGTACGACAGCAGCCCGAGGCCGTCGAGCGAGAACAGCGTCTCGATCAGCAGGCTGCCCGTGAAGAACGCACCGATGAACGCGGCCGGGAAGCCGACGATCAGCGGCAGCATCGCATTGCGGAACACGTGCTTCCACAGCACGCTGCGCTCGGAGAGCCCCTTCGCGCGCGCGGTCAGCACGTATTGCCGGCGGATCTGGTCGAGGAACGCGTTCTTCGTGAGCATCGTGACGACCGCGAAGCTGCCGACGACCGACGCGGTGATCGGCAGCGCGATGTGCCACAGGTAGTCGAGCACCTTGCCGACGAGCGACAGTTGCGCGAAGTTGTCCGACGTGAGGCCGCGCAGCGGAAAGAGCTGCCAGAACGAGCCGCCGCCGAACAGCACGAGCAGCAGCACGCCGAGCACGAAGCCCGGGATCGCATAGCCGACGAGCACGACGAGGCTCGTCGCGACGTCGAACGGCGAACCGTTGCGCACCGCCTTCGCGATGCCGAGCGGCACCGAGATCAGGTACGTGAGGAAGAACGTCCACAGCCCGATGCTGATCGACACGGGCAGCTTCTGCACGACCAGCGACCACACGCTCTGGTGGCGAAAATAGCTGTCGCCGAGATCGAAGCGCGCGAAGCGCTTCAGCATCAACCAATAGCGTTCGAGCGGCGGCTTGTCGAAACCGTACAGCGCCTTGAGCTGCGCGAGCTGCTGCGCGTCGACGCCGGTGTGCGCGCGCATCCCGAACGGCGTCGCGCCCTGTTCCGTCGCGCCCTTGCGCAACTCCTGCACGGCCTGCTCGACCGGGCCGCCCGGCACGAACTGGATCACCGCGAACGTGAGCGTCAGCACGCCGACGAGCGTCGGGATCATCAGCAGCAGGCGTTTGAGGATGTAGCTCCACATAGGGCGTCGACTCGTGATCGGGTGGCGGGGTTGGACGAAGGGCCGGCGCGGGTCAGTGATCGGGCTTCGCCCACCAGGTCGACACGACCCAGCCCTCGGCCGAATAGTACAGCGGCAGCGTCTGCGGATAGGCCAGTGTGCGCTTGTACGCGATGCGGTGCGTCGTGCTGTACCACTGCGGGACCGCGTAGTAGCCGTGCATCAGCACACGGTCGAGCGCGTGCGTCGCGTCGAGCAGTTCCTCGCGCGTCTGCGCGGTGCCGAGCGCATGCAGCAATGCGTCGACGGCCGGCGATTTCAGCCCGATGAAGTTGTCGGAGCCCGGCTCGTCGGCGAACTTGCTCGCGTAACGCGAGTATTGCTCGGCGCCCGGCACCTGCACGCCCGGCAGTCGGATCGTCGTCATGTCGTAGTCGAACGCATCGAGGCGCTTTTGCAGCAGCGCGTAATCGGCCGTGCGAAAGCGCACGTCGATGCCGAGCTTCGCGAGGTTGCGCCGGTAGGCGGTCACGACGCCTTCCATCGCGCCGCCCGCATCGTCGAGGATCTCGAACGCGAACGGCTCGCCCTTCGCATTGCGCAGCGCGCCGTCGCGGTAGGTCCAGCCGGCCTGTTCGAGCAGTGCGCGCGCCTTCAGCAGGTTCGCGCGCAGCGAGCCTGGCGGATTCGTGTCCGGCTGCGTGACCATCGGGCCGAACACGGCCGGATCGAGCTGCGCGCGCAGCGGCTCCAGCAGCTTCAGCTCGCCGGCGCCCGGCGTACCGGTCGCCTGCAGGTCGGTGTCGGCGAAATAGCTGTCGAGGCGCGTGTATGCGCTGTAGAACAACTGGCGGTTCAGCCATTCGAAGTCGAACGCGAGATCGAGCGCCTGGCGCACGCGCACGTCGCGAAACAGCGGCCGGCGCAGGTTCATGAAGAAGCCCTGCATGCCGGCGCCGTTATGTTGGCGGAATTCGCGCTTGACGAGTTCGCCGCTGTCGAAGCGCTTGCCGACGTCGCGCCGCGTCCAGTTGCGCGCGACGTACTCGACGAGCACGTCGTATTCGCCGGCCTTGAACGCCTCGAGCCGCGCGACGCCGTCGCCGTACAGCTTGTAGACGATCCGCTCGAAGTTGTTGGTGCCGATCCGTACCGGCAGATCGGCGCCCCAGTACGCGGGATTGCGCCGGTAGGTGATCGTGCGGCCGTTGTCGTAGCGCTCGATCAGGTACGGGCCGCTGCCGATCGGCTGCTCGAACGCGAGCTGGTCGAACGGGACGCGCAAGCCGTCCGCACGCAATCCCCACTTGCGCGAGAACACGGGCACGCCGCCGGCGATCAGCGGCAACTCGCGATTCGCGCTACGGAACTCGAACCGCACGGTCGCCGGATCGACGACGACGGCCTTCGCGATCTCCGCGAAATACGCGCCGAACTGCGGTGCGGCCTGCTTGCTCTTCAGCGTGTCGAACGAAAACTTGACGTCGTCGGCCGTGACGCGATCGCCGTTCGAGAAGCGCGCGCGCGGATTCAGGTGAAACGTGACCGAGCGGCGGTCCGGCGCGACGTCGATGTCGTCGGCCAGCAGCCCGTATGCGGACGCCGGTTCGTCGGAGCTGCCGGTCGCGAGGCTCTCGAACAGCATGTCGATTCCGGGTGCGGAGTTGCCGCGCATCGTGAACGGATTGAACTTGTCGAACGACGTCATCCGGTTCGGATTCGCGAGCACGAGCGTGCCGCCCTTCGGTGCGTCGGGGTTCACGTAGTCGAAATGCTTGAAGCCCGGCGGATACTTCGGCTCGCCGTACTGCGCAATGGCGTAGGCCGCGTGCGCGGACGGCGCGGCGAGCGCCGCGTGCAACGCCAGCACCGCGGCCGCGCGGCCGGCGGCCCGCAGCGCGCCGACGCAGGCGCGCGCGGCGGCGGTCCGGGGCGAACCCTTCGTCATAGAGGCCCTGTCGTCGAATGAGGGTAGTAACGTGGAGCGATTCTACCCATTCAATCCGTCGAGCCAAAAGAAAACCGCCACACGGGCGGTTTCCTCGCGAACAACTGTCGCGCACGCGGCACGCATGCGCGACCGGTCGTCGATCAGCGCCAGCCGTTGTGGCGGCCGTGATCCCAGTGGCCGCGATCGCCGCCCCAGCCGCGCCCATGGTGACGATACCACTCGTCGCGGCCCCAGTAGCGGCGGCCGTCCCAGTAGCGGTCGCCGTGCCAGCCGATCACGATCGCCGGCGCCGGCGCGTACACGGGCGCCGGTGCATAGACAGGCGCCGGCTGATAGACGACCGGCGGAGGCGGCGGCGCATACACGGGCGCGGGCGCGACGTAGACCGGTGCCGGCACGCCGACGTTGATCCCGACATTGACTCCCGCCATTGCTGCGCCCGACACGAGCAAGGCCGTCATACCGGTCAGGAGCGAGGCAACACGCAAAGTCTTCATGGATTCCTCTTCTGGTTGTGTCATGTGTGATTCGACTATAACGGCAAGCGCCGTCCCCGCATATTTCAAGTTTGTAAGAACTGATGCGCGGCATCGCAACGGGAAGCCGGCGCTAACGTCTTGTAACAATCGACGCCGATTTGGCCGCCGAGCCCGCGCGCATCGAGTCGAGGTCGCTCCGCAGCTTCGGGGTAGTCAAGATCTTCTTCCAGCCCGGCGGCGATATCCGCAGCCGTCATCCGCCCGTGTCGAACCGGAAGCCGAATCGCGCAACCGTTTCGATCCGCGCGGAAAACGCATGCGCGGCCAGCTTGCGCCGCAACCGGACGACCAGCGCATTGACCGTTTCGGGTTCGATGTCGGCATCGCCCCACGCGTAACGCAGCACGGCGTCGCGCCCGACCGGCCGCCCTGCTTCGCGCAGCAGGCATTCGATCACGCGAAATTCCCGTGCGCTGAGCGCGAGCCGCCGGCCACGCTCGTCGAGTGCGCGCGTCGCCGTGTCGAGCCGGATCGATTCACGCATCGCGACGATGCCCGCGCGGCGCCACAGCGCGTGCAACCGCTCGTGCAATTCGACGAACGAGCACGGATGGGCGAGGCATACGTCGCAGCCGGCCTTGAGGATCTGCGCACGCTCGGCGGACGTCGTGCCGGCGACGATCGCGGCAATCGTCGCGCTGCCGGCCGACGCGGCGAGCGGCGGCAATCCGTCGAGAATCGCCGGCACGGCGGCACCGTCGGTCGCAACGATCACGATCGCGTCGAACCGCTCCTGCGTCGCCGCGAAACAGCCGTCGCGCCAGTCGCCGATGCGCTCGACGCCGTGCATGCTCTCTCGAAACGCCTTGTCGAGCCGCAACGCGTCCGGCGTCGGCGGCGCAATCAGCAGGATGCGCATGGATCGGCCCCCTCCCGCGTCACGCGAGCGAACGCGGCCAGCATTCGACCGTGATCGCCGCACCGGCCGGCTGGGCATCGCCGATCCGCAACGCGAAACCGTGCACGCGCATCACCGCCGACACGATGCTCAACCCGAGCCCCGAGCCGTTCACATGGCGCGTGCGCTCGCCGCGATAGAAGCGTTCGAGCACCGCGTTGCGCTCGCCGGGCGCAATGCCGGGCCCGGTGTCCTCGAACCGGACGAGCGGGCCATGCGGTGTCGTCTGGAGCACGACGCGCACGCGGCCGCCCGGCGGCGTGAACTTGATCGCGTTGTCCGCGAGATTGCTGAACGCCTCGAACAGCAGCGCACGATCGCCATGGATGCCGTCGACCGCGGCCGCATCGAGCTCGAACGACACGTCGACGGCCTCGGCCAACGGCTCGTAAAGCTCGCACACGTCGCACAGCAACGCCGCGACGTCGACCGCGGCAAAACCGCCGCGCCGGCTCAGCGTCCCGATCTCGGAGATGCGCAGCATCGCGCGAAAACGTTCGAGCAGGCGGTCGGTTTCGTCGCGCGCCGACGCCAGCAGCGCCGCCGACGCGGGATCGTGTGCGCAGAACGGCTGGTCGGCAAGCCGCGCCAGCATCGTATGCACGCGTGCGAGCGGCGTGCGCAGGTCGTGCGCGATCCCGTCGCAGGTATGCCGCACCTCGCCCATCAGCCGCTCGACTTCGTCGAGCATGTGATTCACGAGATGCGCGAGCAGATCGAGTTCGTCGTAGCGGCCGACCGGCAGCCGCTTGCCGAGATCGCCTTCGGCGATCTGTCGCGTGACGCGCCGGATCGCGGCGACACGGCGCATCTGCCGCATGCCGAGCATGCTGCCGCCCGCGATGCCCGCGATCAGGATCATCACGCCGCCGACCACGAGCCCACGGATCGCGACGTCGCGGATCTGGATGAAGTGCGACAGGTCGCGCGCAACGACCAACGTCATCCCGTTGTCGCGGCGCACGGCCATCGCGCGCGCGATCGGCGCCGATTGGCCGTCGAGCAGCGCGAGCGTGCGGTCCAGCGTACGGCCGTGGCGATCCGTGCGCAGCGTGGGCGGCGTCGCGATGTCGCCGGCCACGCGGCGCCCGTTCGCATCGAACAGCCCGTAGAAATTCGTATGCATGTGCTCGTGCTCGAGCCGCCGATGGATCGCAAGCGGCAGCGCGGCATCGGGAATCGAATCGAAATAGATCAGTTGCCACGCGAGCACCTCGTCGGTATCGCGTGTCATCGTGTGCGTCGCGGCCACGCTGATCACGCCCGCGAGCAGCAGCAGCGACACCGAAAAGATCGCCGCGTACGCGCACAGCCAGCGAAACGTCGTCGTATGCCAGCGGCGCGTGAAGTTCGCCGCGCGGGCTGCGTCCATTCGCGCCTCCGTCAAGCGAGCATGTAGCCCGACCCGCGCACCGTCTGAATCATCGGGTCCGCGCCGGGCGGGTCGATCTTCTTGCGCAACCGGCCCATGTGAACGTCGATCAGATTGGTGCCGGGATCGAAGTGATAGCCCCACACGGCCTCGAACAGCATCGTGCGCGTGATCGTCTGGCCCGCGTTGCGCATCATGAATTCGAGCACGCGGAACTCGGTCGGCAGCAGCGGAATCTCGTCGGCGCCGCGGCGCGCGCAGCGCGAAATGAGGTCGAGCTCGAGCGCGCCGACCTTCAGCAGCGTCTGCTGCGGCACGCCCGATGCCTGCCGGCGACGCAGCAGCACTTCGATGCGCGCGCTCAGTTCGCCGGAATCGAACGGCTTCGTCAGGTAATCGTCGCCGCCCGCGCGCAATCCACGGATGCGCTCGTCGACGTCGCCCAGCGCGCTCAGCATCAGCACCGGCGTATCGATGCCGACCGTGCGCATCGCGGTCACGATCGCGAGGCCGTCCGCGCCCGGCAGCATCCGGTCGAGCGTGATCGCGTCGTACGACGCGCTCATCGCACGCATCATCCCTTCGCGGCCGTTGTCGATCCAGTCGACCTCGAACCCGCGTGCGGTCAGTTCGCCGACGATTTCGTTCGCGGTCACCGCATCGTCCTCGACCGTCAGTACTCGCATGGTTGCCCTCGCCATCAATTTCAAGACGGGCGCGCACGATGCGCCCGCCACTATCGTAAGCGCTGCGGTCGCCGTGCGACGTCAGATGAAAATAGCTTCATCCTGCATCGCACCGCGCGCGCATGAAACATGTTTCATCCGTGCGTCGGCCGCCCTGCGGCAGGGTCCGCCTACGCTGACCTCATGCGGCATCGGGCCGCGAAACCAGGAGCCATCGGATGAAACTGTCGACCACCGTCGCCTGCATGCTGCTCGCATGCGCCAGCACCGCCGCGTTCGCGGGGCCGCACCTCACTCCGCAGGAATGCAACGCGTACCCGTTCGTGCACACAGGTCGCGGCGTCACGCGTGCGGACCTCGTGCGTGAGCTGACCGAGCTCGAACAGGTCGGCTACGATCCCGCCCATGCGAGCCCGTACTACCCCGACGATCTCGACGGCGCGAAGCATCGGCTCGCCGCCGAGTACCGCGCCGACTGCACGCATGCGCTGACGGCCGACGCGGGCGCGCGGCACTGACTGCACCGTCCGGCGCAACGCAACAGCCGGAAAAACAAAAAGGCGGCACGTGCGTGCCGCCTTTGTTTCGCGAATCCGCACGGATATGGATCCGCCGCGCCACGCTGCCGCTCAACGCGACATCATGTTCATGCTGACGTTGTGCATCACCCAAAGCGTGCCGACGATCAGGATCGCCGCGGTCAGCACCGTATAGCTGAACGCCATCACGTTCCAGCGCTGGCCCGACGAGCCGTTCATGTGCAGGAAGTACACGAGGTGCACGACGATCTGCACGAACGCGAGCACGGCCAGCCCGACCAGCGACGCATGCGGCGACAGCACGCCGCCCATCACGAGGCCGAACGACGCGGCCGTGAGCAGCACCGACAGGATGAAACCGGCGACGTAGCCGCCGACACTGCCGTGCCCTTCTTCGAGTTGAGACGAATGCGAATGGGCCATTTAGATCACGCTCGCGAGATAGACAAAGGAAAACACGCAGATCCACACGATGTCGAGGAAGTGCCAGAACAGGCTCAGGCACGTCAGGCGTCGCAGGTCGCGATCGGTCAGGTCGCCGCCGCGCGATACGATCTGCGCGGCCAGCACGATCATCCACAAGAGGCCGGCCGTCACGTGCAGCCCGTGCGTGCCGACCAGCGTGAAGAACGCCGACAGAAACGCGCTGCGCTGCGGGCCCGCGCCCTCCGCGATCAGGTGCGAAAACTCGCGCAGTTCCATCGCGAGAAACGCCGCGCCGAGCACGAACGTCACCGCGAGCCACGCGAGCAGCGCACCGCGCCGCTGCTTGTACGCCGCCAGCATCGCGAAACCGTACGTGATGCTCGACAGCAGCAGCGCGGCGGTTTCGACCGCCACACCCGGAATGTCGAACAGCTCTTTCGCGGTCTGCCCGCCCGCGTACTGGTGGCCGAGCACCGCGAACGTCGCGAACAGCGCCGCGAAGATCACGCAGTCGGTCATCAGGTACAGCCAGAAACCGAACACCGAATGCGACGGCGGATGGTCGTCGTGCTCGAGCAGGGTTGCGCTCAAGGTTTTCTGCAACATCAGTTGGCCTCCAGTTCCACGTCGTCGACGCGCGCAGCCGGGCGCTTCGTCGGCTGCTTGTCTTCGGTCTTGCGCACCGTCGACGCAGGGATGTAATAGCCGTCGTTATCGCGCGAGCTGTAGATCACGAGCGTCGCGACGATCCCGACGAGCCCGCCGATCGCCATCCACCAGATGTGCCATACCAGCGCGAAGCCGAGCACCAGGCTGAAGATCGCGATCACGAGGCCCGCACAGGTATTCGACGGCATGTGGATGTCGCGAATCGCCGCCGGGTTCGGCCGACCTTCACCGCGCGCCTTCATGTCCGCATACGCGTCGAGCGTGCGCACCTGCGGGATCACCGCGAAGTTGTAGTCGGCCGGCGGCGACGAAGTCGCCCACTCCAGCGTACGGCCGCCCCACGGGTCGCCCGTCGTGTCGCGGTACTCGGGCAGATGGCGGTTGCGGATGCTGACCACCAGTTGCAGCAGCTGGCACGCGATGCCGATCGCGATCAGCACGGCGCCGAACGCGGCAACCAGCAGCCACGGATGCCACGCCGGATTGTCGTAGTGGTTCAGGCGGCGCGTCATGCCCATGAAGCCGAGTACGTAGAGCGGCACGAACGCGACGTAGAAGCCGACCTGCCAGAACCAGAAGGCGGCCTTGCCGAGCTTCTCGTTCAACTTGAAGCCGAACGCCTTCGGGAACCAGTAGTTGAAGCCCGCGAGATAGCCGAACAACACACCGCCGATGATCACGTTGTGGAAGTGCGCGATCAGGAACAGACTGTTGTGCAGCACGAAGTCCGCGCCGGGAATCGCCATCATCACGCCGGTCATGCCGCCGAGCGTAAACGTGACCATGAAGCCGATCGTCCACAGCACGGGCGTCGTGAATTCGATCCGGCCGCGGTACATCGTGAACAGCCAGTTGAACACCTTCACGCCGGTCGGAATCGCGATGATCATCGTCATGATCCCGAAGAACGCATTCACGTTCGCGCCCGAGCCCATCGTGAAGAAGTGATGCAGCCACACGAGGAACGACAGCACCATGATCGCGCAGGTCGCGTACACCATCGTCTTGTAGCCGAACAGCGGCTTCTTCGCGAACGTCGCGATGACTTCCGAGAAGATCCCGAACGCCGGCAGGATCAGGATGTATACCTCCGGATGACCCCATGCCCAGATCAGGTTCAGATACAGCATCGCGTTGCCGCCGGCGTCGTTCGTGAAGAAGTGCATGCCGAGGTACCGATCGAGGCCGAGCAGCGCGAGCGTCGCGGTCAGGATCGGGAACGACGCCATGATCAGCACGTTCGTGCAGAGCGCCGTCCACGTGAACACCGGCATCTTCATCAGCGTCATGCCGGGCGCGCGCATCTTGATGATCGTCACGAAGAAATTCACGCCGGTCAGCAGCGTGCCGACGCCGGAGATCTGCAGCGCCCACAGGTAATAGTCGACCCCTACCCCCGGACTGAACTGCAGCTCCGACAGCGGCGGGTACGCGAGCCAGCCCGTCTGCGCGAACTCGCCGATCACGAGCGACACGTTGATCAGGATCGCGCTGACCGCCGTCATCCAGAACGACAGCGAGTTGATGAACGGGAACGCGACGTCGCGCGCACCGATCTGCAGCGGCACGACCAGGTTCATCAGGCCGACCATGAACACCATCGCCATGAAGAAGATCATGATCACGCCGTGTGCCGTGAAGATCTGATCATAGTGGTGCGGCGGCAGGTAGCCGGGCGCGTTGTACGCGAGCGCGAGCTGCATGCGCATCATGATCGCGTCGGCGAAGCCGCGCAGCAGCATGATCAGCGCGACGATGATGTACATCACGCCGAGTCTCTTGTGGTCGACCGTGGTCAGCCATTCCGTCCACAGCCATTTCCACCGGCCGGTGATCGTCAGCGCGGCGAGAATGCCCAGCACGACCAGCCCCATGAAGGCGCCGGCCCCCATGATGATGGGCTGATCGAACGGGATCGCCGAAAGTGTGAGTTTGCCGAACATGCGTTACCCCTTCGTGCCGCAGGCGGCGTCCTTCAGGTCGAGGACGTGGCCATCGTTGTATTTCGCGATGATGTTGTGGAAGAGCCGCGGGTCGACCGACGAGAAATAGCGCACCGGCGCCTTCTCGCTCGGCTGCGCGACGCCGCCGTACATCGTCGCGTCGAGCCGGTCCGGCGACGCCTTCACCTTCTGCACCCACGCATCGAACTGCTCGCGCGGCTCGGCGAGCGTGCGGAACTTCATGTCGGAAAAACCGCGGCCGCTGAAGTTGGCGGACGTGCCCGCGTAGTTGCCGGGCTCGTCGGCGATCAGGTGAAGGCGCGTCTGCATGCCGGCCATCGCGTAGACCTGGCCGCCGAGCTGCGGGATGAAGAACGAATTCATCACCGAATCCGACGTGATGCGGAAGTTCACCGGCGTGCCGACCGGAATCGCGAGCTGGTTCACCGACGCGATGCCGAGTTCCGGATAGATGAACAGCCACTTCCAGTCGAGCGCGACCACCTCGACGTCGATCGGCTTCACCGCCGATTCGAGCGGCTTGTACGGATCGAGCTCGTGCGTGGTCTTCCACGTGAGCACGCCGAGGAACAGGATGATCAGCGTCGGCACCGTCCAGATCACGACCTCGATCGCGGTCGAGTGCGACCAGTTCGGCGCGTAGGTGGCACTGCGATTGGACGCGCGATAACGCCACGCGAACCACAGCGTGAGCAGGATCACCGGCACGACGACGATCAGCATCGCCCACGTCGAGGTGGCGATCAGCGCCTTTTCGGCGGCGCCGACGCTTCCTTTCGGATTTAGTACATCTAAATTACAACCTGACAGGCTCAACGCCGCGCCGCTTGACATCAGCGCCGTCCAGCCCCTTGAAACGCTTCTTTTCATCACACCGCCCGAGGGTCATTGAATCCGTTTGCGTATGCCCGATGCGCATTCGATTCACGAAATTGGCCGAATCATACGTCGCGCGGGTGCGATGAAAAACCGGTGCATGCGGCAAATCATCATTGCAAAATCTGCCGTGAGTCACATTGTCGCGGGGCAATTTCACGCAGCCGGGAGCGAGCCCGGCACGCCCCGTGCCGGGCCTCGATCGATGCGTGCGCAACGATGCTCGCCGCGCGATGCGGCCCGCTCGAGCGGCGCGGCTCGGTGCGCCGCGATCAGTCGTGCGTCGATGCCATGTACGACGGCAGCGCCTGCGCGGGGCCGTCCCCTGCCGGCACTTTCGAACGGCTCGCTTCCTGGATCAGCTTGCCGACGGTCGGATCGATCGCATCGGTGAAGGGCTTCGGATCGATGCCGACTGCCAGCACGATCAGTGCGAGCGACGCGAACATCACGATCTCGCGACGATTCAAGTCGGCGAGCTTCGCGATCCGCTGGCTCGATACCTTGCCGAAAACCACGCGCTTGAGCATCCATAGCGTGTACGACGCGCTGAGGATCAGCGTGAGCGCCGCGATCGCGCCGATCCAGAAGTTGAAGCGGATCGCGCCCATGATCACCATGAACTCGCCGACGAACCCCGACGTGCCCGGCAGGCCGACGTTGGCCATCGCGAACAGCAGCGTGAAGGTCGCGAAACGCGGCATCACGCCCGCCACGCCGCCATACGCCGCGATCTCACGCTGCCGGGTGCGATCCACGAGCACGTTCACGCACAACAGCATCGCGCCCGCCACGAAGCCGTACGACACGAGCTGCACGATCGCGCCTTCGACGCCGATCCGGTTGAACAGAAACAGCCCGAGCGTGACGATCCCCATGTGCGCGACCGTCGAATACGCGAGCAGCTTGCCGAGATCGGTCTGCGCGAGTGCGATCAGGCTCGCATAGACGATCGCGAACAGCGACAGCGCGATCACGGCCGGCGCGAAGAAGTGGCTCGCGTCGGGCGTGATCGGCAGCGCGAAGCGCAGGAATCCGTAACCGCCGAGCTTGAGCATCGCGAGCATCAGCGCGGCGCCGGTCGGACCGTCCGTGTACACGTCGCTCAGCCACGTGTGGACCGGCCACATCGGCACCTTGACCGCGAACGCGGCGAAGAAACCGAGGAACACCAGCAACTGCGGCGCGAAGCCGAGCTGCAGCGTGCGCCACACGGCCATGTCGAACGTATGCGACTGCGCGTACAGGTACAGCATCGCCATCAGCAGCAACAGCGAGCCGGCGAACGAGATGAAGAAGAACTTCACGGCCGCATACACGCGGCGCTCGCGCCCCCACGTGCCGATCAGCAGATACAGCGGGATCAGCGTCGCCTCGAAGAAGATGAAGAACAGGAGTCCGTCCTGCGCGACGAACACGCCGACCATCAGCCCCGACAGGATCAGGAACGACGCGTAGTACTGCGCGACGCGCACCGTGACCGACTCCCACGACGCCACCACCACCACGAGCGTCGTGAACGCAGTCAGCACGACGAGCCACAGCGATGCGCCGTCGATGCCGACCCGCCATCCGGCATTGAACGCCGCCAGCCAGTCGCGTCTTTCGACGAACTGCATCGTCGCCGAATGCGCGTCGAAGCCGGCAATCAGCGGGACGACGGCCGCAAGCCCGGCAATCGCGCCGACCAGCGCGATCAGTCGTATCCGGTGTGAATGCCGGTCGGAACCGGCGCGCAGCAATCCCGCGCCGAACAGTATCGGAACCCAGATGGCCAGGCTCAGGAAGGGAAAATCATGCATGTCAACAAGGCCTTGAGGAGGTCGCGCGTTGCATCGGGGACAGGCGCGACGAAAGGAACGAAATCAAATCGACAGGTAGATTTCGTGAATCGCCAATGTTGGCTAAATGTAAAGCGGCATCGCTGGAAAACTTGATGTCACTCAAACGCGATCGGGTTAACCAGCATAAGACGATTGATTATTTTCTGCAGCGCAGCAGAGCGTTATTTTTGGGTGCCGGCGTAGTTCTCTGATTTTTATGAGTAATTTTTCGTATTGCTCGATGCGCTACGCGACGCATATCGACGCGGCGCCGCATTTTTGACGTCAACCGATCATTTCAAAGGGTTGGAACGACATGACTGACGTTCCGCGGTGCAGCGGTCGCTCCGCCTTCTCCGTCTTACACGGATACTTTCATTTTTATTTCAATCTATTTTGCGTAGCGCAAGCCAGGCAAAGCGTTGCCCTCGCCTGCCGGTTTCACGTGGCCCGCCGCTCACGCCGATATCTCGAGCAATTCCCTACGCGCAGGGTCATCGCACGATAGTGATCGCGCGGTGAGGGAGCCGTCGACCATTGCATGCCGATAGACCCGGGTTAGCCGGACAAAGTCGCTCGCAGACGATTCCCACGTCATATCCCTACGCGTCACCTGCTCCATTCTCCCCAAAGATTTTCTTTCGGCTTGGACAAGATGTTCTCGATTGTCGACGGGCCGGACGGTGGGCATAGTTCCTCGCTCGCCGTGCAGATCGCAGCAAAGCCGGCTCGACCGGTGGCTTCGGTACGTTCGCTGCGTTCCTTCGTTCCCCGGCCAGCGGTCGGGATCGTCCTTGCCGGCGAGCACGCGGTCGATCGATGAGCGACCTCCGCATACCGGATTCTCCCGTCACGCGCCAACGGCGAATGCTAGCCAGAGACTGTCCCATGAAAATCTATCGCTGCCTTCCTCTTATCTTGTTGACCCTGGCGAGCACTCGGCTCGCCGAAGCCGCCGATCGGGCACCCGCGGCCAAGGACACCGTCGTCTTGCAACGCGTTCCCGTCCCGGGATCGGATCACGAGATGGGCATGGGCATTGCCGAGTTTCCCCCGAACGCCTCGAAGCCGCGGCACAAGGCGACTGGGCCCGAGGTTGCATACGTGCTGTCTGGCGAGGTCACGGTGCAGGTCGACGGTCAACCCACGCGGGTCGTTCACGCGGGCGAGAGTTATCGGATGCCGGCGGGTGTCGTCCACGTGACGACTGCCGGGCCGGCAGGGGCGAAGGTTCTTGCCACGTGGGCCTGGATACCCGGCAAGCCGTTCAACATCCGTGTGCCGGACTAGCAGGCGCCGATCGACGGCGGCAAACTTGTCCGCTGCGTCGAGGCGGGTTCGCGAAATTGGGCGAGCCTCAAGCTGAAAAAGAAAAAGCCCCGCAAGTCCGAGAACTTGCGGGGCTTTGTCACCGCTTTTGGCGGAGACGGAGGGATTCGAACCCTCGATCCAGGTTTTGGCCCAGATGCTCCCTTAGCAGGGGAGTGCCTTCGACCTCTCGGCCACGTCTCCCAAACTTTCGCTCGCACCAGGGAGGCAGTGCGACGAGAACGAGATAATAAAGGGTTTCGAACCGTACGTCAATTTCCATGATGCATTTTCTTCAATGCATCACGAAAAATTCACGATGCCTGGTCGAGTTCGAATACCTTGTGCAGCGCGCGGACGGCCAGCTCCATATATTTCTCGTCGATCAGCACCGAAATCTTGATTTCGGACGTCGAGATCATCTGGATGTTGATGCCCTCTTCCGACAGCGTGCGGAACATCTTGCTCGCGACGCCCACGTGCGAACGCATGCCGACGCCGACGACCGACACCTTCGACACCTTCGGGTCGCCCTGCACGCGCTCGGCGCTCACATGGCCCTGCACCTGGTTGGTGAGGATGTCCATCGCCTTCTGGTAGTCGCCGCGGCCGACCGTGAACGTGAAGTCGGTCTTGCCTTCGACGCTCTGGTTCTGAATGATCATGTCGACGTCGACGTTCGCATCGGCCACCGGGCCGAGGATCTGATATGCGATACCCGGCTTGTCGGGCACGCCCATCACCGCAATGCGTGCTTCGTCGCGCTGGAACGCGATGCCGGAAATGACTGCCTTTTCCATGGTCTCGTCTTCTTCAAAAGTAATCAGGGTGCCCGAGCGCATTTCTTCGTCGAGCGCAATCAGCGGATCGGTCAGGCTCGACAGCACACGCGTCTTCACCTGGTATTTGCCGGCGAATTCGACCGAGCGGATCTGCAGGACCTTCGAGCCGAGGCTCGCCATTTCCAGCATCTCCTCGAACGTGACGCGATCGAGGCGGCGCGCCTCTTCGACGACACGCGGATCGGTCGTGTAGACGCCGTCGACGTCGGTATAGATCAGGCACTCTTCGGCACCCAGCGCAGCCGCCACCGCCACCGCCGACGTATCCGAGCCGCCACGGCCCAGCGTCGTGATGTGACCGTCCGGGTCGACGCCCTGGAAACCCGTGATGATCACGACCTTGCCCGCGTTCAGATCGTCCTTCACGCGCTCGTCGTCGATCGAGTGAATGCGTGCTTTCGTAAATGCGCTGTCGGTCTTGATCGGCACTTGCCAGCCGGCATAGCTCACGGCCTCGACGCCGATTTCCTGCAGCGCGATCGACAGCAGGCCAACGCTGACCTGCTCGCCGGTCGACGCGATCATGTCGAGCTCACGCGGGCTCGGCTGGCTCGAAATCTCTTTCGCAAGACCGAGCAGACGGTTGGTTTCGCCGGACATCGCCGAAGGCACGACCACCATCTGGTGCCCGGCTTGATGCCATTTTGCGACGCGTTTCGCGACGTTCTTGATGCGCTCGACCGAGCCCATCGAAGTGCCGCCGTATTTGTGTACGATGAGTGCCATTGTCGTTCTGAACTGGAGGAGAAACCGCACGGGCGCGCTGGGCAGGCCGCGGAGCCGTTCGGTCACGCGGCTTGTGGCTGTGGACGGACGACGAGGGGGACGGCTGGGACGCAACACGCAAGCGTGACGGATTTTGCCCGGAAGGCCGATCAGGCCGCGCAAACCGGGTACGTCACGCGGAAAACCTGCACAAAACGCTCAAAAATCGAGCCGAGCAAACGACCGAGCGTACCCGATAGAAGCCCGCTTGACAAGCCGCGCGCCGTGTCGGCGGCCGTTCCGGTGCTGTTTACCGAATGGTGAAAAAGGGCACGCCATCGCGCCGCCGGCAGCCCGCCGCCGCTAGGCGATCAACAGGTCAGGGCGCCATTCGATCCGGCGCCATGCGGGGGCGCCGGGCGCCCCGTCCTCAGGCACGTCGATGTCGCGATTGATGCCCAGCCGCGGCACGTAGATCAGTCGGTCGCCCGCGAACAGCAGCGGCACGTCGCGCTGCCACGCCGGCACGCCGCGCTCCTGGAACAGGTTCTTCAGCGTCCGGCCCGGCCCACCCGGCGACGTACGCATCCGTTCGCCGCCGGCCCGGGCGCGCGCCGCCAATCGCGCGCCGCGCAGCAATCCTTCCGGCACCGCGTCGGCGCTACCCGCGTCGGCCGGTGCGAACACGAACGTGCCGCGCCATCCCGGCAGGCGCCACACTTCCTGTCCGTCCCATGCGAGCGCCGCCTCCGGTTGCGGCGTCCCCGCGCCGTCGTCGGCCGGTTCGCTGCTGTCGCCCGCTTCCCAGTAGACGACGTCGCGATAGAGCCGCAGGCACTGCCCCGCGTGATCGACGCGCAGCGCATGCGCGTCGTGTGCCGCGCGCAGTTGCCGCATCATGTTGGCAAGCCGGGCAGCCGACGCGCCCGGCAAACCGAGCCGACGCATCCAGAAGCGCAGCAGGTTCGCACCTCGCGTGTCGTCGAACGCGACCAGCGCATCGCGCGACAGCGCCCGACCGTCATCGCGCGCGGCGACGGCGAAATCCAGCTCGGCCAGATCGTCGAGCAGCCGCTGAGCGGCCGCCGCATGCTGGGCGGCGCGACCGAGCGCGTCGCGAAAGCCCGGGAAATGCACGGCCAGCGCCGGCAGTACGTCGATGCGCAGCGCATTGCGCGCATAGCGCGTATCGCCGTTCGATTCGTCGTCGATCCACGCGAGCGCGTGCTGCTCCGCATAGCGCTCGAGTTGTGCGCGCAACAGTCGCAGCAATGGACGCACACGCTCGATGCGCGTGCCGTCGGGGCGATATCGCGGCGCCATCGCGGCAAGCCCTGCGATTCCCGCCCCGCGCAACAGTTGCAGCAGCACCGTCTCGGCCTGGTCGTCCGCGTGTTGCGCGAGCCACAGCGCCGCCACGCCGTGGCGCTCGCCCATCTCGTCGAGCGCCGCGTAGCGACGCTCGCGCGCCGTCGCCTCGATACCGAGCCCGCTGTCGCGCGGCACGTCGACGCGCATCGATTCGAATGCGACACCGAGCCGTGCCGCCTCCGCTTCGGCATGCGCGACCCATGCATCGGCGTTCGCGCTCAGGCCGTGATGCACGTGCAGCGCGACGCAGCGCGATGCACCCGCGACACGCACGGCCGCATCGAGCAGCACCGTCGAATCGAGGCCGCCGCTGTAGGCAATCGCGATGCGCGCATCCGGCGGCAGGCCGGAAAGCGCAACGCCGACCGCGTCGAGTACGACGCGGTCGGCGGAGAATTCGGTGGGCGGGATCACGAGCGGGACGCGCGCGCAGCGGCGCGCGAATGGAATACGCAGCCGGTCATGCGCCGGGCGTGGTTTCCTTGAACTTGCCGTAGGCCATCAGGCGCTCGAAGCGGCGCTCGCGCAGCGCATCGATGCTCATGCCCTGGAACTGGCGCAGCGAATCGGCCAGCGCACGGCGCAGCAGCGCGGCCATGCCCTTCGGATCGCGATGCGCGCCGCCGAGCGGCTCGTTGATGATCTTGTCGATCAGGCCGAGCGCCTTCAGGCGGTGCGCGGTCAGACCCAGCGCTTCCGCCGCTTCCGGCGCCTTCGCGGCGCTCTTCCACAGGATCGACGCGCAGCCTTCCGGCGAGATGACCGAGTAGGTCGAGAACTGCAGCATCATCACGGTGTCGGCCACCGCGATCGCGAGCGCGCCGCCCGAGCCGCCCTCGCCGATCACCGTCGTGATGATCGGCGTCTTCAGCTCGGCCATCACGTACAGGTTGCGGCCGATCGCCTCCGACTGGCCGCGCTCTTCCGCGCCGATGCCCGGGTACGCGCCCGGCGTGTCGACGAACGTGAAGATCGGCAGCCCGAACTTCTCGGCCAGACGCATCAGGCGTTCGGCCTTGCGATAGCCTTCCGGGCGCGGCATCCCGAAGTTGCGCGCGGCGCGCTCCTTCGTGTCGCGGCCCTTCTGGTGACCGATCACCATGCACGGATGGCCGCCGAAGCGTGCGAGACCGCCAACGATCGACAGATCGTCCGCGAACGCGCGGTCGCCATGCAGCTCGTGAAAATCGGTAAACAGCTCCGCAACGTAATCGAGCGTGTACGGACGCTGCGGGTGCCGCGCGATCTGCGAAACCTGCCACGGCGACAGGTTCGCATAGAGGTCTTTCGTCAGTTGCTGGCTTTTCTTCGACAGCCGCTCGATTTCTTCCGAAATATCGACAGCCGAGTCGTCCTGCACGAATCGCAGCTCTTCGATCTTGGCCTCGAGTTCGGCGATCGGCTGTTCGAAATCCAGAAACGTGGTCTTCATGTGTTCGAATCCTTGGGTCTTGCGGCAGCGCGTATTCTACCCGCGCGGGCGACGCTCAAAACCGGCTCTCAACTATTGATGTTTAAAACCCGATAGCCGACGCTCAGGCGTCGGCGTCGGGCGCATCGAGGCTGCGCCACATGTACCAGGTCGCGACGGTGCGCCACGGCTCCCAGTTGGCTGCCACCTCGCGCGCCTCGCTGCGCGTGACGGGTTCCCCGCTGAAGTAATTGACGCTGATCGCACGGATCAGGCCCGGGTCGTCGAGCGGCAGCACGTCCGGCCGCGACAGGTTGAAGATCAGGAACATCTCGGCCGTCCAGCGGCTGATGCCGCGGATCTGCGTGAGTTCCGCGATCACGTCCTCGTCGTCCATCGACGTCCATTTGTCGACGTGCAGCGCCCCCGACACGAAATGCTGCGCGAGATCGAGGATGTATTCCGTCTTGCGCTTCGACAACCCGCACGCGATCAGCTTGTCCGCGCCGAGCCGGATCACCGGTTGCGGCGCGAGTTTCGGACAGGCGTCCTCGATGCGCGCCCACAGCGACTGGGCGGACGGCACCGAAATCTGCTGGCCGACGACCGAGCGCGCGAGCGTGACGAACGGGTCGCCACGCTTCACGAGATGCGCGGGGCCGAACTTCGGAATCAGCTTCTTCAGGATCCGGTCGCGCTTGACGAGGTCCGCGCACGCCTTGTCCCAATAGGCAGGACGCACGACGACCTCCTCGCCGTCCGCTTCGGACGCACGTGTCTTGCGGGCCGTGTCGGCGGCCGGCGGCGTGGCCGCGGGCTGCGCATGACCGTTCAGCGCGCCGTTCGGCACGGCGCGCGTCGCGTCCGCCTTCGTCGCCGGTACGCGCTTGGCTGCCGGACGCGCGGCGACCGGGGTCGCGCGCCTGACCGGCGCTTTTCTGGCCGTTGCCATCTTGCCTCCTACCTGACGGATCGGTCAGTGGAACGCGCCGCGCTCATACGCGACGCCATTCGGTCGATCCGCCCGGTTTGTCTTCAAGTGCGATGCCGGCTTCGAGCAATTCCGCCCGGATCCGGTCCGCTTCGGCATAGTCCTTCGCTTGCTTCGCCGCGACGCGCGCGGCGATCTTCGCTTCGATCTCGTCGGCAGCGAGCCCGCCCGCCTGCGCGGCGCCCGACGCCTGCTGCAGGAACGCGCGCGGTTCGCGGCCCAGCAGGCCGAGCAAGCCCGCCAACTGTTTCAGTTGCCGCGCGAGCGACGCATCGCGCGTGCGGTTGACTTCACCCGCCAGCTCGAACAGCGTCGCCACCGCGACCGGCGTGTTGAAATCGTCGTTCATCGCGGCCGCGAAACGCTGCGCGTGCGGCTCGTTCCAGTCGAGCGCGAGCGTATCGGCGTCGACGTCCTTCAGCGCGGTGTACAGGCGCGTGAGCGACGCGCGCGCATCGTCGAGGTGCACGTCGCTGTAATTGAGCGGCGAACGGTAGTGCGTGCGCACGATGAAGAAGCGCATGACTTCCGCATCGTAACGCTCGAGCACTTCGCGGATCGTGAAGAAGTTGCCGAGCGATTTCGACATCTTCTCGTTGTCGACCTGCACGAAGCCGTTGTGCATCCAGTAATTGACGAACGTCTCGCCGGTCGCGCCTTCGCTCTGCGCGATCTCGTTCTCGTGGTGCGGGAATTGCAGATCCTGCCCGCCGCCGTGGATGTCGAAATGATTGCCGAGCAGCGTGCAGCCCATCGCCGAGCACTCGATGTGCCAGCCCGGGCGACCCATCCCGTACTTCGACGCCCACGACGCGCCTTCCGGATCTTCCGGCTTCGCGCGCTTCCACAGCACGAAGTCGAGCGGATCTTCCTTCGCGTCGTTCGCGGCGACGCGCTCGCCCGCGCGCAGATCGTCGAGCGACTTGCCCGACAGCTTCCCGTAGTTCGTGAACTTGCGCACCGAGTAATTGACGTCGCCGTCGGTCGCCTGGTACGCATAGCCGTTCGTCTCGAGCGTCTCGATCATGCCGAGCATCTGCGGGATGAACTGCGTCGCGCGCGGCTCGATGTCGGGCCGCTGGATGCCGAGCGCGGCTTCGTCCTCGTGCATCGCACCGATGAAGCGGTCGGTCAGCGACTTGATCGTCTCGCCATTCTCGACCGCGCGGCGGATGATCTTGTCGTCGATGTCGGTGATGTTGCGCACATACGTGACCCGATAGCCGATCGCACGCAACCAGCGCTGGACGAGGTCGAACACGACCAGCATGCGCGCGTGGCCCACGTGACAATAGTCGTAGACGGTGATCCCGCATACGTACATCCGCACTTCGCCGGACTGGCGCGGCACGAAAACTTGCTTGTCACGCGCGAGCGTGTTGTAGATGCGCAGTGATTCCATAGAGATGAACCGTGAGCCGAAGGAAACCGCCCTGGCGAAGCTCGCCCAGCATGCGAAACGGACGGACCATCTGCCGCGGCGCCAGGCCGCGCGTCCTCGATATCACATGGGGCGGTCAGGCTGCAAGCACAGCGGTGACGGCCACGAGAGGCTAAGAAAGACTGTCTGACGCTCGCCGGAACGCGCAGACGTTTTGTTAGAATGGCTCGGAGTATAACATTCCGATTTACGCCTATGAAACCTCATCGCGGCCGCGCGCCGAGCGCTGCGACCCTCGTTGCGACCACCGTCATGGGCGTCGCGCTGACGCTTTTCGCGGCTCCCGCGGCGCATGCGCAAAAGGCCCCGGCCGTCGCCGACGGCACCCCCGAAATCGACGCGTCGATCGCCGGCAAGCAGTGGAAGCAGGCGCTCGCGCAGCTCGACGCACGCATCGCGTCGAACCCGCACGACGTGCAGGCGCAGTTCAAGCGCGGCACCGTGCTGGCCCGCCTGAACCGCGACGACGACGCGATCCAGCAATTCGTCGCGATCACGCAGGCGTACCCCGAACTGCCCGAGCCGTACAACAACCTCGCGGCGCTCTACGCGAAGCACGGCCGCTACGACGAAGCGCGCACCGCGCTCGTCACCGCGACGCAATCGAACCCGAGCTACTCGCTCGCGTACGAGAACCTCGGCGATCTGTACCTGCGGCTCGCGGCCGAATCGTACAAGCGCGCGCAATCGCTCGGCCGCACGAGCGGCGCGACCGCGCAGCGCCTCGCCGATCTCCAGAAGATCGTGTCGCCGTCGAAGGCCGCGCCGAACGCCCGCGCGACGACGCCGACCACGCGCGACTACACCGAGCGCGCCGCCGCGAACGTGAGCACCACCACGCTGCCGATGTCGCCGACGTTCCAGTTCAGCGGTCCGTCGGGCGCCTTGGCGGCGCCGTACGTCGCGCCGTCGAAATAAGCGGCGCGGCCTTCCTTCCCCTCCCAACCTGAGGATCGCAATGAAACGTCTGTTGCTGGCGCTTGGCGGCGCCGCCCTTCTCGCGACCGCGCCCGCGTTCGCGCAAACGGCCACCGCGCACCCCGTCGTGCAGCTGAAGACCTCGCAGGGCGACATCCGCGTCGAGCTCTATCCGGAGAAGGCGCCGAAATCCGTCGCCAACTTCCTCGATTACGTGAAGTCCGGCCAGTACAACGGCACGATCTTCCATCGCGTGATCAAGGGCTTCATGATCCAGGGCGGCGGCTACAAGACCAACTTCGAGGAGAAGCCGACCCGCGCGCCGATCCCGCTGGAGAGCCGCAATGGTCTGAAGAACCTGACGGGCACGATCGCGATGGCGCGCACCAGCGACCCGAATTCGGCTACCGCGCAGTTCTTCATCAATACGGTCGACAACAGCGGCCTCGACTACCCGAACCCGGACGGCAACGGCTATGCGGTGTTCGGCAAGGTCGTGTCGGGTCTCGACGTCGTGAAGAAGATCGAAGGCGTGGCGACGACCTCGCGCGGCCCGATGCAGGACGTGCCGGCCCAGCCGATCGTGATCGAATCCGCGAGCATCGTCTCGAAGTAATGACCTGCCGGCACGTCCGGCGCCTCACGCGGCCGCGTCGCACGACCGGCCGCGTGCCATTTAAACCGCCTCACCGAAGGAATTCATCATGGTTGAACTGCATACGAACCACGGCGTGATCAAGCTCGAACTCGACGCCGCGAAGGCACCGAAGACGGTCGAGAACTTCCTGAACTACGTGAAGAAGGGCCATTACGACGGCACCGTGTTCCATCGCGTGATCAACGGCTTCATGATCCAGGGCGGCGGCTTCGAGCCGGGCCTGAAGCAGAAGCCGACCGATGCGCCGATCGACAACGAAGCGAACAACGGCCTGAAGAACGACAACTACACGATCGCGATGGCGCGCACGAACGATCCGCATTCGGCGACCGCCCAGTTCTTCATCAACGTGAACGACAACGACTTCCTGAACCACTCGTCGCCGACGCCGCAGGGCTGGGGCTACGCGGTGTTCGGCAAGGTGGTCGAAGGCCAGGACGTGGTCGACAAGATCAAGGGCGTCAAGACGGGCAACGCCGGCTTCCACCAGGACGTGCCGACCGACGACGTCGTGATCGAGAAGGCCGTGGTGGTCTGACGCGCAGTCGTTACGGAGGCACTTCGATGTTGCAGGAGAGTCCGCCGCGAAGCGTCTCCGCGGGCGTGCCGGGCGAGCGCGAGTACGCGCAAGCCGCACGCCCGTTCCTGTTTCTCTCCGATCTGCACCTGAGCGAAGCGATTCCGAAGACGGTCGCCGCGTTCGAGCATTTCGTGAGATACACCGCCGACAGCGCCGATTCGGTGTTCATCCTCGGCGACCTGTTCGAATACTGGATCGGCGACGACATCCTCGACGACGATCCGTTCGCCGCGCGCATGGCCGCGCTGATGCACACGTTCTCGGAACGCGGCATCGCGCTCTACGTGATGCACGGCAACCGCGATTTCCTGCTCGGCCGCCGCTTCATGAAGGCCGCCGGCGCGATGCTGCTGCCCGATCCTTCGCTGATCGTCGCGTTCGGCCAGCGCATCGTGCTCGCGCACGGAGACGCGCAATGCACGGCCGACCGCGGCTACCAGATGTTCCGTCGCTTCGCGCGCAACCGCGTCGCGCAATGGTTGTTTCTCGCGTGGCCGTTCCGCTGGCGCCGCGCGCTCGCGCAACGCATGCGCTCGACCAGCGAAGCGGGCCGCATGCGCCCCGCTTCGGCCCTCTACGACGTCACGCGGGAAGGCGTGGCCGCGCTGTTCCGGAAAAGCCGCGCGAGCGTGATCATTCACGGCCACACGCACCGCCCCGCGCGCCACGCGGAACCGGGCGGAATCCGCTGGGTGCTGCCCGACTGGGATCTCGATCACGGCACGCCGCGCGGCGGCTACCTGCGCGTCGATGCGGAAGGCATCCACGCGATGCCGCTCGACTGACGCCGCCGCTGCCGCGCCGACAGCAGCCGTCGGCGCGCTTCCCGTTCGTTACATCTGGCGTTCGACCGTCTTGCCTTCCAGCACCGCGGACAGCCTGCGCAGGTCGAGGCCCGCCGCGTCGGCGCCCTGCAGCGTTTCCAGATGCGTGCCGAGCCGCTCGAGCGCCGCGACGATCTCGTCGACGCGGCGGCTTTCCTTCGCCGCGTGATCGATCAGCCCGTGAATCGCGAGCGACATCGGATCGTCGGCGTTCGGCGTGATCCCGTATGCGCAAAATGCCGCGCGTTCGGGTTGCGGCTTCGGCTGCGCCGGCATCACGATGCGCGCCGGATTGCCGACCGCCGTGCCGCCCGCCGGCACCGGCTTGACGACCACCGCGTTCGAGCCGATCTTCGCGCCCGCGCCGACCGTGAACCCGCCGAGCACCTTCGCGCCCGCGCCGACGATCACGCCGGCCTCGAGCGTCGGGTGGCGTTTCGCGCCGCGCGTGAGCGACGTGCCGCCCAGCGTCACACCCTGATAGATCGTGCAGTCGTCGCCGACGATCGCCGTCTCGCCGATCACGACACCCATGCCGTGATCGATGAACACGCGCCGGCCGATCGTCGCGCCGGGGTGGATCTCGATCCCGGTCAGGAACCGGCCTGCCTGCGACGCGAACCGCGCGAGCCAGTAGCGTTTCGCACGCCAGCATGCATGCGCGAAACGGTGCAGCACGAGCGCATGCAGCCCCGGATAACAGGTCAGCACTTCCCACGCACTACGAGCGGCGGGATCCCGCTCGCGAATCGTTGCAATGTCTTCGCGCAGTCTCGTGAACATGATGTGATCCGGGAAAAGGCCGGCGCGCATCGCCGGCAATGCCGGCCGTTATCGCGCCGGGTCATTTGCTTATGAGGTTCGGCGATTGTAGGGCCAGTCGCGGCGGGCCGCACGCGGCCGCGCGTTCACCCCGCGGCCGGCACGGGTATTCGGCCGGGACACTTGCTGCGGCGGGGTTTCCGCGGCGGGGCGATCGGGAGAAACAGCGGGTTCGGCGTTGCCGGTCGGTCGCTGCCTGGCCTGTTCGGCCACACGCCGCATTCGCCGGCGAACGCCCCCGCGCCCGGCAATCGGAGCGCCGGCCCCTTACGCGTCGCCGCCCGGCTTGCCCGATTTCAGCAGGATATGCTTGGCGACGCCGCGCAGGATGTTGACCTCCTCGCGCTCGAGGCCCGTGCGCGCGAACAGGCGCCGCAGCCGCGGCATCAGCTTCTTCGGATTGCGCGGATCGAGGAAGTCGAGCGCGATCAGTGCGTTCTCGAGGTGCACGTACATCCGCTCGATTTCGTCGCTCTGCGCGAGCGTGCCCGCTTCGGCCTGCGGCTGCGCCGGCGGCTCGCTCGCCTGCTCGAGAAACGCGACACGCAACTCGTATGCGAGCACCTGCACGGCCTGCGCGAGATTCAGCGAACTGTAGGCCGGGTTGGCCGGAATGTGCGCGAGCGCGCTGCACTGCTCGACATGCTCGTTCGCGAGGCCGGTGCGCTCGTTGCCGAACACGAGCGCGATGTCGCCCGTGCCGACCTGCGCGCTCGCCTGCGCGGCGGCCGCGCGCGGCGCGAGGCGCGGCGGCCCGTATTCGCGCGTGCGCGCAGTCAGCGCGATCGACCAGTGAACACCGGACAGCGCTTCGCCGAGCGTCGGCACGACGTGCGCGGACGCGAGGACGTCGTCCGCGCCGCTGGCCATCGCGATCGCTTCGGGGTCGCTCTGCACGTGCGGCACGCGCGGCGCGACCAGCACGAGGCGCGAGAAGCCCATCGTCTTCAGCGCGCGGGCGGCCGCCCCGACGTTGCCGGGATGGCTCGGCTCGACGAGCACGAAACGGGTGGACGTGAAGCCGCCGGACGGCGGCAAGGACGAGGCCGCGCCCGATTCGGACGGCGCGGCGGGGTTCTGCGAGGTTTCCACTACGATACGACTCGGTTCATCAGAATGGCCGTATGGTATCGCCATCGCTCCCGCAAACCCACTCGTCCGGACGGCCGGTGGGGGTTTCCCCGCATGCCGCTCGCCTGAAACCGCCGAAAATCGGGTAAAATCATGCCTTTACGCGTTGCGCTCCGCGCAGCGCGGGTCGTACCCCGCTCTTTGTCAATTCGCGTCTCACCTCGCCCCGGCACGCTTGCGCCGTACCGGGCGGTTGTCCCACTTCGTGGCGGCCCGTGCCGCCGGCTACAGGATCCAGGCTCATGCATCCCATGCTCAATATTGCTGTCAAGGCTGCGCGCCGCGCCGGACAGATCATCAATCGCGCGTCCCTCGATCTCGACCTGATCGAGATCCGCAAGAAGCAGCAGAACGACTTCGTCACCGAAGTGGACAAGGCCGCCGAAGACGCGATCATCGAGACGCTGAAGACCGCCTACCCCGACCACGCGATCCTCGCGGAGGAATCGGGCGAATCGGAGAACGAATCCGAATTCAAGTGGATCATCGATCCGCTCGACGGCACGACCAACTTCATCCACGGCTTCCCGTACTACTGCGTATCGATCGCGCTCGAGCACAAGGGCATCGTCACGCAGGCCGTCGTCTACGATCCGAACAAGAACGACCTGTTCACGGCCACCCGCGGCCGCGGCGCGTACCTGAACGACCGCCGCATCCGCGTCGGCCGCCGCGATCGTCTGTCGGACGCGCTGGTCGGCACGGGCTTCCCGTTCCGCGAGAAGGACGGCCTCGACGCATACGCGCGCCTCTTCACCGAGATGACGCAGGCCTGCACGGGCCTGCGCCGCCCGGGCGCGGCGGCCCTCGACCTCGCGAACGTCGCGGCCGGCCGCCTCGACGCATTCTTCGAGCAAGGCATCAACGTGTGGGACATGGCGGCGGGCAGCCTGCTGATCACCGAGGCCGGCGGCCTCGTCGGCAACTACACGGGCGACGCCGATTTCCTGCATCGCCACGAGATCGTCGCCGCGAACCCGAAGATCTACGCGCAGATGATCCCGATCCTGAACCGCTACAGCCGCGTGCATCCGGCAGCGGAGTAAGCCCTGGCCGCGCCCGCGTGGCGCGGCTTTCGCGCAAACCGCGCGCGCGGCATCGCCACGATGGCGCGCCGATCGCCCGACACGCGGGACAATCTTCCGTGCACACGGGTCGCTTCGTGCGCCTATCCTGAAGTTGCTCGAGTTGCCCGCACGGGTCGGCGTACTGCCGCTCGCGCCGCTTGTCCCGCAACGACAGCGCATGGTTTGCGTCCGGCATGCCCGCACGGCGAACAACGCCGCCGGTATGCCGGCCCCGCCTGTATCAACACCGCCACGGCGCCGTGGCAATCGCATCCGAGTCCCCATGTTACGGCTAAGCGAAATCAAACTTCCCCTCGACCACCCCGACAGCGCGCTCGAGGCCGCGATTCGCGCGCGCCTCGCCGAGCTAGGCGTGGCGGCAGACGGGCTGCTCCGTTACACCGTGTTCCGCCGCGCGCACGACGCACGCAAGCGCGCCGACATCAAGCTCACGTACATCGTCGATGTCGAAGTCACCGACGAGGCAGCCGCGCTCAAGCGCATCGCCGGCAAGCCGCATTGCGGCGTGACGCCCGACATGACGTATCACTTCGTCACGAAGGCGCCCGAGCACGCCGACTTCCTGCGCCCCGTCGTCATCGGCATGGGGCCGTGCGGGCTGTTCGCAGGGCTGATCCTCGCGCAGATGGGCTTCCGTCCCATCATTCTCGAACGCGGCAAGGCCGTGCGCGAGCGCACCAAGGACACCTTCGGCCTGTGGCGCAAGAGCGTGCTCAACCCGGAATCCAACGTGCAGTTCGGCGAAGGCGGCGCGGGGACGTTTTCCGACGGCAAGCTGTACAGCCAGATCAAGGATCCGAACCACTATGGCCGCAAGGTGCTGGACGAATTCGTCAAGGCCGGCGCCCCCGAGGACATCCTGTATCTGAGCCGGCCGCACATCGGCACGTTCCGACTCGTCAGCATGGTGGAAAAAATGCGCGCGTCGATCCACGAACTCGGCGGCGAAGTGCGTTTCGAAACCCGCGTCGACGATATCGAAATCGACCAGGGCAAGGTGCGCGCACTCAAGCTGTCGAACGGGGAAACGCTGCGGTGCGACCGCGTGGTGCTGGCCGTGGGCCACAGCGCGCGCGACACGTTCCAGATGCTGCACGACCGCGGCGTCTACATCGAAGCCAAGCCGTTCTCGCTGGGTTTTCGCATCGAACATCCGCAGGGGCTGATCGATCGCAGCCGCTTCGGCAAGTTCGCGGGCCACAAGCAGCTCGGCGCGGCCGACTACAAGGTGGTCCACCACGCAAGCAACGGGCGCGCCGTCTACAGCTTCTGCATGTGCCCGGGCGGCACGGTGGTCGCCGCGACCTCGGAGCCCGGCCGCGTGGTCACCAACGGAATGAGCCAGTATTCCCGCGCCGAGCGCAATGCGAATGCGGGCATCGTCGTCGGCATCACGCCGGACGACTATCCGGGCGGCCCGCTCGCCGGCATCGCGTTCCAGCGCAAATGGGAAGAACGCGCATTCGAACTCGGCGGCGGCGATTACCGCGCGCCGGGCCAACTGGTCGGCGATTTCATCGCGGGCCGGCCGTCGACGTCGCTGGGCACCGTGGAACCGTCGTACAAGCCCGGCGTGAATCCGACCGATCTCAGCACCGCGCTGCCGGACTACGCGATCGAAGCGATCCGCGAAGCGCTGCCCGAGATCGACAAGAAAATCGCCGGCTTCGCGATGCACGATGCCGTGCTCACCGGCGTGGAAACGCGCACGTCGTCGCCGATCCGGATTCGGCGCAAGGACGACTACCAGAGTTTGAACGTCGAAGGCCTGTATCCGGCCGGCGAAGGCGCCGGCTATGCGGGCGGCATCTATTCGGCAGCGATCGACGGGATCGAGGTCGCGCAGGCGGTGGCGCTCAGCCTGACGTCGGCGCACGCGTCCTGATTTGCGATACGGGGCCGGCGCGCGAAGGTCCGTGACCCGAGCGCGCCGGCTTTCGCGTGTCCGCCGCGCCCATGCGCGCGATCGGCGCCCGGCCGTTGCGCGCTTTCGGCGTTCCCGTCAAAACACGCCTGGCATCAACCGGTACCGCACCTTCGTCCTGTACTCACGATAATCCGCGTCTTCCGACAACACCCTCTCCTCCATGACGATTCGCCCGATCTGCAGCAGCATCCAGATGCCGATCGCGAGCAGGTTTCGGATACTGAAGTTGGAGAGCAGAAAACCGATTTCGGACAGCAGGTAACCGGCATAGATCGGATGACGCATGAACCGGTACGCCCCCGTCGAAACGACCCCGCGATTGGCCGGCAGCAGGCCGAACGAGCGCCCCAGCGACAGCTTCGCGAACAGTTGCCACGCAATCCCGGCAATTTGCCAGACGCCCCCTGCCCATTCCGGAATCAGTTGCGTACTGGCGGTCAGTTGATAGGCCAGGTAATAGAACGACCCGCCAAGAGAAAAGCACACCGCGACGGGGTGCCAGTCCCGCCGCGTCGGCAATTTCGCAAAAGCCGACATTCCGACGGTCAGTCCCGCGGACATCAGCAGCAGGATCAGCGTGATCCGGCTCGGGTTCAATCGCCACTGCATATAAATCAGATAAGCGAATGCGCCCAGCACGGTCACTGAAGACACGCGAGCGCCAAGCTCGATCGGATCGATCCGCTCCGACTTGGCCGCGACCGCGGTCATGGGCGACACTGGCGTACTTTGCGCGGACGCTCCCCCGACATCCTGCATGGCCTGCTTCATGTTCGTGCCCCGTTAATCTATTGTATTTATATATCGATGTCTCAGCGTAGCACGCCGATCTTTTCGACACTGGCCCGAGTTTCAGTTTTGCGACGCGAATTGGTGTAAGTCCCGAGCGTATCGGCCAGTAGAAAGACCGATGGACCGGATGACGCAGCCTGCCAATCGTTTCACAGGTCATGGCGTTTTCCGGACGGATCTGATTCTGCCCGCTCGCCCCCAATGATCGGAACCTGGGTCAGGTTTCCGAACGCTCCACGACCACCTCGCTGATTTGCAGCACGGGTCGTATATCCGTGTAATTGGCGATGTCGGTCATGATCTCCTGCGCATGCGGATCGCGGGCTGCCTGGAAAGCTTCGAAGGAAGTGCAGACGAAGTCGCACTTGGCCACGTACACGGGATCCATGCCCGGCGCACCACCGGCGATTCCCTTGTCCACCGTGTAGTACAGGCATGCGGCGCCGAGGCGCTGTTTCACCATTGGCATATGCCGCTCGCGATAGTAAGCATGATCGAATCGCGCGCCTGCGGCGTACGGGTACATGACACTGACTTTGATCATCGGGTTCTCCTGTTGCTCCAAGGTAATCGACGCGGCGGCGCGCGCAAGACGAAATCGAGTCGCCGATACAGGCGCGGGGAAAGTCCTTCGGAATCGGCGCACGCATTGATCTGATTGTAGGCACCGGTGAACCCGTCTTGCCAGTTCGGTGGCGCGGGGTATCCAACGATGCGGGAGCAGTCCGGCGACGTCGGACGCCGTGTGGGTCGGCAGTCGCATGAGCACGTCTATCACATGGCAGCCGATCGCCATCGCCGACGACCGCCCGAATGGCGAACTGCGAGCGGTCCCGTTTGGACCGCTGGTAAACTCGTGCAACCGAAAGCAACTTTCCCGGTTACATGAGCGCTCGACTCTGACCTATCCGCCCCCACCATCATGCTCACTGCCTTCGAACTCGCTGGTTTTATTGCGGCGCATGCCGTCTGGTGTGTCTCCGACGCAGATGGCTTTATCCCTATCGCAGCATTTCAGACGGACGACGGTCAGCGGAAAATCGAGCGGCTGGTGTTCGACGATGCAGGCGAAGCAGTCGAGCAAGGCCGAAAGCGTCTCGAGAGCAATCCGTCCAACGCAAGCGACGGCGTGCTGGCGTACGACGGCCGGCTCGCGACTCCCGATGGCAAAAAGCTCGATGCGATCGTTCTGGAAGCGCGGTCCTACGCTTTCCCGTCGGCAAGGGCAGCCATTGCGGTCGCATACACGCCGAAGAGCACCGGCAACTTCCGTGTACACAAGCCCAAACTCGTCTTGTGGGACAAGTGTGGCGACTTCGATATGAGCGCCGCCATCGAGTCGTTCTTCAACGGCGTTGCCTCGCACGAGCGGGGCGCGAAGGTCTGGAACGACGCGCTGGACGAGAGCAAGTAGGCATCGCCCGCTGCCGCTCGCCATCTCCCGCACCTGGCCAAACGGCGAACTTCGCGCGTGGACGTCGAAGCCACTGGTAAACTCGGGCAACCCAAGCAACAACTTCATGCCTGACCTATGACCACGCTGTCGCCCGAGGCCTTTGCCGGCCATACCCCCATGATGCAGCAGTACCTGCGCATCAAGGCCGATCATCCGGACACGCTCGTCTTCTACCGGATGGGCGACTTCTACGAACTGTTCTTCGAGGATGCGGAAAAAGCGGCACGCCTGCTCGACCTGACCCTCACGCAGCGCGGCGCGTCGGCCGGCACGCCGATCAAGATGGCCGGCGTCCCGCATCACGCGGTCGAGCAGTATCTGGCGAAGCTCGTGAAGATGGGCGAATCGGTCGCGATCTGCGAGCAGATCGGCGATCCGGCCACGTCGAAAGGCCCGGTCGAGCGCAAGGTCGTACGCGTCGTCACGCCCGGCACGCTGACCGATGCCGCGCTGCTGTCCGACAAGAACGACGTCTACCTGCTCGCGATGTGCACCGGCCACAACAAGCGCGGCGTCGCGGTCAATATCGGCCTCGCGTGGCTGAACCTCGCAAGCGGCGCATTGCGGCTCGCCGAAATCGAGCCCGAACAGCTTGCCGCCGCGCTCGAACGCATCCGGCCAGCCGAAATCCTGACGCCGGACGGTGCAACCGACGCCATTCCCGCCGGCGCGGGCGCAAGCAAGCGCGTGCCGGCCTGGCACTTCGACATCGCGTCGGGCACGCAGCGCCTGTGCGACCAGCTCGACGTCGCGAGCCTCGACGGTTTCGGCGCGCATTCGCTGACGAGCGCATGCGGCGCGGCCGGCGCGCTGCTGCTCTACGCAGCGGCCACACAAGGCCAGCAACTGCGGCACGTGCGCAGCCTGAAGGTCGAGAACGAAACCGAATACATCGGCCTCGATCCGGCCACGCGCCGCAACCTCGAACTGACCGAGACGCTGCGCGGCACCGAGTCGCCTACGCTGTATTCGCTGCTCGACACCTGCTGCACGACGATGGGCAGCCGCCTGCTGCGCCACTGGCTGCATCATCCGCCGCGCGCCTCGGTTGCCGCGCAGTCGCGCCAGCAGGCGATCGGCGCGCTGCTCGATGCACCGGCCAACGCGAGCCTCGATGCGTTGCGCAGCGCGCTGCGCCAGATCGCCGACGTCGAACGGATCACCGGTCGTCTCGCGCTGCTGTCCGCGCGCCCTCGCGACCTGTCGAGCCTGCGCGACACGTTCGCCGCGCTGCCGGCGCTGCGCGAGCGCATCGGCGCGATCGTCGCGAACGCGGATGCGCTCGCGCGCGTCGACGCGGCGCTCGCGCCGCCCGCCGAATGCCTCGACCTGCTGACGAGCGCGATCGCCACCGAGCCGGCCGCGATGGTGCGCGACGGCGGCGTGATCGCGCGCGGCTACGATGCCGAGCTCGACGAGCTGCGCGACATTTCCGAGAACTGCGGGCAGTTCCTGATCGATCTCGAAGCGCGCGAGCGAGCGCGCACCGGCATCGCGAACCTGCGCGTCGAATACAACAAGGTGCACGGCTTCTACATCGAGGTCACGCGCGGCCAGACCGACAAGGTGCCCGACGATTACCGCCGCCGCCAGACGCTGAAGAACGCCGAGCGCTACATCACGCCGGAACTGAAGACCTTCGAGGACAAGGCGCTGTCCGCACAGGAGCGCGCGTTGGCACGCGAGCGCGCGCTGTACGACTCGGTGTTGCAGGCGCTGCTGCCGTTCATCCCCGAGTGCCAGCGCGTCGCATCGGCCCTCGCCGAACTCGACCTGCTGGCCGCGTTCGCCGAACGTGCGCGCGCGCTCGACTGGGTCGCGCCGACCTTCACTGACGAGATCGGCATCGAAATCGAGCAGGGGCGCCATCCGGTCGTCGAAGCGCAGGTCGAGCAGTTCATCGCGAACGACTGCCGGTTCGGCGTCGATCGCAAGCTGCTGCTGATCACCGGGCCGAACATGGGCGGTAAGTCCACGTTCATGCGGCAGACCGCGCTGATCGCGCTGATGGCGTACGTCGGCAGCTACGTGCCGGCGAAATCGGCGTGCTTCGGCCCGATCGACCGGATCTTCACGCGCATCGGCGCGGCTGACGATCTCGCGGGCGGCCGCTCGACGTTCATGGTCGAGATGACCGAAGCCGCGGCGATCCTCAACGACGCGACGCCGCAAAGCCTCGTGCTGATGGACGAGATCGGCCGCGGCACGTCGACCTTCGACGGCCTCGCGCTGGCCTGGGCCATCGCGCGCCACCTGCTGGCGCACAACGCGTGCTACACGCTGTTCGCGACGCACTACTTCGAGCTGACGCAACTGCCGGCCGAATTCCCGCAGGCGGCCAACGTCCACCTGTCGGCGGTCGAGCACGGCCACGGAATCGTATTCCTGCACGCGGTCAACGAAGGCCCGGCGAACCAGAGCTACGGCCTTCAGGTCGCACAGCTCGCGGGCGTCCCGGCGCCCGTGATCCGCGCCGCGCGTAAGCACCTAGCGTATCTCGAACAGCAGTCGGCCTCCCAGCACACGCCGCAGCTCGACCTCTTCAGCGCGCCGCCGGCGGCCATCGACGATCTCGAATGCGCGGACGCGCCGGCGCTGCCCGACGCGCCGCACCCGGCGCTCGAAAAGCTGCGCGACATCGATCCTGACGATCTCAAGCCGCGCGAGGCGCTCGACCTGCTGTACGAGTTGCGCACGCTGGTCCGGTCGCACGATGCCGACGGGCACGCGTAAGCGCATCTCGCGGCGCCTGCCGGCCCGCGCCGCCGCCGCGCTCGCCGCGACACTGCTTGCGCTGGCGCAGGCCGGTGCGCTGGCCGCGCCGCCCAAGCGCAGCGCCGCGCCCTACTCGTTCGCGGTCGTGTCGGGCGTCATCAACGGGCCGGCGGACGAACCGGCCGCGCAGCGGCTGCTCGATGCGATCGCACGCGAGCGCAATCTCGCGTTCGTGGTCTACGCGGGCGACCTCAAAGGCCCGAAGGAAGCATGCCGCGACACGCTGTATTCGCAGCGCGGCGCGATCCTGGATTCGGCGCGCATGCCGCTCGTGTTCATTCCCGGCCACGACGACTGGATCGCATGCAACACCGCGGCCGGCGGCGGTTACGATCCGGTCGAGCGGCTCGATTTCCTGCGACAGACCCTGCTCGCCGAGTCGGCGCTGCCCGACCCCGGTGCGCTGCAGATTACACGGGAGAGCGAAGTCGCGCGGTTCCGGCCATATCGCGAGAACGCACGCTGGATGCGCGACGACATCGTCTACGTCGCACTCAATGCGCCGGCGCCGAACAACCATTATTTGACGGCGGGCGGCCGCAACGGCGAATTCGAGGACCGCATCATCGCAAACGGCTTCTGGATCGACCACGCCGCCGAATATGCGAAGCGGCGCGAAGCCCGCGCGATGGTGGTGATTTTCGAGGGCGATCCGCAGTTCGAACGCTACGAACGCTCGGAGCGCTTCGCGTGGCTGCGTTTCAATCGGCCGCGCGTGCGCGACGGCTTCCGTGAACTGAAACGAACGCTGGTGAAGGCGGCGGCGACGTTCCGCGGCCCGATACTGGTGATGCACGCGAGCGGCGAACCGCTGGCGAACGGCTTTCTGATCGACCGTCCGCTGCATGCCGACGACGGTGAGTTGGTAGGAAACGTGACGCGCGTCGCGATCGGACCGCGCCACCCGGCGAACCAGTGGGTCAAGGTGACCGTATCGCCCGCGCGGCAGACGATCTTCAACGTGAGCCTGCAGGAGGTGCCGAAGAACCTGCCGGTGCCGCCCACGCTGCCGCTCGTGCCGCGCGACGACGTGCCGCTGCCGCAGATGCCGGAAATCCCCGCGCTGCCGGCGCTGCCCGACGCGTCGTCGGTCGCGCCGCCGTTGCAGGGCGACGGCGCCGCACCGGGCGGCGCGTCGTCGCCGGCACCGCCCCCCGGATCAGGGCCGGCGCCGGGCCTGCCGGCAAGCTCAGTGCAGCGTACGCCCTGACGGCGCTTCGCCGTCCTCGTCGTCATCCTCGTCGACGATCTCGAGCCCTTCCGCGCCATGCGCGTGCTCGTGCTCGATTTCGTCTTCGGTGGCTTCGCGAACGTCCTTCACGGTCAGCGCGAAACGCAGCGCCATGCCCGCCAGCGGGTGATTGCCGTCGAGCACGACCTTGTCTTCGGCGATATCGGTGACCGTATAGATCAGCGAATCGACTTCCTCGTCGGCGTCTTCCGGCGTGCCTTCGAACTGCATGCCCACTTCGAGCGGCTCGGGAAAACGATCGCGCGGCTCGATCTTCACGAGTTCGGGATCGTAGTCGCCGAACGCGTCCTCCGGCTCGAGCTGGATCTGCGCCTGGTAGCCCGCCTCGTGGCCGTCGAGCTGTTCCTCGATCTTGGGGAACGTGCCATCATAGCCGCCGTGCAGATAGACCATCGGCTCGTCGCTTTCCTCGATCAGATTGCCCTGTGCGTCCGACAGCTTGTAAGTGACCGATACGACGGTGTTTTTTGCGATTTTCATCCAATTCTCCCAAGTACAAGTCCCATTATACGATGCGCAACCGGTCTCAAGCCGAACCGCGGGATGCCGCTGCCGCCCCGCTCGGCGCGCCGCCCTCCGATCTTCCCACGCCGCTGCTCGGCGGCCTCACGCCGGCGCAATTCATGCGCGGCTACTGGCAGAAAAAACCGCTGCTGATCCGCCAGGCGATTCCCGGCGTCGCGTCGCCGGTCACGCGCGACGCATTGTTCGAGCTCGCCGCCGACTATGACGCGGAATCGCGATTGATCACCCATTTTCGTAACAAGTGGCAACTGGCGCACGGTCCGTTCGAGCCCGACTCGCTGCCTGCGGTGACGCGCAAATCCTGGACCTTGCTCGTGCAGGGGCTCGACCTGCACGTCGACGCGGCCCGCGCGTTGCTCGACCGCTTCCGCTTCATCCCCGATGCGCGACTGGACGACCTGATGATCTCGTATGCGACGGACGGCGGCGGTGTCGGCCCGCACTTCGATTCATACGACGTATTCCTGCTGCAGGTCGAAGGCCGGCGTCGCTGGCGGGTCGGCGCGCAGAAGGATCTGTCGCTGCAGCCGGACGTGCCGCTGAAGATTCTCGAGAACTTCGAGCCGAGCGACGAATGGGTGCTGGAGCCCGGCGACATGCTGTACCTGCCGCCGCACATCGCGCACGACGGCGTCGCCGAAGGCGAGTGCATGACCTGCTCGATCGGCTTCCGGGCCCCGTCCGCCGGCGAGTTGGGCGCCCAGTTCCTGTACTACCTCGCGGAGCGTGGCGGCCTGCGCGACGCGGGCGGCGGCGACCTCTACCGCGATCCGAAGCAGCCGGCCGTCGACGTACCCGCGCAACTGCCACCGGCCATGGTCGAACGTGTCGCCGAGATCGTCGACGCGATCCGCTGGCGCAAGCGCGACGTCGCCGAATTCCTCGGCTGCTATCTGAGCGAGCCCAAACCGAACGTCGTTTTCGACCCGCCCGAGCGTCCGCTGTCCGAGGCCGCGTTCGTCACGCAAGCGTCACGCCGTGGCGTGCGTCTCGACAGAAGGGCCGCATTGATGTATAACGCGCGCTCGTACTTCATTAATGGCGAGGAAGGGTCGCTCGAGCAAGCCGATGAATGGCTGCCCGAACTGGCCAATCAACGCCAGATGGAGGCGAAACGGTTTGTAACACTATCCCGGGTTCCGTCGATGACAGCTTTGTTGCACGAGTGGTATCGTGCGGGCTGGATACGGGTCGGAAGCCGGAATTAGTGTGAGTCGCCCCGTATGCCCGTACAGATCAAATTCTGTATGGGAAAGACAACGTATTGACCCCGCATTTGTCGACGGTCGATAGGAAAGTGCATATAATTTCCGCCCAAGCCGTAGGGAAGATTCACGCTCTAGAAGTGCGTCTCCACCAGCGGCCCAGGTCGGTGTTGGAGCACATTACCGGTATTGTTTCGCGCTGTTGCTTACCTTTAACCATAAAAGGACGTGATCATGAAGAAATCCCTCCTCGTAGCTTCCCTGTTGGCTGCTGTTGCACTGGCTGCTTGCAACAAGAGCGCTGATCAAGCTGCTTCGTCGGCTGCAAGCGACGCGGCTGCTGCTGCTTCGTCGGCTGCTTCGGCAGTTGCTGGTGCTGCGAGCGACGCTTCGGCTGCTGCTTCGTCGGCAACGGCTGCTGCGAGCGACGCTGCTGCTGCAGTGGCGTCGGCTGCTTCGGCAGCGACGGCTGCTCCGGCTTCGGGCGCAAGCCAGTAAGCCTTCAGCATCAGCTGAAAAAAACCGGCCCGAGGGCCGGTTTTTTTACGTCTGCCGCTTTCGAATCGAGCGCCCGGCAGCCGCCTGGAGCCGCCGCAGCGGCCCCGCCCCCCTCATCCGAGCATCAGCCAGTCGAAGCCCGCGTCCTGCGAGGCCACGATCACGTCTTCCCCGTCCGTCCCGAGCACGCCGCCGAACGCCTGGCGGGCCAGTTCCGGCAGGTTGTTCTGCTGGCTCAGATGGGCCGCGACCAGATGCTGGAGACGGCTACGTTCGAGCGACGCGAGGATGTCGGCCGCCGCGTCGTTGCTCAGATGGCCGTGGTTGCCGCCGATCCGCGCCTTCAGCGACTGCGGATAGCGGCTGGCAGCCAGCATTGCGGTATCGTGGTTGGATTCGAGCACCAGCGCGTCACAGCCGCTCAGGACGGCCGTGATGTGCGGCGTGGCCATCCCGACGTCCGTCAGCACGCCGAGCCGGCGGTTTCCGTCCGTGAAGACGAACTGGAGCGGTTCCCGCGCATCGTGGGGGACCGTATAGGGCATCACGGCCAGATCGCGTATCGCGGCCGTCTCGTCGCCCCACAGCACGTGGAGATCGACATCGGCCTCGTCCGCGCCGACCGCGCGCGCGGTGCCCCAGCTCATGTAGAGCGGCAGCGACGCACGGCGTGCGAGCGTCAGCGCACTGCCGACATGGTCGCTATGTTCGTGGGTAATGAGGATCGCATCGAGATCGGCGATGCAGAGATTCAGTCGGCCGAGCCGGCGCTCGACCTCCTTGGCGGAAAAGCCGCAGTCGAGCAGCACGCGGGTGGTCGTCGTGCCGCTCGTGGCCTCGACGACCAGCGCGTTGCCCTCGCTGCCGCTTCCGAGGCTGGCGAATCGCACGCGCTCAGTTCAGTTGCGCGTGCAGCAGCGAGATGAGCCGCTGCGCGTCCGACGAGTTGTCGACCTGGCCGTCCGCGCCGACCACGGCGACCTGCGTACCGCCATTGCCCTGCGCGCGCACGTTGATCAGATATTCCTTGCCGGGCTTGGCCGCCGACGGGCCGCCGTAGAACAGCTTGCCGAACAGGCCGTCACGCTTGAGCTCTTCCATCGAGTTCGCGTAGCGCACGGTGTAGACACCCTTCTCGCGGTCGCGATTGTCGACCGTGAAGTTGGTCCGGTCGAGCGCCAGGCCCACGCGCAGCCACGCGCGGTCGAACGACTCGGCCAGTTGCAGCGTCGCCGCACCGCCGCTCGTGTCGGCGACCTGCGCCGGCGCCGTCGCGGGGCGCGCATCGGTCAGCAGCTGCTTCGCCTGCGCGTCGGTCAGGCCGAACTTCTGCATCAGCTTCGACAGGAACACGGCTTCGAGCACGGGGTTGCGCGGACGCTCTTCCCAGCGCGACGACGTGCCGCCCTGCGGGCCGACCATCATTTCCTCCATCGCGCTATGCGTGATCGAGATGTCGGTGTTGCCGTCCGGCGTACGGTTCACGAGCGTGCGGAAGCGGTCGCGCGTACCCGACGAATAGGCGAAATCGATGACCTTGCCGATCGTGCGGCGGAACCAGTCGTCCGGAATGTTCGCGCGGTTCTCGGCCCAGTCGGTGGCCATGATGCCCGTCGACGGCGCATCGGTCTTCAGCGAGAAGCCGTTCTCCTGCCAGAACTCCTTCAGGATCGGCCACAGCTGCTCGGGCGTCCGGCCGTCGACGACGAGCCAGCGGCGATCGCCGTCGCGCTCGATGTGCATGCCGAGCGGATCCTGCGCGCTCGGGATGCCGTCGGTCGCGTTGCCGGCCTGCGTCGTGGCTCGCGGCGGCAGCGTGCCGAGCCCGGCATTGGTCGGCGGCGCGACGAACTGCTGCGTCGTCGGCACCGGCTTCAGGTCGCTCGGCACCGCGAGCGGCGGCGCCGAACCCGTGTTCTTGTAGTTGACCCGGTCAGGGGCCAGGTAGTCGTTCAGCGTATCGCAGCCAGCGAGCGCGCCCAGCGCCAGCGCCATCACCGACAACTGGATGGCACGAGAGGAAAAGGCGAAACGTTTCATGAAATCCTTCGTCTTGCTAGAACGCTCGTCAGGAGCGGCGCCGGACGGAGCCGGCCGGTGCGGGTTGATCAGGGGTCGAGCCGGCGGCCGCAGGACGCGGCCACCTCGGCATCAGGCGAGAACGCCGGCCTCGACGAGGGCCGAACGCACGGCATCGTGGCAGCGCTCGTCGAGCGCCGTGAGCGGCAGCCGAATGCCGCCCTGCATCTTGCCCATCGCCTGCAGCGCCCACTTCACCGGGATCGGGTTCGCTTCGATGAACAGGTTCTTGTGCAGCGACAGCAGCTTCATGTGCAGCGTGCGGGCCGTCTGCACGTCGCCGGCCAGCGCCGCGCGGCACAGCTCGCTCATCGCGCGCGGCGCGACGTTCGCGGTCACCGAGATGTTGCCGTGGCCGCCGAGCAGCATCAGCGCGATCGCGGTCGGATCGTCGCCGCTGTAGATCGCGAAATGCTTCGGCGCGGCCTTGATCAGGTGGGCTGCGCGATCGATGTTGCCGGTCGCTTCCTTCACGCCGATGATGCCCGGCACCTGCGCGAGGCGCAGCGTCGTCTCGTGCGCCATGTCCGCGACCGTACGGCCCGGCACGTTGTACAGGATCACCGGCAGGTCGACCGCTTCGGCGATCGTCCGGAAATGGCGGTACATGCCTTCCTGCGTCGGCTTGTTGTAGTACGGCACGACCTGCAGCGTCGCGTCCGCGCCGACCGCCTTCGCGTGCTTCGTCAGCTCGATCGCCTCCGCGGTCGAATTGCCGCCCGCGCCCGCGATGATCGGGATGCGTTTGGCCGCATGCTCGACCGCCGTACGAATCATCAGGATGTGCTCTTCGACGCTGAGCGTTGCCGACTCGCCGCTCGTACCGACGACGACGAGCGCATCGGTGCCTTCCGCGATGTGCCAGTCGATCAGTTTGCGAAACGCCGGCAGGTCGAGACTGCCGTCTTCGAGCATCGGGGTGACGATCGCGGGGATGCTGCCGCGGATTTGAATGCCGTCTTGGGTGCCGTTAGCCATGAAACGCGATTGATTGTGTACCGGTAAACATTGAGATTGTAGCGGATTAGCCGGGCAGTTCGTAACGTGGAATTCCCGCCCCCGCCGTCGGGGTCGCGCCCTCGCGCACTGCGCAAAGACGCTGGACGAACGCCTCGCGCGGCGCGGCGACGAAACCGTCCTCGTACGCGACCACCCGCAGATGGCCGCGCACGGCATCCAGCAACTCGCCCGGGGCGACCAGGAACGCGGGGTTGGACGGCTTTCCGACCGTTTCGTTTCCTTGCGCGAAGGTTTCGTAGATCAGCACGCCGCCCGGCGCCACGGCAGCGAGCAGATGGGGCCAGAGCGGGCGATGCAGATAGTTCGTGACGATCACGGCCACAAACCGCTCGCTGGCCGGCAGCGGCCATGGCGCGCCTTCGAGATCGGCCGCGCGGGCGGCGACACCGGGAATCCCGCGCAACGCGGCCAGCGCGGCCGGATCGCGGTCGAGCGCGACGACCGGATGCCCGCGCGACGCGAACCAGCGCGCATGGCGGCCGCCGCCCGCCGCGACGTCGAGCACCGCCCCGCCGGCCGGCACGAGCCGCGCCCATTGCGCAACCCAGCGCGACGGCTCGGCCTGGCCGACGTGGCCGCCCGCGGCGGCGATGACGGACTCGCTCATGCGCCGGATCAGTTGTACGACAGGCCCATCGCGTCGCGCACGTCGCGCATCGTTTCCGTCGCGTACTTGCGCGCCTTGTCGCAACCGTCCGCGACGATCGCACGCAACAGCGACGGGTCGTCCATGTACTTCTGCGCACGCTCGAGCATCGGCTGCTGTTCGCGCAGGATGCCTTCGACGACCGGCTGCTTGCAGTCGAGACAGCCGATACCCGCCGAGCGGCAGCCCTTCTGCACCCATTCGTGCGTCGCTTCGTCCGTATAGACCTGGTGAAGCTGCCACACCGGGCACTTGTCGGGATCGCCCGGATCGGTGCGGCGCACGCGTGCGGGATCGGTCGGCATCGTGCGCACCTTCTTCGTGATCGTCTCGGCGTCTTCACGCAGGCCGATCGTGTTGCCGTACGACTTGGACATCTTCTGCCCGTCGAGGCCCGGCATCCGCGACGCTTCGGTCAGCAGCGCCTGCGGCTCGACCAGGATGATCTTGCGTGCGCCTTCGAGATAGCCGAACAGGCGCTCGCGGTCGCTCATCGACAGGCTTTGCGATTCCTGCAGCATCGCGCGCGCCTGTTCGAGCGCCTCGTCGTCGCCTTCCTGCTGATACGCGTTACGCAACTCGTGATAGAGCTTCGCGCGCTTGCCGCCGAGCTTCTTCGCGGCTTCGAGCGCCTTCTCCTCGAAACCGGGCTCGCGGCCGTACAGGTAGTTGAAGCGGCGCGCGATCTCGCGCGTCATCTCGACGTGCGGCACCTGATCTTCGCCGACCGGCACGAGCGAGCCGCGATACAGCAGGATGTCGGCGGCCATCAGCACCGGGTAGCCGAGGAAGCCGTAGGTGGACAGATCCTTGTCCTTCAGCTTCTCCATCTGCTCCTTGTAGGTCGGCACGCGTTCGAGCCAGCCGAGCGGCGTGCTCATGCCGAGCAGCAGCGCGAGTTCCGCATGCTCGGGCACCTTGCTCTGGATGAACAGCGTCGCCTGCGCCGGGTCGATGCCGGACGCGAGCCAGTCGATCAGCACGTCCCACACGTTCTTCTCGATGACCTCGGGCGTCTCGTAGTGCGTCGTCAGCGCATGCCAGTCGACGACGCAGAAGAAGCACGGGTACTCGGACTGCAGCTTCACCCAGTTTTTCAGCACGCCGTGGTAATGACCGAGGTGCAGCGACCCGGTGGGTCGCATGCCGGAGAAAATACGTTCTGGGAACATGATTGTCGTTAGAAAAGCGAGGCGAAGGGAGACAGGACGGCGCTCAGCACGGCGTAGCCGACATTGACGAGCGGACGCAGCCAGAAGTTCGTCAGCACGCCCGTCGTGACGAGCACGAGGACGATGATGAAACCGTACGGCTCGATGCGCGACAGCGCGATCGATTGCCTGGTCGGCAGCAGCGCCGCCAGGATGCGGCCGCCGTCGAGCGGCGGCAGCGGAAACAGGTTCAGCACGCCGAGCACGAGGTTCGCGCTGACGCCCGCGAACGCCATCCGCGTGAAGAACGGCTCGTCGATGCCGACGGCCGGCAGCACGAGGGTCAGCAGGCCCCAGACCAGCGCCTGCACGAAGTTGCAGGCCGGCCCCGCGAGCGCGACCCACAAGCTGCCCCAGCGCGGATTGCGCAGGTTGCCGAACGACACCGGCACCGGCTTCGCATAGCCGAACAGGAACGCGCCGCCGGTCAGGAAGTACATCGCGAGCGGAATCGCGATCGTGCCGAGCGGGTCGATGTGGCGCATCGGATTGAACGACACGCGCCCCATCGCGTAGGCGGTGTTGTCGCCGAGCAGCCGCGCGGCGTAACCATGCGCGGCCTCGTGCAGCGTGATCGCGAAGATCACGGGCAGCGCGTAGACGGCGATGGTCTGTATCAGGGAAGCATCCATATCGCGTTATTGTAACAAGCGCACTCGCGCAAAAATGGCACGGCGCGTCATGCGGCCGAAAGCCCGAACGGTTCGAGCGCGCCGCGCCCCGCGCGGACGAGTTCGGGCGCATCGCCGGTCAGGTCGATCACCGTCGACGGTTCGCGCGGACACGCACCGCCGTCGATCACGAGGTCGACCTGCTTCTCGAGCCGCGTGCGGATTTCCTCGGGATCGTTCAGCGGTTCGTCGTCCGGCGGCAGGATCAGCGTCGTGCCGAGCAGCGGCTGGCCAAGCGACTCCAGCAGCGCGAGCGTGATCGCGTGATCGGGCACGCGCAACCCGATCGTCTTGCGCGACGGGTGCGACAGCCGGCGCGGCACCTCCTTCGTCGCCTGCAGAATGAACACGTACGGGCCCGGCGTCACCGACTTGATCTGCCGGTACTGGCGGTTGTCGACCATCGCGAAGTTGGCAAGCTCCGACAGGTCGCGCACGAGCAGCGACAGATGCTGCTTCTCGTCGAGGCCGCGAATCCGGCGCACGCGCTCGACCGCATCCTTGTCGTCGAGATGGCACGCGAGCGCATAGCTCGAATCGGTCGGCATCGCGATCACGCCGCCCTTGCTGACGATCTCCACCGCCTGCTTGATCAGGCGCGGCTGCGGATTATCCGGATGAATCCTGAAGAACTGGGACATGGGGACACGTAAAGAGGGAGAAGTCGGATGCGCGTATCGGCGACAACGCGGGCGGCCCGAAGCCGCCCGGCGTCAGAGCCAGCGCTCCCAGACCGGCGTCAGGTCGGGCGGCAACGGCGGCAGGTCGCCGAGCTCGATGCGGCCCTCGCCCGGCGCGTGGAAATCCGAGCCGCGCGACACTTCGAAGCCGAAGCGGCGCGCGACGTCCGCGTATTCGCGGTACTGGTCGGGCGTGTGACTGCCCGTGACGACCTCGATCGCGCGACCGCCGAGATCGATGAACTCGCCGAAGAACGCGTCGAATTCGACCGGCGTATAGCGATAACGGCCCGGATGCGCGACCACCGCTTCGCCGCCCGCCGCGCGGATCCAGCCGATCGCGTCGGACAGGGACGCCCAGCGATGCGGGACGAAGCCGGGCTTGCCGTCGCCGAGCAGGCGGTCGAACACGTCGGTCGTCGATTCGGCGTGGCCGTTCTCGACGAGAAAGCGCGCGAAGTGCGTGCGCGAGATCAGGTCGGGATTCGATACGTATTTCAGCGCGCCTTCGTACGCGCCGGGTATGCCGAGCGTCGCGAGCTGCTCCGCGATCGCCAGCGCGCGCGCCGCGCGGCCGTGGCGGGTGCGGTACAGGCCGTCGACCAGCGCCGGATGGGCGGGATCGATGTGCAGACCGACGATGTGTACGGTGCGCGAAGCCCACGTGACCGAAATCTCCACGCCGCTCAGATAGCGCATGCCGAGCGCTTCCGCCTCGCTGCGCGCCGCCGCCTGCCCGCCGATCTCGTCGTGGTCGGTCAGCGCCCACAGGGTCACGCCGCCCGCATGCGCGCGGCGCGCGACATCGGCAGGTGACAGCAACCCGTCGGAAACATTGGAATGGCAGTGGAGATCGGCGTTCATTGTCGGCATGGCAGGTAAGGCCTCATTCTACTGCAACGCGGCAATTGCGCCGCCCGCCTGCCGTGCCGGCGCCGCCACGCGCCTACGCGCAGAACGCCTCGATCAGCGACGCGATCTGCTCGGGCTGGTCGTGATGCACCATGTGGCCGGCATCCTCGACGAGCTTCTCGCGCCAGTCGGAGAATGCGTCGAAGCGTGCCTTGAATTCGGGCAGCGGGATGTCGCCTGCGAGGTGCGCGAGCGTCGGCGAATTGACGGCCTCGACGTGCAGCACCTTCGCGCGCACCTGCTTCCAGATGGCCATCACTTCGTCGAGCCGGTACAGCAGCGGGCCCGGGATCTTGTGCGCCGGGTCGGCCAGCAGGTGGTAGAGGCCGTCGTCGCCGCGTTTCGACCAGTGTTCGGCGAGAAACGCGGCGCGGCGCGGGTCGAGTCGCGGATTGGTCTTGATCAGGCGCGCCGCCACATCGTCGAGGCACGCGTACGGCCGTAGCGCGGGCGGCTCGCGCAGCTCGTCGAGCCAGCCGCGCAGCCGGCGCGGCGCCTGTTCGGCGCGGGCCGGCGCGAGCCCGAACCCTTCGAGGTCGACCACGCGCCGCACCCGTTCCGGCCGCGCGCCGGCATACAGGCACACGACGTTCGCGCCCATGCTGTGGCCGACCAGATTGACCTCGCCGCTCGGCGCATAGCGGTCGACGAGCGCATCGAGGTCGCCCAGGTACTCGTGGAACCAGTAGTGACCGCCGCCCTGCCGCGCGACCGGCCAGTCGGACAGCCCGAAGCCGCGCGCGTCGGGCGCGATCACCTGCCAATCGCCCGCGAGCGCATCGACGACGAACTGGAACGACGCAGCGACGTCCATCCACCCGTGCAGCATGAACAGCGTCGGCGCATCGGGCCGGCCCCAGCGCCGCACATGCAGCTGGACGCCGCGCACCGTGACGAAATCGGAAACAGAATTCGACGCACTCATTGCAGCCGCCCGAAAAAAGAATGGTCGTTCGATTATAGCGGCGACACTCCGGTTCCGGCCGCCGGTAATCGAGGTATCGCTCTAGCGGCAAGGTCGTCCCAGGGCCCGCGGGCAGCACGCCGTCGATCAGGCGCGCGAGCGGGCGGGCGGCCACCGAGGACGCAACCGAGCGTGATCCGGCTAAGGCGTGGGGCGTCCGTCCGCCGCGTCCTGCGCGGCCAGTTCGTCGAGTTCGGCTTGCTCGAAGCCCGCGTCGCGTCGCGCATCGAAATTGAACGGGCCACGCAGCCGCGGCGCGTGGTATTGCTCGGCGAGCTGCCGATAAGTCGGCACGGGATCGCGGCCGGCTGCGTCGCACAAATGCCGGAACCAGCGGTTGCCGATCGCGACGTGGCCGATTTCGTCGCGCAGGATCACGTCGAGGATCGCGGCCGACGCATCGTCGCCCGCCTGCACGAGCCGTGCGCGGATCGGCGGCGACGCGTCGAGCCCGCGGGCCTCGAGCGTCCGCGGCACGAGCGCCATGCGCGCCAGCACGTCGTCCCGGGTCCGCTCGCACATCTCCCACAGCCCGTTGTGCGCGGGAAAATCGCCGTATGCGTGCCCGAATGCCGCGAGCCGGTCGGACAGCAGCGTGAAGTGGTAGGCCTCCTCGGCCGCGACCTTCAGCCAATCCGCGTAGAACGCGTCCGGCAGGCCCGCGAAGCGCCAGACCGCGTCGAGCGCGAGGTTGATCGCATTGAACTCGATGTGGGCGAGCGCGTGCAGCAGCACGGCGCGCCCTTCCGGCGACCGCATGCTGCGCCGCTCGAGCTGGCGCGGCTCGACGAGCGGCGGCCGCGCCGGACGGCCGGGCAGATCGGCCGGTTCACGCAGTCGAAGCGCCGGCGCGATCGCGGCCTGCCCGGCCCGCAGCGCATCGTGCAGCGCGCGCACCTGCGCGGCCTTGGCCGTCGGCTCGGCAACACGCAGCGCATCGAGCGCCACGCTGCGCACACAGGTCGGCACCTGGCCGAAAGAAGAAGACACGATGCTCATAAAACGGGGCACCTTGCGTACGCATCGCGGGAGCACAAGCACGCGACGGTTTACAATATGCGTTTGTTCCGCGGCGCCATGCGCCGGGCAAACCGGACGCGCCATTCTACCGGCGCCCGTCATCGAAGAGACAAGGAGACTCCGTGACGATCTACAAGCTGGGCGAGACGGCCCCGACGATCCACGAAAGCGTATTCGTCGCCGATACGGCGGCCATCATCGGCAAGGTCGTGCTCGAGGAAAACGCGAGCGTGTGGTTCGGCGCGACGATTCGCGGCGACAACGAGACGATTACGGTCGGCGTCGGCAGCAACGTCCAGGAAGGGGCGGTCCTGCATACCGACCCGGGCTTTCCGCTGACGATTGCCGAGAACGTGACGATCGGGCACCAGGCCATGCTGCACGGCTGCACGATCGGTGAAGGCTCGCTGATCGGGATTCAGGCGGTGGTCTTGAATGGAGCGGTCATCGGCCGCAACTGTCTGGTCGGTGCCGGCGCGGTCGTGACGGAAGGCAAGACGTTCCCGGACAACTCGCTGATTCTCGGCGCACCGGCGAAAGTCGTGCGCGAGCTGTCGGACGAAGACGTCGCGCGGCTGCGCGCGAACGCGAAGACGTATGTCGAGCGACGCGCGCATTTCAAGGAGCAACTCGTGCGGATCGGGTGATTCGCACGGATTTCAAGGAAGAAGAGTGAGCGACCAGTTACAGAAATTCATGTTCAATGCGGCGCCCGTGCGCGGCGAGATCGTTTCGCTGCGCAACACGTGGCAGGAAGTACTCGCCCGCCGCGACTACCCTGCCCCCGTGCGCACGGTACTCGGCGAAATGATGGCCGCGTGCGCGCTGCTGTCCGCGAACCTGAAATTTCACGGCACCCTGATCATGCAGATCTTCGGCGACGGGCCGGTCCAGATGCTGGTCGTCCAGTGCGGGTCCGATCTGTCGATGCGGGCCACCGCGAAGTTCTCGGGTGACGCCGCGCAGACGATCGGCGACGACACGCGTTTCGCGGCGCTCGTCAATGCGAGCGGTCACGGCCGCTGCGTGATCACGCTCGACCCGGCCGACAAGCTGCCGGGCCAGCAGCCGTATCAGGGCATCGTGCCGCTGAACGGCGTCGACGGCCCGCTCGAATCGGTGTCGCAGGTACTCGAGCACTACATGCATCACTCGGAGCAGCTCGACACGCGGCTGTGGCTCGCGGCCGATCGCGACCGCGCAGTCGGCATGCTGCTGCAGAAGCTGCCGGGCGACGGCGGCATCGTGCCGCGCAACGCCGAAACCGATATCGACACGTGGGAGCGCGTGTGCACGCTCGGCGGCACGCTGTCCGCGAAGGAACTGCTCGAGGTCGAACCGGAAGTCGTGTTCCGCCGGCTGTTCTGGCAGGAAAACGTGCAGCACTTCGAACCGGCCGGCACGCGCTTCCAGTGTTCGTGCTCGCGCGAGAAGGTCGGTGCGATGCTTCGCATGCTCGGTCGCGAAGAAGTCGACAGCGTGATCGTCGAGCGCGGCCACGTCGAGATCCACTGCGAGTTCTGCAACCAGCGCTACGAGTTCGATCCGGTCGACGTCGCGCAACTGTTCGCGGCGCCCGGTGTCGAAACCGGCATCGCGCCGGCGACCGACCAGCGTCACTGAGCCGCGCGCCCGTGCCCGCCACCGGCGCGGCACGGGCGCATAATGACGCACGAGCGCCGCATGCGCGGCTCGGGCGCCGGAGGCCCGGCCTTTCGTGCCAGCCGCTTTCCACGGTCGGCGCGCCGCAGGAGAAACACATGAATCGCCCCCGCCGCTTTTGCACCATCCGCACCATCGTCCTGACGGGCATGGCCGCCGGCACGCTCGCGCTTGCCGGCTGCGCGATGCCGCCGCCGACTTCCACGATTCTGAGCCGCCTGCCCGAACCGGGCGCGTCGGGTGGCCAGCCGCCCGTGCTGTCGAGCGCCGAACGCAAGCGCTACGACGAGATCGATCAACAGGTCCTGCGCGAGCAGAACAGCGCGATGGCAGCCGAAGCGGCCGCGCGCGCGTGGGCCTATTACTCGCCGCCGCCCGTGACGGTCTACGGCGGGTATTACGGCGGTTGGGGCAATCGCTGGGGCACGGGCATCAGTTACGGCTACCCGGGCTGGTGGTGGTGAGCTCGCATCGCCCGACCGATTGATCACTGGCAGGAAATAAAAAAGCGCGGCATTTCCCGCGCTTTTTCAATGGATTCGACGTATCGCGCTCAGTGATGCGCCGCCTTGCCCTTGTCGCCGCCATGATGGCGCGACGGCTTCGCGATCGACTGCGGATTCGGCACGACCCGCACGGGCGCCGCGGACACGGTACCGCGCGTCGACGTATTCGACGGCGTGTTGTTCGGCGGCCCGGCCGGCGCATTCGGCGACACGAACTGCACGAATACTTCGCCGTCCTTCACCATGCCCATCTCGTAGCGCGCACGCTCCTCGATCGCCGCGGTGCCGCTCTGCAGGTCCTGCACTTCGCCGGCGGTGCGCTCGTTGCGCAGCTTCTCGTCCGCGTTCTTCTGAAGTTGGTCGTCGAGCTGCTGACGCAGTTCGTGCACCCGCAGCCAGCCGCCGTGTCCCCACCATAGGGGGTACTGAATGAGCGCCAGCAAGGCAATCAGGACGACAGTGACAAGCCGCATGTAAGAGACGCAGATATAAGAAGCGCCGCTCCGCGCACAGGCACAGAGCGGCGTCGAGATGACGAACCCGATAGTAGCGCGTTAGCGCAGGTTATAGAAAGCCGATTTGCCCGGGTAGCTCGCGATGTCGCCGAGATCTTCCTCGATGCGCAGCAACTGGTTGTACTTCGAGATGCGGTCGCTGCGCGACAGCGAACCCGTCTTGATCTGACCGGCGTTCAGGCCGACCGCGATGTCCGCGATCGTCGAATCTTCCGTTTCGCCCGAGCGGTGCGAGATCACGGCCGTGTAGCCCGCGCGCTTCGCCATTTCGATCGCCGCGAACGTTTCGGTCAGCGTACCGATCTGGTTGATCTTGATGAGGATCGAGTTTGCGATGCCCTTCTCGATGCCTTCCTTCAGGATGCGCGTGTTCGTGACGAACAGGTCGTCGCCGACGAGCTGCACCTTCTTGCCGAGGCGGTCGGTCAAGAGCTTCCAGCCGTCCCAGTCGCTTTCATGCATGCCGTCCTCGATCGACACGATCGGGAACTTGTCGGCGAGCGTCGCGAGGTAGTCGGTGAATTCGGCCGACGACAGTTGCAGGCCTTCGCCCGCGAGCTGGTATTTGCCGTCGTGGTAGAACTCGGATGCCGCGCAGTCGAGCGCGAGCAGCACATCTTCGCCCGCACGGTAGCCGGCCTTCTCGATCGCCTGCAGGATCGTCGACAGGCACTCGTCGTTGCTGCCGAAGTTCGGTGCGAAACCGCCTTCGTCGCCGACGGCCGTGCTCATGCCGCGGTCGCTCAGGATCTTCTTCAGCGCGTGGAACACTTCCGCGCCGCAACGCAGCGCTTCACGGAACGTCGGCTGGCTGACCGGGACGATCATGAATTCCTGGATGTCCAGGCTGTTGTTCGCGTGCGCGCCGCCGTTGACGATGTTCATCATCGGCACCGGCAGTTGCATCGCGCCCGAGCCGCCGAAGTAGCGGTACAGCGGCAGGCCGGCTTCTTCGGCTGCTGCCTTCGCGACGGCCATCGACACGGCCAGCATCGCGTTCGCGCCGAGGCGCGACTTGTTGTCGGTGCCGTCCAGTTCGAGCAGCGTCTTGTCGAGGAACGCCTGTTCCGACGCGTCGAGGCCCATGATGGCTTCGGAGATTTCGGTGTTGATGTGCTCGACCGCCTTCAGCACGCCCTTGCCGTTGTAGCGGCCGGCTTCGCCGTCGCGCAGTTCGATCGCTTCACGCGAGCCGGTGGACGCGCCCGACGGCACCGCCGCGCGGCCCATCGTGCCCGATTCGAGCAGCACGTCGCATTCGACGGTGGGGTTGCCGCGCGAATCCAGAATCTCGCGGCCGATGATATCTACGATTGCACTCATGGGTTTCCTCTGAGAATGACGATGGATTCTTCAAACTGCGACGGCGTGCGGGCCGGAACCGCTTTCGCTACAGACGCGCAAAGCCGTCGCAAGGTTCATTCGATCTTTAATTGAAATCGTTTTCCAGGAACGGGTTGCGCTTCACCGTCTGGTCGAGCGTGACGAGCGTCTCCAGCAACGCACCCATCCGGTTCAGCGGCACCGCGTTCGGGCCGTCCGACTTCGCCTCGGCCGGATTCGGATGCGTTTCCATGAAAAGGCCCGCGACGCCCGTCGCGACCGCCGCACGTGCGAGCACCGGCACGAATTCGCGCTGGCCGCCCGAGTTCGTGCCCTGGCCGCCCGGCAACTGCACCGAGTGGGTCGCATCGAACACGACCGGCGCGTTCGTCTCGCGCATGATCGCGAGCGAACGCATGTCCGACACGAGATTGTTGTAGCCGAACGAGACGCCGCGCTCGCACGCCATGAAACGGTCTTCCGACAGACCGGCTTCACGTGCCGCGTCGCGCGCCTTGTCGATCACGTTCTTCATGTCGTGCGGTGCGAGGAACTGGCCCTTCTTGATGTTGACGGGCTTGCCCGAGCGCGCGCATGCATGGATGAAATCGGTCTGACGGCACAGGAACGCGGGCGTCTGCAGCACGTCGACGACCGACGCGACCTGCTCGATCTCGTCGATCGAATGCACGTCCGTCAGCACCGGCAGGCCGAGCTGGCGCTTCACCTCGGACAGGATCCGCAGGCCCTCGTCCATTCCGAGGCCGCGAAACGATTTGCCCGAGCTGCGGTTTGCCTTGTCGTAGGACGACTTGTAGATGAACGGAACGTTCAGCTTCTCGCAGATCTCCTTCAGGCGGCCGGCCGTGTCGATCGTCATTTGCTCCGATTCGACGACGCAGGTACCCGCGATCAGGAAGAAAGGCTTGTCGAGACCGACCTCGAAATCGCACAGCTTCATGCTTGCACTCCGCGCGCTTGCTTGTTGGCGAGCGCGGCTTCGACGAACGACTTGAACAGCGGATGACCGTCACGCGGCGTGGACGTGAATTCCGGGTGGAACTGGACGCCGACGAACCACGGGTGCATCGAGCGCGGCAGCTCCATCATTTCCGGCAGATCCTCGCTCGGGGTACGGGCGCTGATGATAAGGCCGCCGGCTTCGAGCTGGGGCACGAAGCGGTTATTGACTTCATAACGGTGGCGATGGCGCTCGTTCACGTCCTTGCCGTAGATTTCTTCCGCCATCGTGCCCGGCTTGATCGGGCAGCGCTGCGAACCCAGGCGCATCGTGCCGCCGAGGTCGGATTCCTCGGTGCGCGTCTCGACCTTGCCTTCGCGGTCGTACCATTCGGTGATCAGCGCGACCACGCGCTCCGGCGTGTCCGGATCGAATTCCGTGCTGTTCGCCTGCTTCAGGCCGACGACGTCGCGCGCGAATTCGATCACCGCGAGCTGCATGCCGAGGCAGATGCCGAGGTACGGCACCTTCGACTCGCGCGCATAGCGGACCGCCGCGATCTTGCCTTCCGTGCCGCGACGGCCGAAACCGCCCGGCACCAGCACGGCGTCGAGATGCTTCAGGCTGTCGACACCGTTCGCCTCGAGCTCTTCCGAATCGATGTACTCGATGTTGACCTTGGTCGACGTGTGGATCGACGCATGGCGCAGCGCCTCGATCAGCGACTTGTACGACTCGGTCAGGTCGACGTACTTGCCGACCATGCCGATCGTCACTTCGTGCTTCGGGTTCTCGAGCTTTTCGACGAGCGTCGACCACATGCTCAGGTCGGCGTCCTTCGGCGACAGCTTCAGCTCTTCGCAGATGATCCGGTCGAGGCCCTGGTCGTGCAGCATCTGCGGAATCTTGTAGATGCTGTCGGCGTCCCACACCGAGATCACGGCGTCTTCGGGCACGTTCGAGAACATCGAGATCTTCTTCGATTCGTCGTCGGGAATGCGGCGATCCGCACGGCACAGCAGCACGTGCGGCAGGATGCCGATCTCGCGCAGCTTCTGCACGCTGTGCTGGGTCGGCTTCGTCTTCAGCTCGCCGGCCGTCGCGACGTACGGCACGAGCGTCAGGTGCACGAAGCACGCGCTGTTGCGGCCGAGGCGCAGGCTCATCTGGCGCGCGGCCTCGAGGAACGGCAGCGATTCGATGTCGCCGACCGTGCCGCCGATCTCGACGATCGCGACGTCCGGCTCGCCGCAGGTGGCCGATGCCGCCCCGCGCTCGATGAACGCCTGGATTTCGTTCGTGATGTGCGGAATCACCTGCACGGTCTTGCCGAGATAGTCGCCGCGGCGTTCCTTGCGGATCACCGATTCGTAGATCTGGCCGGTCGTGAAGTTGTTGGCCTTGCGCATCTTCGTGCTGATGAAGCGCTCATAGTGGCCGAGGTCGAGGTCGGTCTCCGCTCCGTCTTCCGTCACGAATACTTCGCCGTGCTGAAACGGGCTCATCGTGCCGGGGTCGACGTTGATGTAGGGATCGAGTTTGAGGAGGGTGACTTTCAGACCGCGCGATTCGAGGATCGCGGCGAGAGAGGCGGCGGCAATACCCTTGCCGAGGGAAGAAACTACGCCGCCGGTGACGAAAACATATTTGGTCATCGCTGGATGCTCGCGGGAAAAACGGATTATACCGTAAAGCCCGCCCTTCTCTCAGCAATTGACGCGATGATCGCGCCCTTTCGTGCCGAGCCGCACCAACCGTGCGCGCCGGTGCGAACCGGCCGGCCGGTCGGCGCCGCGCGCATGCGCCGGCGGGCGTTCCTGTCGCCGGACGAAGCGTCAGGCGCGCCTCGCGATCGGCGCACCGGCCAGCGAAGCGCTGCCCTCTTCCGCCTTCAGCGAATTCAGCATCCGCTGCAATGCGCGGGCGGTCTCGATCGGCCGCTCCATCGGGAACAGGTGGCTCCCTTCGATCCATTCGATGCGCCCGCGCGTCGCACGGCGCGTCGCGTCGAGCCCGACCTGCCGCACCTCGCGCGAGCGCGTGCCGGCGAGAAAGCCGAGCGGCACCGGCGCGCCGTGCGCGAGCCGCGGGCCGAGCGTGTGCGGCAGCGTCCGGTAGATCAGGTATTCGACCTGCCGGTCGAACGCCAGCGCGCGCTCGCCGTCGGCGCCGGCCTGCGGGATCCCGTGGTCGATATAGTCGGCGAGCATCCGTTCGTCCCAGCGCGCGAACGCGGGCTTCTCGCGAAAGTGCCGCCAGACTTCGTCGCGGCTCATCCAGCGCGTGCGCCGGTTGCGCGTGGCCGCGGCCGGCGACAGCCGCTCGTCGAGCCCCGCCCACTGGCTCGCGCGCAGCGCGCCGGCACGCCAGCCCGCGATGATCGGCGAATCGATCATCACGACGCCGCGCACCCACTGCGGCTTCTTCAGCGCGGCCATCAACGACAGGTAGCCGCCGAGCGAATGGCCGACGAGCCAGACCGGGCGCTCGTAGCGGCTGCCGATGTCGTCGAGCAGTTGCTCGACGAGATGCGGCCAGTCGCGCGTCACCGGGTAGCGGCGGTCGTGACCGATCCGTTCGATGTAGCGCAGCTCGTAGTCGTCGGCCAGTTCGGCGAAGATCGTCCGGTATGTCGACGCCGGGAAGCCGTTCGCATGCGAGAAGTGGAGGATGTCCTTCAAATGCCGATGTCTCCTTTGTCGACGGGAGCGGGGGCTTCGGCACGTGCTCCCGTCATGCTTCGCGGCCGACGGAAGTGGGCGCTTCAGCTCTTGCGCCGATCCCTGCTTCGTATTCTGTCGGAACCGTGCTTCGGCACGCTACGCCAGCCCCGAGCTTCCGTCCCGATGCCGGCCTTCGCCGCGCTTACCGGTCCATCCAGTACCGGCGCCGTTCGTCGCGATAGCGCGCGAATGCAAACCCGGCGCCCGCCGGCGCGACGTCGAACCGCACGGCGCCGTCGCGATCGGTGCGCGGCAGCGGAATCCCGCGCGCCTCGTAGCGGGCAAGCACGGTCCGGTGCGGATGCCCGAAACGATTGCGATAGCCTACAGGAAATACCGCGACGCGCGGCCCGACCGAATCGAGGAAAGGCTCGACCGACGACGTGCGGCTGCCGTGGTGCGGAACGACCAGGATCTGCGCGGCCAGCGCGTCGCGCGCATCGGCCACCAGCCGGCGCTCGGCGGCGGCCTCGATGTCGCCCGTCAGCAGTGCCGACGTGCCGCCCGCATCGATGCGCAACACACACGATTGGCCGTTCGACGAACCCGTGCCCACCCCGCCCGGCGGCCACAGCACCGTGAAGACGACGCCGTCCCAGGTCCACCGCTGCCCGGCCGCGCACGGCAGCCGATCGGCCACGCCCGCCGCCTGCGCATCGCGCCACAGCCGGTGCCGCGGCGCAATGCCGGCCAGCAGTTGGCGCACGTCGGTGGCCGCATAAACGGCCGCTGCGCCGCCCGCATGATCGGCATCCGCATGACTGAGCACGAGCGAATCGATCGTCGCGATGCCGCGCGCCCGCAACGCCGGCGCGACGATCCGCGTACCGGCGTGGGACGACTCCGCACCCGGCCCCGCATCGAACAGCAAGGTCCGCCGCGCGGTTTCGACCAGTACCGCCGCGCCCTGCCCGACGTCGAGCACGGTCAGCCGGAAGCCGCCCGCCGGCGGCGCATCCGGCGCCGGCGCGACGAGCGGCAGCCACGTCAGCGGCGCCGCCCAGCGCAGCGGCCAGCCGCGCGGCATCAGTGCCCACGCGACACCCATGCATGCCAGCACCAGCACCGGCCAGTCGGGCATGCGCAGCCAGAACACGCCGGCCGGCCAATCGGCCAGGTGCCCGAGCAGCGTCATCATCGGCGCGAGCGCCGCGTGCGCTAGCCGAAAAGCAACCGCATCGAGCGGCGGCGGCAACGCGATGCCGGCCAGCACGACCGGCGTCACGACCGAGTTGACCCACGGAATCGCGAACGCATTGCCGAACGGCCCCGACAGCGAAACCTGCGCGAACCATGCGGCGGTGAGCGGCGCGAGCCCGATCGTCACCGCGTACTGCACGCGCGTCGCCTCGGCGAAGCGCCGCCCGCAACGCATAGCCCACGCACGCAACCGGCTCCGCAAGCCGGCCGTGCCGCTTTCCGCGCCCGCTTCGTCGATCTCGTCGATCTCATCAGCCTCGCGCACCGCGCGCCAGCCGGCGACGGCCAGCAGGATCACCGCGACCGCACCGAACGACAGCCAGAACCCGGCCGACAGCACGGCCCACGGGTCGGCGAGCAGCACGCCGCCGAGCGCCACGCACAGCACCGCCGACGTCGGCACGCTGCGGCCAGCCAGATACGCGATGCCGCCGGCCGCGATCATCCACCACGCGCGCTGCGCCGGTACGTTGAAGCCGGCGAGCGCCGCATAGCCCGCCGCATAGCCCGCCGCAGCGACCAGCGCGGCAAGCGCGGCCGCGTACGGCGCCGGCAGCACGAGCGTCGTGGCCCGTCCGCGCCAGCGCACGCGGCGCCAGACCATCGAAACGAGCCAGCCGGCGAGCGCACCGACCAGCCCGACATGGAGACCTGAAATCGCGACCAGATGGCTCGTGCCCGTGTTGCGCAGCACGCGCCAATCGTCGTCGCCGATACCCGACTGGTCGCCGATCGCCAGCGCGGCGACGATGCCGCGATGCGCCGCATCGGCGCCGAGCCCCTCGCCGATGCGTGCCCGCAGCATGTCGCGCACACGATCGATCGATGCGCGCCATCCCGATGCGCGCCCATCGAGCAATACCGCCCGACGCGGCGCGCTGACATAGCCGATCGCACGAATGCCCGCGGCGAGCCACGCCGCCTCGCTGTCGCGCACGCCGGGATTGGCCTCGGCATGCGGACGCTTGAGGCGTACGACGAAACGCCAGCGCTGGGCCGCACGCAAATCGGGCAGCGCATCGCGTGTCGCGGATGCGCCATACGCGCGCCACGACAATCGGATCAACGGCGGGAAACGGGTGAGCCCCGCATCATTCGATTCGACCGCGAACAGCAGCCGCGCACCTGTCTCGTCGACGACGGGCAGCCCGCGGATCACGCCCGTGACGACGATGTCGCGCCCTTCCCACTCGACAGGCAGACTGTCGCGCAGCCGCCATTCGGCTCGCGCGGCCGCATAGCCGAATCCCACGACGCAAGCCGCGACCGCGCACAACATCCATCCGCATACGACGACCGCACGCGTGCGCCGGCGACGCACGCACCACGCGCCCAGCGCCGCGCAGCCCGCGAGCACCGCTGCTCCGATCGTCCAAGCGATCGCCCCCGGCAACGCCGCCTGCCGCTGCAGCACGACGACGCCGAGCGCGAACGCGATCCACCACACGCGCATTCCGCCTCCTCGTCGACCCGGCGCCGCCCCTGCCCATGCGGCGCCTTCCGGCAACGATTATGCGGACGAAAGTGCGAGTCGCGGCAGCGCGGCGAGCGCGTTAGCCGAAGTGCATAGGGACAATTCGCCGGCATCGAGCCCGCGCAGTTCGGCCAGCACACCGCCGATGCGCGGCACCTGGTCGGGCGTATTGCGGGATTTGTATGCCCATTCGGGCGCGATGTCGGGCGCATCGGTCTCGACGACGAGCGCGTCGAGCGGCAATTCGGCGGCGAGCCGGCGGATCTGCCGCGCGCGCGTGAAGGTCACGTTGCCGCCGAAGCCGAGATGCAGCCCCTGCGCAAGATACGCGTCGGCCTGCTGGAAGCTGCCGTTGAACGCATGCGCGATGCCGCGCCGTACGCCGAAACGGCGCAGCCCGGCCAGCACGCGGTCCTGCGACTTGCGCACGTGGCACAGCACCGGCAGATCGAATTCCCGCGCCAGCCTGAGCTGGCCCTGGTAGAAGAGCTGCTGCCGGTCTTCGTCGAGGCCCGGCACGAAATAGTCGAGCCCGATCTCGCCGATCGCGACGAAACGCGGATCGTCGAGGCTCGCCTCGATCTCCATGCGCAGCCGGTCGAGATCCGCGTCGCGCGCTTGCGGCGTATACATCGGATGGATGCCGAGCGCGTACACCGCGCCCGGCGTGCGATGCGCGAGTTCGCGCACCGTCGTGAAGTTGTCGCGCCCGATGCTCGGGATCACGACGCGCGACACGCCGGCCGCGCGCGCAGCCTGCGCGACCGCGTCGCGGTCGGCGTCGAACTCGGCGGCATCGAGATGGCAGTGCGTGTCGATCCACATGGCAGCGGTCCTGCGCCGTTGCGCCGTGCCGGACGAGCCGGCGGCCGGCCAAAGGCGCGTGGCTTCTTACACCGGCAGCGCCGGCTCCTCGTGCAGCACCCCGTCGCGCAACCGCATGATGCGGTCGCAGCGCGCGGCGAGATCGGGATCGTGCGTGACGATCACGAAACTCGTTTCGAGCGTCTCGGACAGCTCGAGCATCAGGTTGAACACCGTGTCGGCCGTCGTGCCGTCGAGGTTGCCGGTCGGCTCGTCGGCGAGCACGCACGCCGGCTTCGTGACCAGCGCGCGCGCGATCGCGACACGCTGCCGTTCGCCGCCCGACAGCTCGCCCGGCCGGTGCTTCGCACGCGGGCCGAGACCGACGCGTTCGAGCATCGCCTGTGCCTGCGCGCGCGCGTCCTCGGTCGTCATCCGGCGGATGCGCAGCGGCATCGCGACGTTGTCGAGCGCCGTGAACTCGGGCAGCAGGTGATGGAACTGGTAGACGAAGCCCAGCGCGCGGTTGCGCAGCTCGTTGCGCTCGCGCTCGGCGAGTTGCGTAAACGGCTTGCCGAGCAGCGACACCTCGCCGGCGCTCGGCTCGTCGAGCCCGCCCAGCACGTGCAGCAGCGTGCTCTTGCCGGAGCCCGACGCGCCGACGACCGCGAGCTTCTCGCCGCGCCGCACCGTCAGCTCGGTGTTGTTGAGCACCTGCACGTTGAAGCCGCCCTGCACGAACGCCTTCGTGATCCCGCGCGCCTGAAGCACGTATTCCTGCATACCTGCCGAATCCTGTCTGTTGTGTTGTCGTGAATCCGCGAATGCGGTCGCGCGGTCATTCATAGCGGAGCGCCTCCGCGGGTTTCACCTTCGCGCCGCGCCAGCTCGGATAGAGCGTGGCGACGGCCGACAGCGCGAACGCGATCAACCCGATCCGGATCACGTCGCTCGCGACGAGCTCGGACGGCAGTTCGCTGATGAAGTACACCGACGGCGGCAGGAACTGCACGCCGAACAGGTGCTCGATCATCGGGATCAGCCACGGGATGCTCCATGCGATCAGGCAGCCGAGCGCGACGCCGGACGCGGTGCCGACGAAGCCGATCGTCACGCCCTGCACGACGAAGATCTTCATGATCGACCCCGGCTGCGCGCCGAGCGTGCGCAGGATCGCGATGTCGGCCTGCTTGTTGGTCACCGTCATCACGAGCGACGACACGAGGTTGAACGCGGCCACCGCGATGATCAGCGTGAGGATGATGAACATCATCCGCTTCTCGATCTGCACGGCCGAGAACCACGTCTTGTTCTGCTGGGTCCAGTCGCGGATGTACAGGCTGCCCGACAGCGTCCGCGACAGCTCGAGCGCGACCTGCGGCGCCTTCTGCATGTCGGTGAGCCGCAACCGCACGCCGGTCGGCGCGCTCATCCGAAACAACGCCTCGGCGTCGCGAATGTTGATCATCGCGAGCGTGCTGTCGTATTCGTAGTGGCCCGATTCGAACACGCCGACGACCGTGAACTGCTTCAGGCGCGGCATCATGCCGGCCGGCGTGATCGAGCCTTCGGGCGCGACGAGCGTGATCTTGTCGCCGACCGTCACGCCGAGGTTGCCGGCGAGCGCGTCGCCGAGCACGATGCCGAACTGGCCGGGCACGAGCGCGCCGAGCTGGCCGGCCTTCATGTCCTTGCCGATGTCGGACACCTGCGGTTCGAGCGCCGGCTCGATGCCGCGCAGCATCACGCCGCTCACCGAGTCCTGGCGCGTGAGCAGCGCCTGGGCGTCGACGTACGGCGCCGCGCCGATCACCGACGGATTGCGGCGCGCTTCCTGCGCGGTCAGTTGCCAGTCGGGCATCGAACCCGTCGGCGAGAACACCTCGACGTGCGCGAGCACCGACAGCATGCGGTCGCGCACTTCCTTCTGGAAGCCGTTCATCACCGACAGCACGACGATCAGCGCCGCGACGCCGAGCGCGATCCCGAGCATCGAGACGAGCGCGATGAAGGAAATGAAGCCGTTGCCGGTCGTGCGTTTGCCGGCGCGCGTGTAGCGCCAGCCGATTTGCCATTCGTACGGAAGTTTCAAGCGAATCCTTTCTGCTGGTTACGGCGGGGATGGCGGCCCGCGGCCGGACCGCCATCGGGCGGCGGTCGCCCGGGCGCGATCGAAAAAAAACGGTCGCCGGACGCGAACGGGCCGTCAGCCGGCCCGATCACGCGCGCAGTTTGCCATACAATGCGCACCATCATGCACGACCGACGCCTCCATTTTCTCGTTCCGTTCGCGCTGCCGTCGGCGGCCGATGCGGCCTCGTCCCTGCACACACTGGACAGTCCCGCGCTCAGGAAGTTGCTCGCCCGCGCGAGCCTCGTCGAGCGCGTGGCCGGCGAGGACTTCCAGCGCACGCTGCCGCACGAACGCTGGCTGGCAAGCCGGTTCGGCGCCACGCAGGGCAACGCCGCGGACGAGGCGCCGCTCGCGCCCTACATGCTGCTGGCCGACGGCGGCGATCCCGGCACGCACGCATGGGCGTGCGTCGAGCCCGTGCACGTCGAAATCGCGCACGATCACCTGGTGCTCGTCGATCCGGCCGCCCTCGCGCTCGACGACGGCGACGCAGCCGCGCTGCTCGCGGTTGCGCGGCCGCTGATCGAGGAGTTGGGCGTGCGGCTCGAAGCGCCGAACCCGGCGCGCTGGTATCTGTCGAGCGACCAGCTCGCGCGCCTCGCCGGCGCCGCGCCGCTGCGCGCCAGCGGCCGCAACATCGAGATCTGGTTGCCGCACGAGGCACATACGGGCGAGCGCTCGCGGATGTGGATGAAACTGCAGAATGAAGTGCAGATGGCGTGGTTCCAGCATCCGGTGAACGAAGCCCGCGAGGCCCGTGGGTTGCCGGCCGTCAATTCGATCTGGTTCCATGCACAGGGCACGCTGAAGCCGGTCGGCAAGCCGTTCTCGCGCGTGCTGTCCGCGTCGCCCGCCGCACTCGGCCTCGCACGCGCCGCGCAAATCGAAGCCGGCCGCCCGCCCGCGACGTTCGGCGCGCTGCCGGCCGCCGATGGCGCGACGCTCGTCGAGCTGCCGGCGCTGACCGCCCCGTTCATCGAGCAGGACTGGGCGCGCTGGCACGACGGACTCGCCACGCTCGAACGCGACTGGTTCGCGCCGGCGCTCGCCGCGCTGCAGAACGGCGAGTTGGCGGCCGTCGATTTCACGCTGTGCGGCGACACGAGCTCCGTGACGCTGCACGCGACGCGCGGCGACCTGCGCAAGTTCTGGCGCCGCCGCGCGCTCGCCTCCCTGTTCGAATAACAACGCCAACCCGTATGACCCGGATCGTTACCCGCCCCGTCGCGCCCGCCGACGCCGAAGCGCTCGCGCGCCACGGCCTGCACCCCGTCCTCGCACGCCTGTACGCGTCGCGCGGCGTGCAGTCGCCCGCGGACATCGAGACCGCGCTCGCGCGCCTCGTGCCGCCCACCGAGCTGAAAGGCTGCGCCGATGCGGCGGTGCTGCTCGCCGACGCGATCGCCGACAAGCGGCGCCTGCTGGTCGTCGCCGACTACGACTGCGACGGCGCGACCGCCTGCGCGGTCGCGGTGCGCGGCCTGCGGATGTTCGGCGCGCAGATCGACTACCTGGTGCCGAACCGCTTCGAATACGGCTACGGCCTCACGCCCGAGATCGTCGAGCTCGCGGCCGCACGCAAGCCCGATCTGCTGATCACCGTCGACAACGGGATCGCGAGCGTCGCCGGCGTCGAAGCCGCGAACGCGCGCGGCATCGACGTGCTCGTGACCGACCACCACCTGCCCGGCGACGCGCTGCCCGCCGCGCGCGCGATCGTCAACCCGAACCAGCCGGGCTGCGCGTTCCCGAGCAAGCACCTCGCCGGCGTCGGCGTGATGTTCTACGTGCTGCTCGCGCTGCGCGCCGAACTGCGCCGCCGCGGCGCGTTCGCGAGCAAGGAAGCCGAGCCGCGCCTCGACGGCCTGCTCGACCTCGTCGCGCTCGGCACCGTCGCCGACGTCGTGCGGCTCGACGGCAACAACCGCGTGCTCGTCGCGCAGGGGCTGCAGCGCATCCGCAACGGCCGCATGCAGCCGGGCGTCGCCGCGCTGTTCCGCGCCGCTGCGCGCGACGCGCGCACCGCGTCGGGCTTCGACCTCGGCTTCGGCCTCGGCCCACGCCTGAACGCCGCCGGACGGCTGTCCGACATGTCGCTCGGCATCGAATGCCTGATCACCGACGACATCGGCCGCGCGTGGGATCTCGCGCAGCAGCTCGACGCGATGAACCGCGAGCGCCGCGAAATCGAGGCCGGCATGCAGCAGCAGGCGCTCGCCGATCTCGCCGACGTCGATCCGGCCGACGCATGCACGATCACGCTGTTCAATCCCGAGTGGCACCAGGGCGTGATCGGCATCGTCGCCGGCCGGCTCAAGGAAAAATTCCACCGCCCGTCGTTCACGTTCGCGCACGCCGACGACGAAGGCAAGCGGGTCAAGGGGTCCGGCCGGTCGATCGCGGGCTTCCACTTGCGCGACGCGCTCGACCTCGTCTCGAAACGCGAACCGGACCTGATCGTCGCGTTCGGCGGCCACGCGATGGCGGCCGGCCTCACGCTCGACACCGAAAACGTGCCGCGCTTCGCGGCCGCGTTCGAAGCCGTCGCGCGCGAATGGCTGTCCGACGACGCGCTCGCCCGCGTGATCGAGACCGACGGCGAACTCGAGGACGCGTACTTCACGCCGCAGTTCGTCGGCCTGCTCGACGAGGCCGTCTGGGGGCAAGGGTTTCCGGCCCCGCTTTTCTCGGGCGAATTCGACGTCGTGTCGCAGTCGCTTGTGAAGGAAAAGCACCTGAAGCTGCAGCTTGCGCGCGGTCGCCAGCGCTTCAATGCGATCTGGTTCAACCACACCGAGCCGCTGCCGGCGAGCGCGCTGGTCGCGTACCGGCTCGTCGCCGATACGTGGAACGGCGTCACGCGCGTCCAGTTGATCGTCGAACACGCGGCCGGCTGAGCACGCCACCCGGCCCGCGACGCGCCGCCGCACGCGTGCGCGCCGTGCCGGACGGGGCCGTCGACACGCGTGCAGGCACTGTTTGCGTCACCGGGCAACCCTGCCGATCGGCTATAATTCCGCTTTTTTACGAAGCCGGAACAGCGAACGATCATGGAAGCGGAACGTCTCAACGCGATCGAAAGCTCCCTGCTCGACCTGCGCAATCGCGCGGGCGAGCTTCGGGGGTATCTTTGACTACGACGCCAAAGCTGCGCGTCTGACCGAAGTCAACAAGGAACTCGAAGACCCGAACGTCTGGAACGATTCGAAGAACGCCCAGGCGCTCGGCCGCGAGAAGAAGCTGCTCGAAGGCGTCGTCATGACGCTCACCGCGCTCGATAGCGACCTGCGCGACGCGCTCGACCTGTTCGAGCTGGCACGCGAGGAAGGCGACGAGGATACGCTGCTCGCGTCGGAGGAAGACGCCGCGAAGCTCGAAGCGCGCGTCGGCGACATCGAGTTCCGCCGGATGTTCTCGAACCCGGCCGATCCGAACAACTGCTTCATCGACATCCAGGCCGGCGCGGGCGGCACCGAGGCATGCGACTGGGCGTCGATGCTGCTGCGCCAGTACCTGCGCTACTGCGAACGCAAGGGCTTCAAGGCCGAAGTCCTCGAAGAATCCGACGGCGACGTCGCCGGCATCAAGAACGCGACGGTCAAGGTCACGGGCGAATACGCATACGGCTTCCTGCGTACCGAAACGGGCATCCACCGCCTCGTGCGCAAGTCGCCGTTCGACTCGTCGGGCGGCCGCCACACGTCGTTCTCGTCGGTATTCGTCTATCCGGAAATCGACGACTCGATCGAAGTCGAGATCAACCCGGCGGACCTGCGCATCGACACGTACCGCGCCTCGGGCGCGGGCGGCCAGCACATCAACAAGACCGACTCGGCGGTGCGGATCACGCACATGCCGACGGGGATCGTCGTGCAGTGCCAGAACGACCGCTCGCAGCACCGCAACCGCGCCGAAGCGATGGCGATGCTGAAGTCGCGCCTGTACGAAGTCGAAATGCGCAAGCGCCAGGCCGAACAGGACAAGCTCGAATCGAGCAAGACCGATGTGGGCTGGGGCCACCAGATCCGCTCGTACGTGCTCGACCAGAGCCGCGTGAAGGACCTGCGCACGAACGTCGAAATGAGCAACACGCGGGCGGTGCTCGACGGCGACCTCGACGACTTCATCAGCGCGAGCCTGAAACAGGGCGTGTAAGCGCCGCGGCGCGGCCTGCCCGCGCCGCCCTTTCCGTTCGCGTTGCCGCACCCCACTCCGAATTCCGACCATCATGACCGAATCGACCCAAACGCAGCCCGCCGTCACGGCGGACGACAACCAGATCATCGCCGAGCGCCGCGAGAAGCTGCGCGCGTTGCGCGAGCAAGGCGTCGCCTATCCGAACGACTTCCGGCCCGAGCACCACGCAGCCGACCTGCAGGCCAAATTCGCCGATTCGGACAAGGCCGCGCTCGAAGCGAACCCGGTCGAGGTGTCGGTGGCCGGCCGCATGATGCTCAAGCGCGTGATGGGCAAGGCGAGCTTCGCGACGGTGCAGGACGGGTCGGGCCAGATCCAGTTCTTCGTGACGCCGAACGACGTCGGCGCCGACACCTACGACGCGTTCAAGAAGTGGGACCTCGGCGACATCGTCGCCGCGCGCGGCGTGCTGTTCCGCACCAACAAGGGCGAGCTGTCGGTCCAGTGCAAGGAGCTGCGCCTGCTGGCGAAGGCGCTGCGGCCGCTGCCGGACAAGTTCCACGGCCTGTCCGACCAGGAAATGCGCTACCGCCAGCGCTACGTCGACCTGATCGTCACGCCGGAAACGCGCGACACGTTCCGCGCCCGCACGAAGACGATCGCGTCGATCCGCAAGTTCATGGACAACGCCGACTTCATGGAAGTCGAGACGCCGATGCTGCACCCGATCCCGGGCGGCGCGGCCGCGAAGCCGTTCGTCACGCATCACAATGCGCTCGACATGCAGATGTTCCTGCGCATCGCGCCGGAGCTGTACCTGAAGCGCCTGATCGTCGGCGGTTTCGAGCGCGTGTTCGAGATCAACCGCAATTTCCGGAATGAAGGCGTGTCGCCGCGTCACAACCCGGAATTCACGATGATGGAGTTCTACGCCGCGTACACCGACTACCGCTGGCTGATGGACTTCACCGAGCAACTGATCCGCCAGGCGGCGATCGATGCGCTCGGCACCGCGACGATCCAGTACCAGGGCCGCGAGCTCGACCTCGCGAAGCCGTTCCATCGCCTGACGATCACTCAGGCAATCCAGAAGTACGCACCGAACTACACCGACGGCCAGCTGTCGGACGACGCGTTCCTGCGTACCGAACTGAAGCGCCTGGGCGTCGACGTGTCGCAGCCGGCGTTCCTGAACGCAGGCATCGGCGCGTTGCAGCTCGCGCTGTTCGAGGAAACGGCCGAGGCGCAGCTGTGGGAACCGACGTTCATCATCGACTACCCGGTCGAGGTGTCGCCGCTCGCGCGCGCATCGGATACGGTGCCGGGCATCACCGAGCGTTTCGAGCTGTTCATGACCGGCCGCGAGATCGCGAACGGCTTCTCGGAGTTGAACGACCCGGAAGACCAGGCCGCGCGCTTCAAGAAGCAGGTCGAGCAAAAGGATGCGGGCGACGAGGAAGCGATGTTCTTCGACGCCGACTACATCCGCGCGCTCGAATACGGGATGCCTCCGACGGGCGGCTGCGGGATCGGCATCGACCGTCTCGTGATGCTGCTGACCGACAGCCCGACGATTCGCGACGTGCTGCTGTTCCCGCACCTGCGCCGCGAAGACTGACGCCGTGCCCCCGTATGCGCCGCGCTACGCGGTGCATACGGATCGGCTTTGTAACCGCGCGTAAATCCTGCCTGCCGGCGTTCGCCGGCTTTCGCTCCTCCCCCGTTTTATTCCCTCGTCGCGCCGGCCTTCTCCGGGTTTTCCCGATGGCGCCCGCCGCGCCCGTGCTGCAATTCGTTACACCTTGATACGGCGCGCCGCTTGGCCGTGGACGACACTCCTGTTGCGTCACCACGCATGACCACGGGACCAGAACGAGGCGCCGGAACGCCAAGTCTGCTCGCTCCCGAGCGTGGGATCCTGCTCCGGCCAGTGTGCCGATCCGGATCGACATTGGAGAACAAAATGGACAACCAGAATCAGACCACGCCGCAAAAGCAACGCCTCCACCCGCTCATCGCCACCGCGGCCGGCGCCGTCATCGTCGCCAGCCTCGCGGCGACCGCAGCGATCACGGGCGTCTTCCCGAAGGCGAGCAGCAGCAATGAACAGAACGGCCAGACCCAGGCCGCGCTGATCGCGTCGCAGCCGGCCGTCGACACGGCCGCGGCCGCCAGCGCCGCACTGGCTGCGCAAGCGCAGCGGCAGGCAGCAGAACAGGCCGCCGCGCAGCAGAAGGCCGCCGTCGCGCAGGCCGAACCGAAGCCGGCGCCGCGCCCCGCTGCACCGCACCGCCGTCACGCGACCGCCCCGCAGCCGCCGCAATACGCGCAGCAGCCGTCGGCGCCCGCGCAAACCTACTGCCAAAGCTGCGGCACGGTCGTCGCGATCACGCAGACGCGCACACCGGGCCAGAGCTCGGGGATCGGCGCCGTGGGCGGCGCGGCGGCGGGCGGCCTGCTCGGCAACCAGTTCGGCCACGGCAACGGCCGCACCGCGATGACGATCATCGGCGCGCTGGGCGGCGGTCTCGCCGGCAACCAGGTCGAGAAGCAGGTCCGCGCGGAAACCGACTATCAGGTGCAAGTACAGATGGAAAGCGGCGCGACGCGCACGTTCACGTACCACAACCCGCCGCCGTTCGGCCAGGGCCAGCGCGTGCGGATCGAGAACGGCACGCTGGTCGGCGTGTAAGTACCTCCCTGATCGCGCCATCGTCGGCGCCCCTGCCCGCGCGTCGTGCGCGGGCAGGCTGCCAAAAACGAAAACGGCTCGCGAGCAAACGCTCACGAGCCGTTTTCCATTCGCGCGGCGTGCACCGTTGCGGCGCATGCCGTGACCGGTCGGTCAGTCTTCGTCGTCGAAATCCGATTCGTCGATCCAGTGTGCCTGGATCGCCTCGAGGATCTTCTCGCCGGAGTGCGCGGGATCGTCGGCGAAGCCGTCGAGTTCGAGCACCCACTGGCGCAGATCGACGAAGTTGATCCGCTGCGGGTCGATGTCCGGATACTTGTCCGCCAGCGCAATGGCTATTTCACGCGAATCGGTCCATTTCATCGCCTGCCTCCGGTTCCTGTCAGTGATTTTCCTTCGCGTGGTTGATCGAGTACTTCGGAATCTCGACCACCAGGTCCGAATCTTCCTTCACGATTGCCTGGCACGACAGGCGCGACGTCGGCTCGAGGCCCCATGCCTTGTCCAGCAGATCGTCCTCGTCCTCCTCGGACGGCGTCAGTTCGTTGAAGCCTTCGCGGATCACCACGTGGCACGTCGTGCATGCGCACGACTTCTCGCATGCATGCTCGATCTCGATTCCGTGATCGAGCAGGTTGTCGCAGATACTCTTGCCGGGCGTCGCGTCGATCACTGCGCCATCCGGGCACAGTTCGACGTGAGGCAGCACCACCAGTTGAGGCATGTCCGTTCCGTCAGTCAGGGTGCGGCGCCATGCGCCGCACGGTTCATCGTCGCGCGGGCCGTTGCCGGCCGATGCGCGGTTCGTGGGTTCAGATCTCGTCGAGCCGGCGGCCCGACAGCGCACGCTTGATGCTCTTGTCCATCCGGCGCGCCGCGAATTCGTCGGTACCGTCGGCCAGCGCCTTGGTCGCCGCTTCGATCGCATTCGTGTCGTCGCCCTGCGCGAGCGCGCGCAACGCCGCGGCCAGCGCATCGACCTGCTCGCGCTCGCCGGCATCGAGCAGTTCGCCGTCGGCCGCCAGCGCGGCCTGCGTCGCCTCGAGCATCCGCTCGGCCTCGACCTGCGCTTCGCGCAGCGCGCGGGCACGCATGTCGATTTCGGCGGTCTTGAAACTGTCTTCCAGCATCTTCGCGATGTCGTCGTCGGCGAGGCCGTACGACGGTTTCACGACGACCGATGCCTCGACGCCGGACAACTGCTCGCGTGCAAACACCGACAGCAGGCCATCCGCGTCGACCTGATAGGTCACGCGAATGCGTGCGGCGCCCGCCGTCATCGGCGGAATGCCGCGCAGCTCGAAGCGCGCGAGCGACCGGCAGTCGGCGACGAGCTCGCGCTCGCCCTGCACGACGTGAATCGCCATCGCGGTCTGGCCGTCCTTGAAGGTCGTGAATTCCTGCGCACGCGCGATCGGAATCGTCGAGTTGCGCGGAATGATCTTCTCGACGAGGCCGCCCATCGTCTCGACACCGAGCGACAGCGGAATCACGTCGAGCAGCAGCCAGTCGTCGCCGGTGCCGCGATTGCCCGCGAGCAGGTCGGCCTGGATCGCCGCGCCGAGCGCGACGACCTGATCCGGATCGAGGTTCACGAGCGGCAGCTGGCCGAAATACTTCGCGACCGCGTCGCGGATCACCGGCATGCGCGTCGCGCCGCCGACGAGCACGACGCCCTTGATGTCGGCCGGCGTGACCTGCGCATCGCGCAGCGCCTTGCGGGTCGGCGCGAGCGTGCGCTGCACGAGCGGCTCGACGAGCGACGCGAACGTGTCGTGCGAAATCGTCTGCACCAGATGCGCACCGCTCGACAGCGTCACGTCGAGCGCTGCCTGCGGCGCGGACGACAGCGCCTCCTTCAGCACCCGCACACGATCGAGCAGCAGGCGCACGTCTTCGGGCGCGAGCGTCTTCGCGTCGATACCGGCCTGCGCGAGCACGTGATCGAACAGCGCATGGTCGAAATCGTCGCCGCCGAGCGCCGAATCGCCGCCCGCTGCCAGCACTTCGAACACGCCCTTCGTCAGCTTCAGGATCGACAGGTCGAACGTGCCGCCGCCGAGGTCGTACACCGCGTAAAGGCCTTCGGCCGCGTTGTCGAGACCATAGGCGATCGCCGCGGCGGTCGGTTCGTTCAGCAGGCGCAGCACGTTGAGGCCCGCGAGACGCGCGGCATCCTTGGTCGCCTGGCGCTGCGCGTCGTCGAAGTACGCGGGCACCGTGATCACCGCGCCGACCAGCTCGTCGCCGAGCGAATCCTCGGCGCGATACCGCAGCGTCGCGAGAATTTCGGCCGATACTTCGACCGGGCTCTTCACGCCGTCGATCGTGCGGATCTGCACCATGCCCGGCGCATCGACGAATTCGTACGGCGCGTTCGCCGCGCCTTCGACTTCGGCCTTGCCGCGGCCCATGAAGCGCTTGACCGACACGATCGTGTTGCGCGGATCGGTCGCGGCCTGCTCCTTCGCTTCGTGGCCGATGCGGCGGCCGCCCTTCTCCAGGTAACGGACCACCGACGGCAGCAGCACGCGGCCCGCTTCGTCCGGCAGTACTTCAGGCACGCTGTTGCGCACGGCGGCGACGAGCGAGTTCGTCGTGCCGAGATCGATCCCGACGGCGAGCCGCCGCTGGTGCGGCGCCGGCGCCATGCCCGGTTCGGAAATTTGCAGTAAAGCCATCTTGGTTCGTTCGGGCGCTCGGCCCGTTTGCTGCGCGTGCCGCCAGGCACGCGGTTAAGTTTCGAGGCGCTCGATCTGCGCGCTCACTTCCGACGCGACCCGTTCGATGAACATCAGCTGACGCACGGCTTCCGCGGCGGCCTGATCGGCCCCGCTGTCGAGCAGCGTGCCGAGGCGCTCGACGCGCACGCGCTTCTCGTCGCGCAACTCGGCGAGCAATGCATCGAGCGCATCGACGTTGCGGGCGGCCGCGGCATCCTCGATGCCCTCGCGCCACTCCATCTGCTGCATCAGGAATGCAGGTTCCATCGCGGTGTTGTTTTCTGCGCCGATGTCGACGCCGCGCAGCGACAGCAGATAGGACGCGCGCTTCAGCGGATCGCGCAGCGTGCGGTACGCCTCGTTCGCGCGGGTGGCCCATTGCATCGCGATGCGCTTTTGCGCGTCGCCGGCCGCCGCGAAGCGGTCCGGGTGCACCTGCGTCTGCACCGTCCGGTAGGCGGCGTCGAGCGCCGTCTCGTCGAGCGCGAATTGCGCCGGCAGGTGAAACAGGTCGAAATGGCTGTCTTTCAGCGAAACCATCGTCGCGTTGAATTCCGGTTCGTCGCGCGGCAAACGCCGCACATTAAAAAGGCGGCCCGTGCCGCCTCTTGCCCGCATCGCGCGGAGGAAGCCGCGTCACACGCGGAACGATTCCCCGCACCCGCACTCGTCCTTCACGTTGGGGTTGTTGAACTTGAACCCTTCGTTCAGGCCTTCGCGGGCGAAGTCGAGCTCGGTGCCGTCGATATAGGCGAGGCTCTTCGGATCGACGACCACCTTCACGCCATGGCTCTCGAACACCTGATCCTCGGGAGCCAGCTCGTCGACATACTCGAGCTTGTACGCGAGCCCCGAGCACCCGGTCGTGCGAACGCCAAGCCGCAGGCCCACGCCCTTGCCGCGACGGACGAGGTATTTCTGGACGTGCTGTGCTGCTTTTTCGGTCAGTGTAATTGCCATGATGTCCTTGCCGCGGCGTGCCGCCGAGGCCCGCCGCGTTTCCTTCCCTAGCCGCTCTCGATGCCGCTCAGGCTGCTGCCTGATCGCTTTCCTTGGTGTCGTGGCGCTTCTTGTAGTCGGCCACGGCTGCCTTGATCGCGTCTTCCGCGAGGATCGAGCAGTGAATCTTCACCGGCGGCAGCGCGAGTTCCTCGGCGATCTGCGTGTTCTTGATCGACAGTGCCTCGTCGAGCGTCTTGCCCTTCACCCATTCGGTGACGAGCGAGCTCGATGCGATCGCCGAACCGCAACCGTAGGTCTTGAACTTCGCGTCTTCGATCACGCCGTCCGCGCCGACGCGGATCTGCAGCTTCATCACGTCGCCGCAAGCCGGCGCGCCGACCATGCCCGTGCCGACCGTGTCGTCGTCCTTCGCGAACGAACCGACGTTGCGCGGGTTTTCGTAGTGATCCAGAACCTTGTTGCTGTAAGACATGACTCAGACTCCTTGACTCGTTACGTCTGCGTGCGTCAATCCGCGCGCGGTTGCATTCAATGCGGTATCAGTGTGCGGCCCATTCGATCGTCGACAGATCGATGCCTTCCTGGTGCATTTCCCAGAGCGGCGACAGTTCGCGCAGCTTCGCGATCTTGCTGTTCAGCAGATCGATCACGAAGTCGACTTCCTGCTCCGTCGTGAAGCGGCCGACCGTGAAGCGGATCGAGCTGTGCGCGAGCTCGTCGTTGCGGCCGAGCGCACGCAGCACGTACGACGGCTCCAGCGACGCCGACGTGCACGCGGAACCCGACGACACCGCGACGTCCTTGATCGCCATGATCAGCGACTCGCCTTCGACGAAGTTGAAGCTGATGTTCAGGTTGTGCGGGACACGGTGATCCATGTCGCCGTTCACGTAGGTTTCCTCGATCTGCGACAGGCCGCGCAGCAGCTTGTCGCGCAGCATGCGGATGCGCTCGTTCTCGGTCGCCATTTCCTCGCGCGCGATGCGGAACGCTTCGCCCATGCCGACGATCTGATGCGTCGGCAGCGTGCCCGAGCGCATGCCGCGCTCGTGACCGCCGCCGTGCATCTGCGCCTCGATGCGCACGCGCGGCTTGCGACGCACGTACAACGCGCCGATGCCCTTCGGGCCGTACGTCTTGTGCGCCGAGAACGACATCAGGTCGACCTTCAGCTTCGCGAGGTCGATCCCGACCTTGCCGGTCGACTGCGCGGCATCGACGTGGAACACGATGCCCTTCTCGCGGCAGATCTCGCCGATCGTCTCGATGTCCTGGATCACGCCGATCTCGTTGTTCACGTGCATCACCGACACGAGGATCGTGTCCGGCCGCAGCGCAGCCTTGAACACGTCGAGGTCGATCAGCCCGTCTTCCTTCACGTCGAGGTAGGTGACTTCGAAACCGTCCCGCTCGAGCTCGCGGCACGTGTCGAGCACGGCCTTGTGCTCGGTCTTCACCGTGACGATGTGCTTGCCCTTGCCCTTGTAGAAGTTCGCGGCGCCCTTGATCGCGAGGTTGTCCGACTCCGTGGCGCCCGACGTCCAGATGATTTCGCGCGGATCGGCGTTCACGAGTGCGGCCACCTGCTCACGCGCTTCCTCGACTGCACGCTCCGCGTCCCAGCCATAGGCATGGCTACGCGACGCCGGGTTGCCGAACTGCTCGCGCAGGTACGGCACCATCTTGTCGACCACGCGCGGATCGACCGGCGTCGTCGCGCTGTAATCCATATAGATGGGCAGGTGGAGAGTCTCTTGGGTCATCTGTCGCTCCGGGTATTCTGTGCAGGGACTATGTGCGTTATGGGGTATGGCGGCGCCTTCGCGCTCACGAACTCGCGATGTTGAACACCGAATTGGGGCCGAGCGGCATCGTACGCACGGGCTCGGCCGGTGCGGCGACGGGCTCCGGCGTGCGACGGTCGCGCAGCACCGCCGGGGCGCCCTCGCGTGCGCGCTGCTGATCGACGAGATCCTGCAGCGACACCGAATCGAGGTATTCGACCATTTTCTGGTTCAGCGTCGACCACAGCTCGTGCGTCATGCAATGGCCGTCGGGCTGCTTCGAGCCGTCGCACGTGCCTTTGCCGCCGCACTGCGTGGCGTCGAGCGGTTCGTCGACCGCGATGATGATGTCGGCAACGGTGACGTCCTGCGCGCGACGCGCGAGGTTGTAGCCGCCGCCCGGGCCGCGCACGGATTCGACGATTTCATGCCTGCGCAGCTTGCCGAACAGCTGTTCGAGATACGAGAGCGAAATCCGCTGGCGCTGGCTGATGCCTGCAAGCGTCACCGGGCCCTGCTCCTGGCGCAGCGCCAAGTCAATCATCGCCGTGACGGCGAAACGGCCTTTGGTGGTGAGTCTCATGGTGTCTAGGGGACTGCAATCTTGACGATTTTGGTCAAGTATAAATATTTGACGTTTTTAGTCAAGTATCCATGCCTTTGAAAGGGTATTCGCAAACCGCTGAATATTGCGCGGTCAGCGCGCCGTACGTGCGCGGAGCGTCTCCAGCAGGCCCGCGCAGGCGCGCTCGACCTGATCGAGCACCTGCTCGAAGCCCTGCGCGCCGCCGAAATACGGATCCGCCACTTCGGTTTCGGTCGCGCCCGGCGCGAACTCCATCAGCAGGCGCACCTTGTCGCGATGCTGCGGCGGGCAACGGCGGCGCAGTTCGGCGAGGTTCGCTTCGTCCATCGCGAGCAGCAGGTCGAACCGCTCGAAATCCGCCGCGCTCACCTGTCGCGCGCGCAGCGCCGACAGATCGTAGCCGCGGCTCCGGGCGGCCGCCTGCGCACGCGAATCGGGCGGCTCGCCCACGTGCCAGTCGCCGGTGCCGGCCGAATCGATCGCAATCCGATCGGCCAGCGCGGCCGCGTCGACCTGGTGACGCATCACGCCCTCCGCAGTGGGCGAACGGCAGATATTGCCGAGACAGACGAAACAGATCGCAACGCGGGTCATCGCACTATCGGAAAGCCGCGGCGGACCGCGTGGGTGAAGAACGCGACATTATACAAAGGGGGCCGAAATCGCGCCGTCGCGCGAAGCGACGGCGCCCTGCCTTACAGCGCCTTCGGCGCAGCGAGCGCAATGTCGCCGGATGCTGCCGGCAGCGGCTGCGCCGCGTCGCCGACCAGCCCGAACGATACCGCGCGCGCCAGCTCGGCGGACGCCTGGTGAACCGCGAGCGGGCCGCGCGACGGCGCGCCGTCCATCGCATGCAGATAGGCAACCGCTGCCAGCGGAACCACGATTGCCAGCGGCCAGTACATCGATATTGTCTTTTTCATGATGCGGACCTCCTTGACCTCGCACCCCGAAACCCGATTCCGGGGACTACAGACGAGATTCTATAGATCGCATCTATCGAGATAAATATGCAAATAGCGAACGCACTGTTGCCGCCCGCTGAACAGTGTCAGCCGAGGTGGCTTTGCGACGCCGCGTACAGCTCGCGGAACGTGCGCCCGGTCGGCGTCGGCATGTCGCGCGTATCCATCCAGCCGCCCATCATCGGCAGGCGTCGCAGCGTGCCTGCATCGCCGCCCAGCCGCTCGAGAATGCGCACCGCGAGCTTCGTCGTCAGCGCATACAGCATCGGCCGCCGTGCGAAGAAGCCCCACGCGGCGAGTGCCGCCCGCTCGCGCCACGGCCGAAGATGGCGCTCGACCTGCTTCTCGCGCAGCGTGCGCAACAGGTGCGACAACGGAATCCCGGCCGGGCATACGCTGTCGCATTCGCCGCACAGCGTCGCCGCCTGCGGCAGGTCGAGCGCGCGGTCGAGCCCGACGTAGCTCGGCGTCAGCACCGATCCCATCGGGCCCGGATAGACCCAGCCGTACGCATGACCGCCGACCTTCTGGTACACCGGGCAATGGTTCATGCATGCGCCGCAGCGGATGCAGCGCAGCATCTCCTGGAATTCGCCGCCGATCAGGCCGGTGCGGCCGCCGTCGACGAGCACCACGTAGTTGTGCTCGGGGCCGTCCTCGTCGCCCGGCGCGCGCGGCCCGGTCAGCAGCGAGAAATAGTTCGACGTCTTCTGCCCTGTCGCGGAACGCGGCAGCAAGCGCATCGCGGTCGCGAGATCCTCGAGCGTCGGCAACACCTTCTCGATGCCCGTCACCGCGACGTGCACGCGCGGCATGACCGTGCACATGCCTTCGTTCCCTTCGTTCGTCACGATCGCGACCGAGCCCGTTTCCGCGATCACGAAGTTGCCGCCGGTCACGCCCATGTCGGCCGACATGAAATGCGGACGCAGCACCTCGCGCGCCTCGCGCGTCATGTCCGGAATCTCGGTGAGTCGCTCGCGCTGATGCGTACGCGCGAACAGATCGGCGATCTCGTCCTTGTCCTTGTGCACGACGGGCGCAATGATGTGGCTGGGCGGCTCGTTGTCGTTGATCTGCAGGATGTATTCGCCAAGGTCCGTCTCGATCGACTGCACGCCCATCTCGGCGAGCACCGCGTTCAGGCGCATTTCCTCGGACACCATCGACTTGGTCTTGATGACCTTCTTCACGGCGTGGCGGCGTGCGATGTCGGCCACGAGCCGGGCGGCGTCCGCGGTCGTTTCGGCGAACAGCACCGTCGTGCCGCGCCGCGTCGCCTCGCGCTCGAACGCCTCGAGCCACACGTCGAGATTTTCCAGCGCACGGTCGCGGCGCGCCTTGAGCGCGGCGCGCGTGGCCGGGAAGTCGATCATGGTCATCGCATCGGCGCGTGCGGACACGAACTTCGTCGACAGCTTCTTCAGGTTCTGCTGCAGGCGCTGGTCGGCCAGCTTCTGGCCGGCGCGCGCCTTGAAATGCATCGATTGGACTTGCATCGCGGTATCGGGGGAAAAGTGAGCGGAGCCGGGCGTCAGACGTCGCCCGCCAGCACCTGCGCGACGTGCAGCACGCGCGTGTCGCGGTCGCCGGTGCGGCGCAACCGCCCTTCGATGTTCAGCATGCAGCCGAGATCGCCGAGCACGACGGCGCCCGCGCCGGACGCGCGCACGTTCGCGCATTTCTCGTCCGCGATGGCCGCCGAGATGTCACCGTACTTGACCGCGAACGTACCGCCGAAGCCGCAGCAATGCTCGCAGTCCTTCATCTCGGTGACGGTCACGCCGCGCTGCGCGAGCAGCGCGCGCGGCTGCGCCTTCACGCCGAGCTCGCGCAGGCCCGAGCACGCGTCGTGATAGGTGACCGGGCCGGCGAATTCGCCCGGAGCGAGCGACACCTTCGCGACGTTCGCGAGGAAATCGGTCAGTTCGTGGACTTTCTGCTGGAACCGCACGTAGCGCCCCATCAGCTCGGGATCGTCGCGGAACAGGTCGCCATAGTGCGCACGGATCATCCCGCCGCACGAACCCGACGGCGCGACGACGTAATCGAACTGCTCGAACTCGCGCAGCGTCTTTTCCGCGAGGTCGCGCGCGAGCGCGCGGTCGCCCGAGTTGTAGGCCGGCTGACCGCAGCAGGTCTGCGTGGGCGGCACGATCACTTCGTAGCCGGCGTCGCGAATCAGCTTGAGCGCCGAAAAACCGATTTCGGGACGCATCAGGTCGACCAGGCAGGTCACGAACAAACCGACTCGCATACGTGCTCCTTCGAGAAAACGGCCCTCATTATCCGACGTTTGGCCGGCAAGACCAACGCCGGCCTGCGCGCAAGCCCGCAGCGCGCGAAGCGAGGACTTCCTCGAACGGCGTTCGCTTTTTTCACGATACGAGATACAATCGATCCAACACCGCTTGACGCGTCAACCGATTCCTCCCCGACATGAGCCAACCCACCCCGGATTCAAAAACGTCGATCCAGGTGATCGAACGCATGATGCGGTTGCTGGACGCGCTCGCCGCGCACAGTGACCCCGTCAGCCTGAAGGAACTCGCGCAGCGCACCGAGCTGCACCCGTCGACCGCGCACCGCATCCTCAACGACATGGTGACTTGCCGCCTCGTCGACCGCTCCGATCCCGGCACCTACCGCCTCGGCATGCGGCTGCTCGAGCTCGGCAATCTCGTGAAGGCGCGCCTGTCGGTGCGCGACGCGGCGCTGATGCCGATGCGCGAGCTGCACCGCCTCACCGGGCAAACCGTGAACCTGTCGGTACGCCAGGGCGACGAGATCGTCTACATCGAGCGCGCGTACTCGGAGCGCTCGGGGATGCAGGTCGTCCGTGCGATCGGCGGCCGCGCACCGCTGCACCTCACGTCGGTCGGCAAGCTGTTCCTCGCGGCCGACGAAACGTCACGCGTGCGTGCCTATGCGACGCGCACGGGGCTGTCCGGCCATACCCAGAACAGCATCACCGATATCGCGAAGCTCGAGCGCGAACTGACTCTCGTCCGCCAGCAATCGTGCGCACGCGACAACGAGGAGCTCGAACTCGGCGTGCGCTGTATCGCGGCCGGCATCTACGACGATTCGGGCAAGCTCGTCGCGGGCCTGTCGCTGTCGGCACCGGCCGACCGCCTGCAGGATGCGTGGCTCGGCCAGTTGAGCCGGACGGCGCTCACCATCTCGGAATCGCTCGGCTACCGGCCGGCGCCCGCGAAGGACATGGACGCGCTGCAGCGGCAGGCGTAAGCGGCGCCATCGACCCGCTTCCGACTCCGGTTTCACCGGATCGGGATAGGGGCGGTCAGAGAGTCTGACCGATCCCCTCCCACACCACCCGGCATGCGGGTCCGCACCGGGCGGT
>NZ_LPDI01000049.1:0-45952 GCF_001528895.1 Burkholderia sp. MSMB1078WGS | reverse complement strand
GCGCTTCACTTCATTTGCCGTGATCAGCTTATGGCGGGACTTCCACCCGCAGGAATGCGCCCATGCTGGGCGCACACAAAAAAAGCCCCGCGATTGCGGGGCTTCTTCGTTGCGGCGACCGGTACGGCGGCGAACCGCCGCACACGATCAGGTACCGCCGCTCGGCGTGTTGGCCGCCGTCAGGCGCTCGCCGCCGCCGGCATCGAGCCAGTTGCGCAGGCGCGACGCGTCGGCGAAGCGCGAATACTTGCCGAACGAATCGAGCAGCACCATCACCATCGGCCGGCCGTGGATCGTCGCCTGCATCACGAGGCATTCGCCCGCTTCGTTGATGAAGCCCGTCTTCTGCAGGCCGATATCCCACGAACCGTTGCCGCGGATCAGCGCGTTGGTGCTGTTGTAGACCAGGTTGCGCTTGCCCGTGTACACCTCGTAGGTGCGATCGGTCGAGAACTGGCGGATCATCGGGTACTGGTACGCCGCATTGACCATCTTCACGAGGTCGCGTGCGCTCGACACGTTCGAGCTCGACAGGCCAGTCGAATTCTCGAAGTGCGTATCGGTCATGCCGAGCGACTTCGCCTTCGCGTTCATCGCCGCGATGAACGCCGGACGGCCGCCCGGGTAGTAACGCGACAGCGCGGCAGCCGCGCGGTTTTCCGACGCCATCAGCGCGATGTGCAGCATGTCCTCGCGCGACAGCACCGAGCCGACCGACAGGCGCGAGCCCGTGCCCTTCTCGTAGTCGCGGTCTTCGTCGGTGACTTCGATCTGGTCGGTCATCGGCGCCTTCGAGTCGAGCACGACCATGGCCGTCATCAGCTTCGAGATCGACGCGATCGGCACGACCGCGTGCGAATTCTTGTCGAACAGCGGCTCGCCGGAATTCTGGTCGACGACGTACGCGACGCTCGAGCGCAACGCGAGCGCATCGGGCGTGTCGTGCAGGCCGAATGCCTGGCCGACCGTCGGCCGGCGCGGCTGGAACGCGACCTTGCGCACCGCGCCGCGATGGCCGCCATGCAGGCTATTCGCTGCGAGCGTCACGCGCTTTCGCGACGCTTTCGCGCGCGGCGCATCGGCCTCGGCGACCTTCGCGGATTTGTCGGAGCTCGCCTTGGCCGACTTCTTCTTCGCGGACGAAGCAGGAGCGACGGCTTTTTTCTTGGCGGCTTGGGTCTTCGCAGTGGCGGCGAAGGCGTCGGCAGGCAGGACGGACGCGGTGGTCGCCAGCAACGCGACTGCGACCGACACAGCCGTGCCGAGCGTCATGCTCTGCAACAATCTGCGCGGTGAAAACGATTCGGCTTTCATTGGGGTCTGGACAAAGCGGGCGGGAGGTTTCCGCAAGTGTAGTTAAAGCTGAAAAAAAGAGCAATATTAGGCACTTACCGATCGTCTTTAAACCGGAATGTAAGAGTCGGCCAACCTCCGGCCAATCGACCCTTCCGCTCCCATCGAAAAAAACCATGGGATGCACTGCCCGACAGCGCCCGTCTCCCGATTACCACGCGGTTAATTGAGATAACGTCACTTCGGAGGCGATTTAAAGCGGGGAAACTACGTATCCGGTGCTCGGCGTGCCAAGGGCGCCGGTCTCGACCGTGGCGGCGGCACGTCGCCACGGTACGCGCATCGAAACGGCGCGCTTTTCGACAGGAACAGAAGGATAACGTTCCATGGGCCTGTCAGGTTTACCTGCGCGTGATCATGGTGCGGCGCGCTTGCCCCATCGCCGTGCGCACCATGTGGGAACGCGCCTGAAACCGATTCCGAACGGGCGCGATAACTCGTTGTTTTATCGATAATTTGTCGCGATTGTGCAACGCACAAAAAAGACTTGACATCCGTTTTCTCTGCCCTAAAATAGGCCTCATTGCTGCGTTGCACAAAGCACGCATCGCCGACGTTCCCCAGTGTAGTGCCCTTTATTCTGCGATCGACGCGATCGCTTTTCAGGAGCCTGACATGTCCTTGCTGACCCCCGAGCAAATCGCCGCCGCCCAAAAAGCCAACCTCGAAAGCCTGTTCGGTCTGACGACCAAGGCGTTCGAAGGCGTCGAGAAGCTGATCGAACTCAACCTGCAGGTCGTGAAGTCGACGCTGGCCGAGGGCCAGGAGAACGCACAGCGTCTGCTGTCGGTGAAGGACGCGCAGGAACTGATCGCGCTGCAAGCGAGCCTGTCGCAGCCGGTCGCGGAAAAGGTGCTGTCGTACGGCCGTCACCTGTACGAAATCGCATCGTCGACGCAAGCCGAGTTCGCGAAGGTCGCCGAAGCGCAATTCGAAGAGCAGAACAAGAAGGTCCAGGCACTCGTCGACAACGTCGCGAAGAACGCCCCGGCCGGTTCGGAAACGGCTGTCGCCGCGCTGAAGTCGGCACTGAACGCCGCGAACACCACGTACGAAACGGTTCAGAAGGCCACGAAGCAAGCGGTCGAAATCGCTGAAACGAACTTCAACGCCGCTGCTGCCGTCGCAACGAAGGCTGCCACCGCCGCTGCCGCACGTCGTTCGAGCAAGCCGGCCGCGTAAGCGTCCCCTGCTCCTGAAAGAGCCGCGCCCAGCGCGGCTTTTTCGTTTCCGGCGCAAAAGCGCGCGCGGGTGCAAATGGCTCGCCCCGATCGAGTCTGCCGCGCGCGGCGTAAAAGAAAAACGCCGCCGCCCGGTTTGCCCGGGCAGCGGCGTTTTTTCGTGGCCGGCACCCGGGGCGCCGTGCCGATCGCGTTACTTCTTGCGCTGCGGCGGCAGGTCCGTGCAGACGCCTTCGTACAGTTCGGCGGCCATGCCGACCGATTCGCCGAGCGTCGGATGCGGATGGATCGTCTTGCCGATGTCTTCCGCGTCCGCGCCCATCTCGACGGCGAGGCACACTTCGCTGATCAGGTCGCCCGCATTCAGGCCGACGATGCCGCCGCCGATCACGCGATGGGTTTCCTCGTCGAAGATCAGCTTCGTGAAGCCTTCGTCGCGGCCGTTCGCGATCGCGCGGCCCGAAGCGGCCCACGGGAACACGGCCTTGCCGTACTTGATGCCCTCGGCCTTGCACTGGTCTTCGGTCTTGCCGGCCCACGCCACTTCCGGATCGGTGTAGGCCACCGACGGGATCTGCAGTGCGTCGAAGTACGCCTTTTCGCCGTGCGCGGCTTCCGCGGCGACGTGGCCTTCGTGCACGGCCTTGTGCGCGAGCATCGGCTGGCCGACGATATCGCCGATCGCAAAGATGTGCGGCACGTTCGTGCGCATCTGCTTGTCGACTTCGATGAAGCCGCGATCCGTGACCGCGACGCCGGCCTTGTCGGCACCGATCTTCTTGCCGTTCGGGCTGCGGCCCACCGCGACGAGCACGAGGTCGTAGCGCTGCGCTTCCGCCGGCGCCTTCTCGCCCTCGAACTTCACATAGATGCCGTCTTCCTTCGCTTCCGCGCCGACCGTCTTGGTCTTCAGCATCACGTTGCCGAAGCGCTTCGCGTTGTACTTTTCCCAGACCTTCACGAGATCGCGGTCGGCGCCCATCATCAGGCCGTCCATCATTTCGACGACGTCGATCTCGGCGCCGAGCGTCGAGTACACCGTGGCCATTTCGAGGCCGATGATGCCGCCGCCGATCACGAGCATGCGTTTCGGCAGTTGGCGCAGTTCGAGCGCACCCGTCGAATCGACGACGCGCGGGTCTTCCGGCATGAACGGCAGCTTCACGGCCTGCGAGCCCGCAGCGATGATCGCCTGCTTGAACTTGACGACCTTCTTGCCGTTGTCGCCCTGCACTTCCATGTGGAACGGATCGACGAACGCGCCGACGCCCGTCACCACTTCGACCTTGCGTGCCTTCGCCATGCCGGCGAGACCCGTCGTCAGCTTCTTGACGACGCCGCCCTTGAAGTCGCGCAGCTTGTCGAGATCGACCTGCGGCTTGCCGAACGTGATGCCGTGCGACGCGAGCGCCGCGGCTTCCTCGACGACGAGCGACGTATGCAGCAGCGCCTTCGACGGAATGCAGCCGACGTTCAGGCACACGCCGCCGAGCGTCGAGTAGCGTTCGACCAGCACCGTCTTCATGCCGAGATCGGCAGCGCGGAACGCAGCCGAGTAACCGCCGGGGCCGGCGCCGAGCACGAGCATGTCGCACTCGATGTCGGCGCCGCCGCTGTAGCTGCCGGCTTGCGGCGCGGGTGCCGGAGCGGCTGCGGCCGGCGCCGGTGCAGCCGCCGCGGGCTTCGGCGCTTCGGGCGCTTTCGCGGGTGCGGCTGCGCCTGCCGATGCTTCGACGATGGCGATGACGGTGCCTTGCGAGACTTTCTCGCCGGCCTTGACCTTGACTTCCTTGACGGTGCCGGCGACGTCGCTGGGCACTTCCATGGAGGCTTTATCGGATTCGAGCGTGATGAGCGTTTGCTCTTTTTCGATCACGTCGCCGGGCTTCACGTTGACTTCGATGACATCGACGCCGCTGAAATCGCCGATATCCGGAACCTTGACTTCGATGAGACTCATGACTGTCCCCTTCTTGATTAGCTGCAGAGAGAGAGGGAGGGACTGGCGGAAAGACGGAACCTGACTACATGCGGCCTGACGAGAGAACGCAACGTTGGGCAGGACCGCCTTTGCCGTCCGCCCAAGGACGCGCCTTTCTTTTGGTTACTTTTCTTTGGAAGACAAAGAAAAGTGACCGCCGCCCCGCGCAGGGGCGACGCTAGCAGACCGTTGGCAAAACAGGTTCAACGACAAGGGCGTGAAGAATCGACACAAAACCACGCCCCCGCGAGCCCCTCATCTCATCAAAGAATGATGCGACGGAAATCCCCGAGCAACGCCCCGAGATACGCATTGAACCGCGCGGCTTCGGCGCCGTCGATCACGCGATGGTCATACGACAGCGACAGCGGCAGCATGAGCCGCGGCACGAACTGCTTGCCGTCCCACACCGGCTTCATCTGGCCGCGCGACAACCCGAGGATCGCCACTTCCGGCGCGTTGATGATCGGCGTGAAGTTCGTCCCGCCGATCCCGCCGAGCGACGAGATCGAGAAGCAGCCGCCCTGCATCTGGTCCGGCTTCAGCTTGCCTTCGCGCGCGGCCTTCGACAGGTCGCTCATTTCCTTCGCGATGTCGACGAGGCCCTTCTTGTCCGCATCGCGGATCACCGGCACGACGAGGCCGTTCGGCGTATCGGCCGCGAAACCGATATGGAAGTACTGCTTGAACACGAGGTTGTCGCCGTCGAGGCTCGCGTTGAAGGTCGGGAATTTCTTCAACGCGGCGACGACCGCCTTGATCACGAACGCGAGCATCGTGAATTTCACGCCCGCCTTTTCGTGTTCCTTGTTCAGCTGGACACGCAGCGCTTCGAGCTCGGTGATGTCCGCTTCGTCGTTGTTCGTGACGTGCGGGATCATCACCCAGTTGCGATGCAGGTTCGCGCCTGAGATCTTCTTGATGCGCGACAGCGGCTTCGCCTCGAACGGGCCGAACTTCGAGAAGTCGACCTTCGGCCACGGCAGCAGGTTCAGTTCGCCGCCGCCTGCCGGCGCGGCTGCCGCGGCCGGTGCCGCGCGCTGGCCCGTCATCACGCCCTTCACGAAGCCCGTGACGTCTTCCTTCGTAATGCGGCCCTTCGGACCCGAACCCTGCACGCGCGAAACGTCGACACCGAGTTCACGCGCGAACTTGCGGACCGACGGCGATGCGTGGCTGGCGCGGTATTCGCCCGACGGCGCGGCGGCCGATGCCGCGGCGGCCGGTGCCGCGGCAGCCGGCGCAGCCTTCGCGGGCGCCGGTGCAGCGGCGGGCGCCGGCGCGGCCGCGGCCGGAGCCGGTGCGCTGGCCTGCGGTGCAGCGGCAGCCGGTGCGCCGGCGGCTTCGAGCAGCACGATCAGCGTGCCTTCCGACACCGAATCGCCCACCTTCACCTTGATGTCCTTCACGACACCGGCAGCCGGGCTCGGCACGTCCATCGTCGCCTTGTCCGACTCGAGCGTGACGAGCGACTGTTCCTTCTCGACCGTGTCGCCGACCTTCACGCCGATTTCGATCACCGGCACGTCCTTGTAGTCGCCGATATCCGGCACCTTCACTTCGAGCGTACCGCCGGATGCGGCCGGTGCGGCAGCGGGCGCCGCGGCCGGCGCCGGCGCTGCTGCCGGAGCCGAAGCCGGCGCAGCCGCGCCGTTCGCCTGGGCGGCTGCGCCGCCTTCGAGCAGGACGATCAGCGAGCCTTCCGACACGGAATCTCCGACCTTGACCTTGATTTCCTTCACGACGCCGCCTACCGGGCTCGGCACGTCCATCGTCGCCTTGTCCGACTCGAGCGTGACGAGCGACTGCTCCGGCTCGACCGTATCGCCGACCTTCACGCCGATCTCGATGACCGGCACGTCCTTGTAATCGCCGATATCCGGCACCTTCACTTCGATCGCTTGACTCATCTGTTTCTGTCTCCATGGCCGCGCGCGCTCCTCGCGGGAGCGACGCGCGGCATCACACGGCGTGTGCGTTAAACGGTCATCGGGTTGGGCTTGGACGGATCGAGGTTGTACTTGGCGATCGCGTCCGCGACCACCTTGCGCTCGATCGTGCCTTCGTCGGCCAGCGCGTTGAGCGCGGCGACGGTGACCCAGTGACGGTCGACCTCGAAGAAGTGACGCAGTTTCTCGCGGGTGTCCGAACGGCCGAAGCCGTCGGTGCCCAGCACGACGAAGCGACGATCGATCTGGCCGCGGATCTGGTCGACCAGCGCACGGACGTAGTCGGTCGATGCGATGACCGGGCCCTGCGTATCCTTCAGGCACTTCTGCACGTGCGACAGGCGACGCTCCTCGGTCGGATGGAGCAGGTTCCAGCGCTCGACGTCGTGGCCTTCGCGCGCGAGTTCGGTGAAGCTCGGCACGCTCCACAGGTCGGCGGCGACGCCCCAGTCGTTCTTCAGCAGGTCGGCAGCGGCGATCACTTCGTTGAAGATCGTGCCCGCGCCGAGCAGTTGGACGCGCGGCGCCTTCTTGTCGGCGTCGGCCTTCTTGAACGCGTACATGCCCTTGATGATGTCGGCCGCCACGTGCTCGCCCTGCGGAATCGCCGGGTGCTCGTAGTTCTCGTTCATCACCGTGATGTAGTAGTACACGTCTTCCTGGTCCTGCACCATGCGGCGCAGGCCGTCCTGGATGATCACCGCGAGTTCGTAGCCGAACGTCGGGTCGTAGCTCACGCAGTTCGGCACCGATGCCGCCCACAGCAGCGAGTGACCGTCTTCGTGCTGCAGGCCTTCGCCGTTCAGCGTCGTACGGCCCGCCGTGCCGCCCAGCAGGAAACCGCGCGAACGCATGTCGCCCGCGGCCCAGGCGAGGTCGCCGATCCGCTGGAAGCCGAACATCGAGTAGAAGATGTAGAACGGCACCATGATCTCGCCGTGCGTCGAATACGACGTCGCCGCCGCGATCCAGTCGCACATGCCGCCCGCTTCGTTGATGCCCTCCTGCAGGATCTGGCCGGTCTGCGATTCCTTGTAGAACATCAGCTGGTCGGAATCTTCCGGCACGTACTTCTGCCCTTCCTGGTTCCAGATACCGATCTGGCGGAACAGGCCTTCCATGCCGAACGTACGCGATTCGTCCGGGACGATCGGCACGACGCGCTTGCCGAGCGCCTTGTCCTTCAGCAGGATGTTCAGGATCCGCACGAACGCCATCGTCGTCGAGATCTCGCGGCCTTCGCCCGTGCCCTTCAACAGCGGCTCGAACGCGTCGAGCGCCGGCACCGGCAGCGACGTCGCCTTCTCGCGGCGGTGCGGCAGGTAGCCGCCGAGGTCCATGCGCTTCTGGCGCATGTATTCGAGTTCCTTCGAGCCTTCCTCGAACTTCAGGTACGGCACGTCGGCGATCTGCTCGTCGGTGATCGGCAGGCGGAACTGGTCACGGAACTTCTTCAGTTGCTCGACCGGCAGCTTCTTCTGCTGGTGCGTGATGTTCATCGCCTGGCCCGACTCGCCCATCCCGTAGCCCTTGATGGTCTTCGCGAGGATGACGGTCGGCGCGCCCTTCGTGTTCGTGGCTTCGTGGAACGCCGCGTAGATCTTGTGCGGATCGTGGCCGCCGCGGTTCAGCGCCCAGATGTCGTCGTCCGACCAGTCGGCGACGAGCGCCTTCAGTTCAGGCGTGTTGAAGAAGTGCTCGCGCACGTACGCGCCCGACTCCGACTTGTACGTCTGGTATTCGCCGTCGACGCATTCCATCATCCGGCGCATCAGCGCGCCCGTCTTGTCGCGCGCGAACAGCGCATCCCAGCGGCTGCCCCAGATGACCTTGATCACGTTCCAGCCGGCGCCGCGGAATTCCGATTCGAGTTCCTGGATGATCTTGCCGTTGCCGCGCACCGGGCCGTCGAGACGCTGCAGGTTGCAGTTGATCACGAACACGAGGTTGTCGAGCTTCTCGCGGCTCGCCATGCCGATCGCGCCGAGCGATTCCGGTTCGTCCGTCTCGCCGTCGCCGAGGAACGCCCAGACCTTGCGGCCTTCCGTCTTCGCGATGCCGCGCGACTCCAGGTACTTCATGAAGCGCGCCTGGTAGATCGCCATGATCGGGCCGAGACCCATCGACACGGTCGGGAACTGCCAGAAGTCCGGCATCAGCCACGGGTGCGGATACGACGAAATGCCCTTGCCGTCGACTTCCTGGCGGAAGTTGTCGAGCTGCTCTTCCGACAGGCGGCCGAGCAGGAACGCGCGCGAGTACACGCCCGGCGACGAGTGGCCCTGCACGAACACGAGATCGCCGCCGTGCTGGTCGGACGCCGCGTGCCAGAAGTGGTTGTAGCCGACGTCATAGAGCGTCGCGGCCGACGCGAACGACGCGATGTGGCCGCCGACGTTCGTGTCCTTGCCTGCGCGCAGCACCATCGCCAGCGCGTTCCAGCGCGTGTACGAACGGATGCGGTGCTCGATGTCCTGGTCGCCCGGAATCTTCGCCTGGGCTTCGAGCGGAATCGTGTTGATGTACGGGGTATTGGCGGAGAACGGCAGGTGCTCGCCGTGCATGCGGGCGAATTCGATCTGCTTTTCGATCAGGTAATGCGCACGGCCGGTGCCCACGGAGGAGATCACGCCATCGAGCGACTCGAGCCACTCGACGGTTTCTTGCGGGTCGTCGTCACGTTCGGCGGCGACATATTTCATCACTTCGTTCGGTACAGCGGACATTCTCGTCTCCTGGGTCCTGGAATGTGAGGATCGCTCTCGTGCAGACGACGCGACGCGACCGGCTGCGGGCAAGCTCCGACGGATTGTAATGAGCGCGGACGGGCCTGCGCAACAAAATTTTCGAATTATGAGATCTTTTCTCGTCATGCGAAATATTGCTGCGCTGCACCCATATTTCGGGGCTCCGCGGCCCGTCTCGTCGGAACAAAACCGTTTCCGTTCAACATATCCGGTACAGGTTTTCCATGTATTGCGCTGCGCTACAATCCTGCCATGTTGACCGATCGGCTTTTCGCACGCTCGGCGCGACCGCCGGGCCCGCCGGCGGAGTCGCAGCCGTCCCGTTGGCACCACGGACCGTGGTGGTCCAACTCCTATTTGCTGACGCCGCTGCTGTCGATCCTGGTGTTCCTCGTCGTGATGAGCCTCATCCTGTGGAGCCTCAACCGGCGCGAACAGCAGCAGCAGGAAGACACCCTGTTTCGTAACGTCGCGTGGGCCCAGCAGCAGATCCGCCTGTCGATGACGGGCGCGCAGGAACAGCTGCAGGCGCTGTCGCGCGACCTCGCATCCGGCCGCCTCGACCAGAACGCGTTCCAGATGGCCGTCGCGGACGTGATGCAGACGCATCCGGAAATCCTCTACCTGAACTGGTACACGGCGCCCGGCGTGCAGCGCTGGCCGACCGTGCATCCGCCGCTGCTCGGCCAGCGGCTCGCGAAGCCCGGCGACGCGCAGATGCAGGACGCCGTGCGCGGCGCGTACGACGAGGCGCGCAACACGCGCCGCCAGGCCTATTCGCCGCTGATCTACGACGACTTCGGCAACGGCTTCATCACGTTGCAGACACCGGTGATGCGCGGCGACCGCGAATATCTCGGCTCGATCGCCGCGGTGTTCTCGGTCGAGGGCATCCTGAAGCACGACATCCCGCAGGAACTGTCGTCGAAGTACAAGATCTCGATCACCGACTCGAACAACCGCGAACTGTCGTCCACGTCGACGCGCCCGCGCCTGCCGCGCGACTCGCACTACGATCTCCCGCTCGATCCGCCCGGCCAGGGGCTGACGGTGCGTGTGTACGCGTTCCCGCAGCTCACGAACCTGACCAACAACACGCTCGTGTGGCTGGTCGCCGGCCTGTCGTGCTTCGTGCTATGGAGCCTCTGGAGCCTGTGGAAGCACACGCGCCAGCGCTTCGAGGCGCAGCAGGCGCTGTACGCGGAAGCATTCTTCCGCCGCGCGATGGAGAACTCGGTGCTGATCGGCATGCGCGTGCTCGACATGCACGGCCGCATCACGCACGTGAACCCCGCGTTCTGCCGGATGACGGGCTGGGACGAAACCGATCTCGTCGGCAAGGTTGCGCCGTTCCCGTACTGGCCGCGCGACGCCTACCCGGAAATGCAGCGCCAACTCGACATGACGCTGCGCGGCAAGGCGCCGAGTTCGGGCTTCGAGCTGCGCGTGCGCCGCAAGAACGGCACGCTGTTCCATGCGCGCCTGTACGTATCGCCGCTGATCGACAGTTCGGGCCGCCAGACCGGCTGGATGTCGTCGATGACCGACATCACCGAGCCGAAGCGTGCGCGAGAAGAGCTGGCGGCCGCGCACGAACGCTTCACGACGGTGCTCGAAAGCCTCGACGCCGCGGTGTCGGTGCTCGCCGCCGACGAAGCCGAGCTGCTGTTTGCGAACCGCTACTACCGCCACCTGTTCGGCATTCGCCCGGACGGCCACCTCGAATTGTCCGGCGGCGGCTTCGACCGCGCGCAGGCGTCGTCCGACTCGATCGACATGGTCGACGCGTTCGCGGGCCTGCCGGCCGCCGCGCTGACCAGCAGCACGGCCGATGCGCAGGAGGTGTACGTCGAGAGCATCCAGAAGTGGTTCGAAGTGCGTCGCCAGTACATCCAGTGGGTGGACGGCCACCTCGCGCAGATGCAGATCGCGACCGACATCACGACCCGCAAGAAGGCGCAGGAACTCGCGCACCAGCAGGAAGAAAAGCTGCAGTTCACGAGCCGATTGATGACGATGGGTGAAATGGCGTCGTCCATTGCTCATGAATTGAATCAGCCGCTCGCCGCGATCAACAACTACTGCTCGGGCACGCTCGCGCTCGTGAAGAGTGGCCGCGGCACGCCCGAGACGCTGCAGCCCGCGCTGGAAAAGACCGCGCAGCAGGCGCTGCGCGCGGGGATGATCGTCAAGCGGATCCGCGAATTCGTGAAGCGCAGCGAGCCGAAGCGCCAGCCGGCGCGGGTCGCGGACATCGTCGCCGACGCGGTCGGACTCGCCGAAATCGAGGCCAGAAAGCGCAGGATCCGGATCGTCACGGAAATCCTCGCAAGAATGCCTATTATTTATGTCGACCCCGTGCTGATCGAACAGGTGCTGATGAACCTGATGAAGAACGCAGCCGAGGCGATGGCCGACGTGAAGCCGGCGTCGGCGGACGGCGTGATCCGCGTCGTCGCCGACATCGATGCGGGCTTCGTCGACATCCGCGTGATCGACCAGGGCCCGGGCGTCGACGAAGCGACGGCCGAGCGCCTGTTCGAACCGTTTTACAGCACCAAGTCCGATGGCATGGGCATGGGGCTGAACATCTGCCGTTCGATCATCGAATCGCATCGGGGGCGTCTGTGGGTGGTCAACAACGTCGAGCCGGACGGCCGCATTTCCGGCGCGACGTTCCACTGCAGCCTGCCCATTGGGGAACCCGCTGATCTCGGCCAAGGGGGGCGCGAGGCATCGGCATCACATACCGTTACGGGAGAACTATGAATAGCCCTGTCACCACCACTCAGGAAACCGTCTTTGTCGTCGACGACGACGAGGCCGTACGGGACTCGCTGCGCTGGCTGCTGGAGGCGAACGGCTATCGCGTTCAATGCTTCTCGAGCGCCGAGCAGTTCCTCGATGCGTACCAGCCGGCGCAGCAGGCCGGCCAGATCGCGTGCCTGATCCTCGACGTGCGGATGTCGGGCATGAGCGGCCTCGAATTGCAGGAACGCCTGATCGCCGACAACGCCGCGCTGCCGATCATCTTCGTCACCGGTCACGGCGACGTGCCGATGGCCGTGTCGACGATGAAAAAGGGCGCGATGGACTTTATCGAGAAACCGTTCGACGAAGCCGAGCTGCGCAAGCTCGTCGAGCGGATGCTCGACAAGGCCCGAAGCGAAAGCAAGAGCGTCCAGGAGCAGCGTGCCGCGAGCGAACGCCTGTCGAAGCTGACCGCGCGCGAGCAGCAGGTGCTCGAGCGGATCATCGCGGGCCGCCTGAACAAGCAGATCGCCGACGACCTCGGCATCAGCATCAAGACGGTCGAGGCGCACCGCGCGAACATCATGGAAAAGCTCAACGTCAACACGGTGGCCGACCTGCTGCGCCTCGCGCTGTCGAAGAAACAGGCCTGAGCGCGTTCCCCGGCCGCGGCGGCGCCGCCCGCCCGGCCCGCAACCGGTGTTTGCCACCCCGCGCGATGCGGCCCACTCGCGCGGCGGCGGCCGTTCCTCCCGGCGCATGCGCGCCGCGGCCATGACGCTTCCCGTTGATTCGCTGTCGGACGGCAGCAGGCGAACGGTATAATTACATGCTTTGCTACGGCGCTTCGGGCGCCGTACGCCCGCATTCCAACTTCCCGGCAGAACCCACCACCATGACAGCCCTCCTCATCGACGGCAACGCCCTTTCGAAGACCCTGCGCGCTCAGGCCGCCGAACGCGCCGCCGCGCTGACCGCCCGCGGCCACCAGCCCGGTCTCGCGGTGATCCTCGTCGGCGCCAACCCGGCGAGCGAAGTCTACGTGCGCAACAAGATCAAGGCATGCGAGGACAACGGTTTCTTCTCGCTGAAGGATGCGTACCCGGCCACGCTGTCGGAAGCCGACCTGCTCGCGCGCATCGACGAGCTGAACCGCGACCCGAAGATCCACGGCATCCTGGTCCAGCTGCCGCTGCCCGCGCATATCGACAGCCACAAGGTGATCGAGGCGATCGCGCCGGAAAAGGACGTCGACGGCTTTCACGTCGCGAACGCCGGTGCGCTGATGACCGGCAAGCCGCTGTTCCGCCCGTGCACGCCGTACGGCGTGATGAAGATGTTCGAAGCGCACGGCATTGCGCTGCAAGGCGCGAATGCGGTCGTGATCGGCCGCTCGAACATCGTCGGCAAGCCGATGGCGATGATGCTGCTCGACGCCGGCGCGACCGTGACGATCTGCCACAGCAAGACGCGCGACCTCGCCGCGCATACGCGCCAGGCCGACATCGTGGTCGCCGCGGTCGGCAAGCGCAACATCCTGACCGCCGACATGGTGAAGCCGGGCGCGACGGTGATCGACGTCGGCATGAACCGCGACGACGCGGGCAAGCTGTGCGGCGACGTCGATTTCGCGGGCGTGAAGGAAGTCGCCGGCTACATCACGCCGGTGCCGGGCGGCGTCGGCCCGATGACCATCACGATGCTGTTGATCAACACGCTCGAATCCGCCGAACGCGCCGCTGCCGCCGCAGCCTGACGCTCCACTCGCCCAGCCGGCGCGCGATTCCGTGCGCCGGCGCCTCGCCAGCCGGCATGCCCGACGCCGCGCATCCGACCCTGCGTCAATCGCGTCGTTAGAAACTAACGATTGGAAAGCGCACGATGCGCCCCAATAATGTCGGTATCGGGCGCGCTCGCGCCCAGCCGCCGTTACCCTTTTCATCCCGGTTCATCCGGCAACAGACAGGGAGTCTTATGTCCGCCAGCGCCAATACCAATCCGCTCCTCGACTTCTCCGGCCTGCCCCGTTTCGGCGAGATCCGCCCGGAGCACGTGACGCCCGCGCTCGACACGCTGCTCGACGCCGCCAGCCGCGCGGTCGAAGCGGCGAGCGCGAGCGAGACGCCGTCGACCTGGGCCGCCGTCGTCGAGACGGTCGAGCAGGCCACGGAGCCGCTCGGCCGCGCATGGGGCATCGTCGGCCACCTGAACGCGGTCGCCGACACGCCCGAACTGCGGGCTGCCTACGGTGAAAACCTGCCGCGCGTGACCGAGTTCTGGTCGAGCGTCGGCCAGAATCTCGCGCTGTACGAAAAGTACAAGGCGATCGCCGCGAGCGCCGAGTACGCGACGCTGTCCGCCGAGCGCAAGAAGATCCTCGACAATGCGCTGCGCGACTTCCGACTGTCGGGCGCCGAGCTGCCCGAGGACCAGAAGCCCCGCTTCGCGGAACTGCAGGAACAGCAGGCCGCGCTGTCGAAGGCATTCTCCGATCACGTGCTCGACGCGACCAACGCGTACGCATACTTCGCGAAGGACGAAGCCGAGCTGGCCGGCCTGCCCGGCGACGCAATCGAGGCCGCCCGCGAAGCCGCGCAGAAGGACGGCAAGGAAGGCTGGAAATTCACGCTGCATTTCCCGTCGTATTTCCCGGTGCTGCAGTACGCCGACGATCGCGCGCTGCGCGAGACGCTCTACCGCGCCTATGCGACCCGCGCGTCGGAACTCGGGCCGCAGTACGGCGACGGCAAGGCCGAATGGGACAACACGGCGATCGTCGCCGACGCGCTGAAGCTGCGCCGCGAAGAGGCGCAGCTGCTCGGCTATCGCAACTTCGCCGAAGTCTCGCTCGCGCCGAAGATGGCCGAATCGCCGCAGCAGGTGATCGCGTTCCTCGAGGATCTCGCGACGCGCGCACGCCCGCACGCGGAGAAAGACTGGGACGAGCTGCGCACGTTCGCCGCGAAGGAACTCGGCCTCGCCGAACTCGCGCCTTGGGACGTCGCGTACGCGGCCGAAAAGCTCCGCCAGCAGCGCTATGCATTCTCGGAAAACGAGGTCAAGCAGTACTTCCCGGAACCGGCCGCGCTGAAGGGCCTGTTCACCGTCACCGAAACGCTGTTCGGCGTACGGATCAAGCCGGACGACGCGCCGGTATGGCACAAGGACGTGCGCTTCTTCCGCGTCGAGAATCGCGACGGCTCGCTCGTCGCGCAGTTCTATCTCGACCTGTACGCGCGCGAAGGCAAGCGCGGCGGCGCGTGGATGGACGACGCCCGTTCGCGCGCGAAGCGCGGCAGCGACGTGCAGACGCCCGTCGCGTACCTGACCTGCAACTTCTCGGCGCCGGTCGGCGGCAAGCCCGCGTGCTTCACGCACGACGAAGTCATCACGCTGTTCCATGAATTCGGCCACGGGCTGCACCACATGCTCACGCGCGTCGACGAACTCGGCGTGTCGGGCATCAACGGCGTCGAGTGGGATGCGGTCGAATTGCCGTCGCAGTTCATGGAGAATTTCTGCTGGGAATGGGACGTGCTATCGTCGATGTCGTCGCACGTCGATACGGGCGCCGCGCTGCCGCGCGAGCTGTTCGACAAGATGATCGCCGCGAAGAACTTCCAGAGCGGGCTCGGCACGCTGCGCCAGATCGTGTTCTCGATGTTCGACATGCTGCTGCACGTCGACTTCGATCCGGCCGGCGCGACCGGCGTGACCGCGTTCGCGCGCGAGATCAACGAGCGCTACCACGTGATCCCGCAGGCCGCGTTCTCGCGCTGGCCCAACACGTTCAGCCACATCTTCGCGGGCGGCTACGCGGCCGGCTACTACAGCTACAAGTGGGCCGAAGTGCTGTCGGCCGATGCGTACGCGGCGTTCGAGGAAGCGGCCGCCGCCAGCGGCAGCGTGCTCGACGCGGCAACCGGCACGCGCTATCGCCGCGAAATCCTCGAGGTCGGCGGCAGCCGTCCTGCGATGGAGTCGTTCAAGGCGTTCCGCGGCCGCGAGCCGCAGATCGACGCGCTGCTGCGCCACAACGGGATGGCCGCGCCCGCGCACTGAGCGCGCCGCCCGGCCGCGCCGGCAGCATCGACAGGCACCGCTTCGGCGGTGCCTTTTTTCATTGCGTGGGCGAGGTGTCGTCGAACAGCAGGAATTGCCCGTGGCGCTCGGCCGTGTCCTCGTCGATACGCACGCCGACGCCGAGCAGCCGCACCGGCTGCGCGCGCCGCAACAACCCCTTCGCGAGCAGCGTGACGGCCGTCTCGGCATTCGTCGCGTCGGCCACGCACTCGACCGTCGTGCGCTGGAAATCGGCGAAGCGAATCTTCACGTACAGCTTGCGGATCGAGCGCGCGGCGCCCGCGCGCTCGATCCGTGCGTCGAGTTGCACGACGAGGCGGCGGATTTCGTCCGCGCATTGCTCGAGCGTCGTCAGGTCGGTCACGTAGGTCGTCTCGACGCTGACCGACTTGCGCTCCTGATCGGCCTGCACGGGGCGCTCGTCGATCCCGCGCGACAGTTCGTACAGCCGCCGCCCGAACGCGCCGAACTCGCGGTGCAGGTCGATCAACGGCCAGTCGCGCAACTGCGCGCAAGTCTGGATGCCGAGCCGGTCGAGCCGCGTGGCCGTCACCTTGCCGACGCCGTGCAGCTTGCGCACCGGCAGCGCCGCGACGAACGCGTCGATCTCGTGCGGCCGCACGACGAACAGCCCGTCGGGCTTGTTCCAGTCGGATGCGATCTTCGCAATGAACTTGTTCGGCGCGACGCCCGCCGATACGGTCACGCCGACCGTGTCGCGCACGCGCTCGCGGATCTCGCGCGCAATCAGCGTCGCACTGCCCTGGCAACGTTCCGACCCGCTGACGTCGAGGTACGCCTCGTCGAGCGACAGCGGCTCGACGTCCGGCGTGTAGTCGCGATAGATCGCCATGATCTGCCGCGATGCCGCACGGTACTTGTCCATCGCGGACGGCAGGATCAGCAGGTCCGGGCACTTGCGCATCGCCAGTGCCGACGACATCGCCGAATGCACGCCGTAGCGCCGCGCCTCGTAGTTGCAGGTCGCGATCACGCCGCGCTGGTCGGGCCGGCCGCCGACCGCGAGCGGCCGGTTGCGCAGCGACGGGTCGTCGCGCATCTCGACCGACGCGTAGAAGCAGTCGCAATCGCAGTGAATGATCTTGCGCGCGCGCGGCAGCGTGTCGCCCGGCGGCGCGTGCGGATCGGCTGGCGAAATGATGGTCGGGTTCACGGTGCCGATACTGTACAAAAACACAGTGCCGGTTTCAACTGCTGCGTACGTCCACGGCCGGCAGCGCCGTACCGGCCCGATTTGCGCGGATCGTACCGGCCGGGCTCCGGCAGCGGCGCCTATACTCGTCTGCCGCGACACACGAAACGCAAAGGTGACGGATGAAGACGATCGGACTGATCGGCGGCATGAGCTGGGAATCGTCGGCCGAGTACTACCGGATGATCAACCGGCACTCGAAGGCATTGCACGGCGGGCATCACAACGCGAAAAGCGTGCTGGTCACGGTCGACTTCGCCGAAATCGAAGCGCTGCAGCGCACGCACGACTGGGCCGCGCTCGGCGAACGAATGGCCGATGCCGCGCGGCAGCTCGAAGCGGCCGGTGCCGATCTCGTCGTCCTCACGACCAATACGATGCATCGCGTGCACGACGCGATCGAAGCCGCGGTGAAGCTGCCGTTCCTGCACATCGCCGATCCGACCGGTGCCGCGCTGCGCGACGCGGGCGTCGAGCGCGTCGCCCTGCTCGGCACGCGCTACACGATGGAGTTGCCGTTCTACGCGGAGCGGCTGCGCGGGAAGTTCGGGCTCGACGTGCTGGTGCCGGACGAACGCGGGCGCGACGACGTGCACCGGATCATCTACGACGAGCTGTGCCACGGCGTCGTCGCGGCGCCATCGCGCGCGACGTATGTGTCGATCATCGACGGACTGGCCACGCGCGGCGCACAGGCCGTGATCCTCGGCTGCACGGAAATCACGCTGCTGATCGGCGCGGACGATTCGCCGCTGCCGGTATTCGATACGACCGCGCTGCATGCGAAGGCGGCCGTCGAGTGGGCGGCGCGCTGAACGACGCGCGCCGTCGCGTATCGACATCGCCGCCGGGTGGCATCGCCGCATTGTTCCGCGCGCCGGGATTCACTCTCCCGGGGCGCACGTCGCAGCCCGCCCGACTCCGTGCTCTCGCCCATCCCCCGGGCCCGGCAGGGGCGCCCCGCAAACCACGCGACGCGGTTCACGCGGGCGCGCCGACACAACGGGTTATTCATTGGTAATAAAGTGACCGCAAATTGGTACGCGAGCAGCGGCGCCGCAATCGACGCTGCTCGTCGCGGTCTCTTTTCCACCAACGGGAAACAGGAACATGAACAGACTCAGCACCGTGTTCGGCGCACTGCTCGCCGTGTCGGCCACGCTCAACGCGCACGCCGACCCCAACATCACCGCATCGGCGGCCACCACGCCCAGTGACGGCTTCGATCGCATGACGTGGAACCTCACGCCCGAAGTCGTGCCGACCCAGGTCAACGCGAGTTACTACTGGGCCAACCAGTTATCGTCGCAACATGGCGGGCACGCGATCTACACCGGCATCCAGCCACGCACCCTCAGCACCAACGTGGTGATCTTCAGCGCGTTCGGCACCGGCACGGCGCCGCTGTCGGCGAATTGCCGAGGCGGCGCCGACGGCGGCTCCGGAACGTCGTGCTCGATCGCGTATCCGTGGAAAACGGGCCACGCCTATCGGCTGCAGATCACCGTGACGCAGGCCAATCGCAGCGACGGGCGCTCGACCGTCGACGGTTTCATCACGGACGTCGCAACCGGCGCCACGACGCCGACCGGCAGCATCGCGGTGCCCGCCGACTGGGGCGGCCTGTCGAATTCGGCTTACCTGTTCGACGAGTACTTTCCGTTCAACGCCGCGCCGAAGGACCCGCTGCAGCGGCCATGCGTGCCGTATGCGCGCTACATGACGTCGCTGCCGCATTTCTATCTGAAGGATGTGGACTATCCGACGACCGAGCGGTCGATGCGGCTGAATACGGGCCAGGACAAGTGCGCGGTGCTGTCGGGCACGCCGAACGCAAGAGCCACGCTGGTCAACACGACGACCTATCTGATCGAGAACGGCTTCCTGCCCGGGAGCCCGGGCGCGCCGAAATAACGAGCGGGCGCGGAAAACAAAAAACCCGGCACGGAGCCGGGTTCTTGTCGACGAAGTGCGCATCGGTCAATTGCGCTGCACATCGTCTGGTGTGCTTGGTTGCGGGGACAGGATTTGAACCTGTGACCTTCGGGTTATGAGCCCGACGAGCTGCCAGACTGCTCCACCCCGCGTCAGAGAAATAAATTATAGGGTGAGGAAGTACTCACGTCAATACTTTTGTCACAATTTCTGCATCCATTGCCCGGGCGCCGATGCGGGACACGTACGCGACGTTGCATGACGCGCGCGTTCGCACCCCATGCTCGCGGTAAGATGGCGGCCTTCGCATTCACGCCGCACACACCCTCCCGTTCATGAAAATCGCCACCTGGAACGTCAATTCGCTCAATGTCCGCAAACAGCATGTGCTCGACTGGCTCGCGCAAAGCGGAGCCGACGTGCTGTGCCTGCAGGAACTGAAGCTGCCGGACGAGAAATTCCCGCGCGCCGATCTCGAGGCAGCCGGCTACCGTAGCTGGTTCACGGGCCAGAAGACCTACAACGGCGTCGCGATCCTCGTGCGCGACACGCTCGCCGTCGACGAATCGGACGTCGTGCGCAACATCCCGGGCTTCGACGATCCGCAGCAGCGCGTGATCGCCGCGACGGTCGACGGCGTGCGCATCGTGTCCGCCTACTTCCCGAACGGCCAGGCGCTCGACTCCGACAAGTTCGTCTACAAGATGCAGTGGCTCGACGCGCTGCAGGCGTGGCTGCGCACCGAGCTGCAGCGCTACCCGAAGCTCGCGCTGCTCGGCGACTACAACATCGCACCGGAAGACCGCGACGTGCACGATCCCGCGAAATGGGAAGGCCAGAACCTCGTGTCGCCGCAGGAGCGCGCACACTTCGCGCAGCTGATCGAACTCGGCTTCGTCGATGCGTTCCGCCGCTTCGAGCAACCCGAGAAAACCTTCACGTGGTGGGACTACCGGATGATGGCGTTCCGCCGCAACGCGGGGCTGCGCATCGACCACATCCTGCTGTCGCCGGCGCTCGCGGCAACCTGCGCATCGTGCGAAGTCGATCGCACGCCGCGCACGTGGGAACAGCCGTCCGATCACACGCCCGTCGTCGCGATCGTCGGCTGATCGCGCAAGCGCCCTCGCGCGATCAGCGCCGCGCGGGCGCCGGCCCGAGATGGGCCCACAGGAAGCCGAATTCGGCTGCGTCGGCTTCCGCGCGCTCGAGATCGTCGGCGCTGCCGTGGCCGCCGTCGGTGTTCTCCCAGTACCACACCCGCTCGTGACCGAGCGCCTGCATACGCGCGGCCATCTTGCGCGCATGCGCGGGATGCACGCGATCGTCGCGGGTCGACGTCGTCAGCAACAACGGCGGATACACGACGCCTTCGCGCACGCGGTGATACGGCGAATACGCGGCCAGCGCCGCGCCTTCGCGCGGATCGTCGGGGTCGCCGTATTCGTCGAGCCAGGCGGCGCCCGCGTGCAGCTTCGGATAGCGCTGCATGTCGAGCAGCGGTACGCGGCACAGCACCGCGCCGAACAGCTCGGGCCGCTGCATCATGCACGCGGCGACCAGCAGCCCGCCGTTGCTGCCACCCTCGATCCCGAGTTGCGCGGCGGTCGTCACGCCGGTCGCGGCCAGATCCTCGGCGACCGCGATGAAATCGTCGAACGAACGCTGCCGGTGTTCGCGCTGCGCGTCGACGTGCCAGCGCGGCCCGAATTCGCCGCCGCCGCGAATGTGCGCGAACGCCATCACGCCGCCGCGTTCGAGCCAGCCGATGCCGAACGCATCGCTGTAGCCCGGCAGATTCGGGATCGCAAAGCCACCATAGCCGGACAGCAGGCACGGCCGCGCGACGCGCGCCCCGCCTTCCGGCACGTCAAGCGCATCGCGCGGCCCGATCAGCGTGTACGGCACCACCGTGCCGTCGCGCGAACGCGCGCTCGCGCGGCGTACGACGAGCCCGGCCGCGTCGAACTGCACCGGCGGCCGGTCGAGCAGCACGCGGCGCGACGGCGCATCGTCAGCGCGATCGGCAAGATCGGCCAGCCAGCATTCGGGCGGATCGAGATACGTGTCGACATCGACGTACACCTCGTCGTTCAGCGTCGATTCGACGGGCTCGATATCGATCTGCGCATCGCCCGGCCAGTCGAACGGCCGCGCATCCCACGTCCACGCACCGTCGTCGGCCTGCCGCGGCTGCCACAGCATCGTGCAGTTGTGCACGTCGTCGAGCCAGCTCGCGATCAGCGTCGTGCGCGTGTGCGTCCACGTACAGGCGGACGTCGTCGGCCGCGGCGAGAACAGCGTCGTGAATTCGCGCGCGCCGGCGAGGAACGCCTGCTCGCGGATCGCGAGCAGCGAGCCGCCCGCGTGGCGCACGCCGTCGCAATCCCAGTCGAGGCGCGGCTCCAGCACGAGCCAGCCTTCCCAGAACCCGACCTCGACGTGCGTCGGCACGTCGTAGCGCACCCATTCGCCGGCGTCGGTCAGCCGGTATGCGTGCGCGTCGAAGAAATCGACGCTGCGCCACGCGACGTGACGGCGGTCGATCGGGTCGTACCATGCGCCCGCACTGATGTCGTCCGGCTCGCCGCGGAACACGACGGGCGCGTCGGCGAGCGGCGTGCCGCGCACCCAGCGCCGCACTTCATACGGATAACCGGCCGCGGTCGCATGTGCTTCGCCGCGATCCCAGCTCACGTAGACGGTGTCGCGATCGATCCAGCCGACCGTGTGATGGCCCGGCGCGTCGATCGTGAAGCCGCCGTCGACGAAACGGCGCTCGACGAGGTCGAATTCGCGCACGACGACCGCGTCGGCGCCGCCCGGCGACAGCGACAGCAGCACGCGATCGCCGTCCGGATACAGGATCGCCTCCTGCTCGAACACCCACGACTCGCCCTCTTCGGCGCCGAGCGCGTCGACGTCGAGCAGCGTTTCCCAGGCCGGCTGGCCGGCCCGCCAGTCGGCCCAGCGCGTGCGGCGCCACAGTCCCTTCGGATGGAGATCGTCCTGCCACAGGTCGTACGCCCAGTCGCGCCAGCGGGTCGGAATCACCGGGCGTTCGCGCGGCAGATACGCTTTCGCGAGACGCGCGGTCAGCGCCCGATACGCATCGTCGTCGCGCAGCGCGGCGTGCGTGCGCGCATTCTGCTCGTCGACCCACGTGCGAGCGCGCTTGCTGTCGAGCGCTTCGAGGAAACGGAACGGGTCGGCCCCGGCGGGCCAGCGGAAGGAATCGGACATGGTGGATCGGCGGAATGGCAAGCTGCGAGCAAACCGCGATTATGTCCGATCGCGGCATGCGCGGGCCCGCGCATGCCGCGAATCGTGCTCGGTCAGGGCTCCAGATGGAGCTCCTGGATCTTGCGCGTGATCGTGTTGCGGCCGATGCCGAGCCGCTCCGCGGCCTCGACCTTGCGGCCGCGCGTGAAGTCGAGCGCCTCGCGGATCACGGCCGCCTCGAAGCGACGCGCGAGCTCGTCCATCACGTCGGCAGAGTTCTCGCGCAACAACCGCGCGACTTCGGTGCGCAGCCCGTGCTCCCACATTGGGTAGCCGGCCGGCGCGCTGCCGTTCGCCGCACTCGCGACGGGCGCGGCGGCGGGCGGCGCTGCACCGATCGCGGCAGGCGCTGCCGCGTGGCCACCGCTGCCGTGTACGTCCGCGCCGTCGCCCGACGCGCCGACCGGCGCCCCGGCCGGCACGAGGTCGGGCGGCAGGTCCTTGATCTCGACCGTCTGCGCGGGCGCCATCACGGTCAGCCAGTTCGCCAGATTCTCGAGCTGGCGCACGTTGCCGGGAAACGGCAGCGACGTGAGATACGCGAGCGCATCGTCGGACACGCGCTTCGGCTCGACGCCGAGATCGCGTGCGCTCTTCTGCAGGAAGTGGCGCGTGAGCAGCGCGATGTCCTCGCTGCGTTCGCGCAGCGGCGGCAGGCGCAGCCGGATCACGTTGAGCCGGTGGTAAAGGTCCTCGCGGAACAGCCCCTGCCGCACGCGCGACTCGAGATTCTGGTGCGTCGCGGCGATCACGCGCACGTTCGCGCGCAGCGGGTTGTGCCCGCCGACCCGATAGAACTGCCCGTCCGACAGCACGCGCAACAGGCGCGTCTGCAGGTCGAACGGCATGTCGCCGATTTCGTCGAGGAACAGCGTGCCGTTCTCGGCCTGCTCGAAGCGGCCCTGCCGCGTCGTCTGCGCGCCGGTGAACGCGCCGCGCTCATGGCCGAACAGCTCGGATTCGAGCAGATCCTTCGGAATCGCCGCCGTGTTCAGCGCGATGAACGGCCCGTTCGCGCGCGGGCTGTGACGGTGCAGCGCCCGTGCGACGAGCTCCTTGCCGGTGCCCGACTCGCCGGTGATCAGCACGGTCGCGGCCGAATGCGACAGCCGGCCGATCGCACGGAACATGTCCTGCATCGCGGGCGCCTGGCCGAGCATCTCGGGCGCGTCGGCCACGCGCTCGTCCTGCGGCGCGCCGCCGCGCAGGCTTTCTTCCACCGCGCGGCGGATCAGCTCGACCGCCTTGTCGACGTCGAACGGCTTCGCGAGGTATTCGAACGCGCCGCCCTGGAACGCCGCGACGGCGCTGTCGAGATCGGAGAACGCCGTCATGATGATGACGGGCAGGCCCGGCAGCCGCTCGTGCATCGCCTGCAGCAACTCGAGGCCCGAGCCGCCCGGCATCCGGATGTCGGACACCAGTACCTGCGGCGTCTCGTGGTCGAGCGCGGCCAGCGCGTCGCGCACGTTCGCGAAGCTCTTCGTCGCGAAGCTGTCCCGGGCGAGTGCCTTTTCAAGCACCCAGCGGATCGATTGGTCGTCGTCTACTATCCAGATCGGCTTCATAGGTCGGTCAGGTATGGGGAAATCCGGTGAATCGCACTGTCGCCGCTCAATGGTCGAGCGGCAGCAGAATCTGAAATTCGGTACGTCCGGGCCGGCTTTCGACCTCGATCATCCCGTCGTGCTGCTGCACGAACGTCTGTGCGAGCGTGAGGCCGAGGCCGCTGCCGTCGTCGCGTCCGGACACGAGCGGGTAGAAGATCCGGTCGCGGATCTCTTCCGGAATGCCGGGCCCGTTGTCGATCACGTGCAAGTCCAGTGCCAGCCGGTACAGGCGCTTGGCGATCGTCACCTTGCGCGCGATGCGCGTGCGCAGCTCGATCTTCGCGTCGCCCTGCGCGATCCGTTCGCGCAGCGCCTGCGCGGCGTTGCGCACGATGTTCAGCAGCGCCTGGATCAACTGCTCCTTGTCGCCGCGCAGGTCCGGCACACTCACGTCGTAATCGCGCTCGATCGTGAGCCCGCGCGGGAATTCCGCGAGCATCACCGCGCGTACGCGTTCGCACACTTCATGAATGTTCACGTCGCCGACGATATGCGGATGCCGGTGCGGCTCCAGCAACCGGTCGACGAGCGTCTGCAGGCGGTCGGACTCCTTGATGATCACCTGCGTGTATTCGCGCAACTCGCCGCGCTCGCGCTCGCCCAGTTCGAATTCGAGCAGCTGGGCTGCGCCGCGAATGCCGCCGAGCGGGTTCTTGATCTCGTGCGCGAGGTTGCGGATCAGTTGCTTGTTGACCGCCGTCAGGTCGTGGATGCGCTCTTCCCGATCGGTGCGCGACTGCCGTTCGTTCTCGAACAGCTCGACGAGCACGAAATCGGGTGCGGTCTCGAGGAAGCCGACGATCGCGTGCACATGCAGCGGCTCACGGCCGGGCCGGTCGAGCACGGTATCGAGGTGCGTCGCGTGAAAGCGTTCCTGGCCGATCGCGGTGATCGTCGATGCAAGCTCGTTCGCGTTCGGGAAAATTTCGCCCCATGGCCGCTGCGCGAGCTGCCGCCGCGAGATGTCGAGCATCGCCTCCGCGGACGGGTTCGCGAACGCGATCCGCAGCGTCTTGCGGTCGAGCACGATCACGACCGTCGGCAGCGCTTCGAGCCCCGCCAGCAGACCCGAGCGCGAGAGCCGCTCGTCGTCCGTCAGTCGTTCGGGCTGGCCCGTTTTCGCCTTGATCAGATTCTTCAGAACCATCTGCGTGCTTGTCGCGCCTCACCGGGCAGAAAATGAAAATCGTCGGAACAAAAAAGGGACGGCCGGACGCCGTCCCCTTTCAGACTCCGCCGCTCCCGCCGCACACCGCGCGACGGGAACGAACCGGCATGACGGCGCCGAATCGAAGCGCCATCGCCGATTAGAGCGAGTAGTACATCTCGAACTCGATCGGGTGCGTCGTCATGCGGAACTTCGCCAGCTCCTGCTCCTTCAGCCCGAGGTACGCGTCGATCATGCCGTCCGTGAACACGCCGCCGCGCGTCAGGAACTCGCGATCCTTGTCGAGCGCCTCGAGTGCCTGGTCGAGACCCGCGCACACGGTCGGGATCTTTGCATCCTCTTCCGGCGGCAGGTCGTACAGGTTCTTGTCCGCTGCTTCGCCCGGATGGATCTTGTTCTGGATCCCGTCGAGGCCGGCCATCATCAGCGCCGAGAACAACAGGTACGGGTTCGCCATCGGGTCCGGGAAGCGCGTTTCGATACGGCGGCCCTTCGGGTTCGACACGTGCGGAATGCGGATCGATGCCGACCGGTTGCGTGCCGAGTACGCGAGCTTGACCGGCGCTTCGAAGTGCGGGACCAGACGCTTGTACGAGTTCGTCGTCGGGTTCGTGATCGCATTCAGCGCGCGAGCGTGCTTGATGATGCCGCCGATGTAGAACAGCGCCAGTTCCGACAGGCCGGCATAGCCGTTGCCCGCGAACAGGTTCTGGCCGTCCTTCCAGATCGACTGGTGAACGTGCATGCCCGAACCGTTGTCGCCGACGACCGGCTTCGGCATGAACGTCGCCGTCTTGCCGTACGAGTGTGCGACGTTATGGATGATGTACTTCGACCATTGCGTCCAGTCCGCGCGTTGCACGAGCGTCGAGAACTTCGTGCCGATTTCGTTCTGGCCCTGGCCCGCCACTTCGTGGTGGTGCACTTCGACCGGGATGCCGAGCTGTTCGAGCAGCAGGCACATTTCCGAGCGCATGTCCTGGAACGTGTCGACCGGCGCGACCGGGAAGTAGCCGCCCTTCGTGCCCGGACGGTGGCCCGTGTTGCCGCCTTCGAATTCCTTGCCTGCCGACCACGGCGCTTCTTCCGAGTTGATCTTCACGAAGCAGCCCGACATGTCCGTGTTCCACTGGACCGAGTCGAAAATGAAGAATTCCGGCTCCGGACCGAAGTAGGCCGTGTCGCCGATGCCCGTGCTCTTCAGGTAGGCTTCCGCGCGCTTCGCGAGCGAACGCGGGTCGCGCTCGTAGCCCTTGCCGTCGGCCGGCTCGACCACGTCGCAGGTCAGCACCAGCGTCGATTCTTCATAGAACGGGTCGATGAACGCAGCGCTCGGATCCGGCATGAGCAGCATGTCCGACGCCTCGATACCCTTCCAGCCCGCGATCGACGAACCGTCGAATGCATGACCGCTTTCGAACTTGTCTTCGTCAAACGCCGAAACCGGCACCGACACGTGCTGTTCCTTGCCGCGCGTATCCGTGAAGCGGAAATCGACGAACTTGACGTCCTCGTCCTTCACGAGCTGCATGACGTCGGCGACGGTTTTACTCATAACCTCTTCTCCTGATTGAACAATTCCGGCGGACTGGGAACCGCCTCGTTTATCGAGCTGACCGGGGTCTTGCTTTGGCGCAGCGCGCCCCGATTCGACCGAATTCTATATAGCACCTTCCGTGCCAACCATCGCAAAACCGACGCGGATCGCGCCGGCCCGCGCCGCAGCGGGGCTCACCTGCGCAATTGCAGGGCCCGGGGCCGCACCGACGCCGACCGGATTGCACCCATACGGTGCAATCTCCGGGGTGCGGCGGCGCGACCGAGTTATTCTGGTGCATGTGCGCAATTCTGCACCTTTTTGGTGAACCCGTGGCCCGTGCATGCGCCGCAGGCCGCGCGGACGTCCGTACCGCCCCACCGCGCTAGAATGCTCGTTTGACCGATACGGAGACTCCCTGCCATGAGTACGCTGGACCAGCTTTACGCGAAGGCCGACGAACGCCGCGCACAAAGCGCGCTCAACTACGCCGGCGCGCTGCTGCCGGTCGAGGCATTCGAACTGCTGCAGCTCGACCCGTCTGCGCGCCTCGTCGACGTGCGCACGCGCGCCGAGCTCGACTGGATCGGCCGCCCGCTCGTCGGCGACGGCCAGTACCTGCACATCGAATGGACGCGCTACCCGGGCGGCGTGCCGAACGCCGAATTCGTCAACGAACTGAAGGCGGCCCTGCCGGCCGATACGCCGATCCTGTTCCTGTGCCGCAGCGCCGCGCGCTCGAAGCTCGCCGCGGTCGCGGCCGCGCAGGCCGGCTACACGAAGGCGTTCGACCTGCTCGAAGGCTTCGAGGGCGCGAAGGACGCCGAAGGCCACCGCAAGACCGTCGACGGCTGGTGCTTCCGCAAACTGCCGTGGATCGGCGCCTGACGGCGCGCCAAGGCCGCCGGTTGCGACAGCCTCATCGTCGAGCCAGGGGATGACATGCCGATGACGGGCCGCGTTGCGCGGCCCGTTGCTTTTAGTACGGCAGCGTGGCAGGCCGCTCAGGCATGCGGCTCAGGCTCGACGACGTCGCCGCCGAGCAGGTGCACGCCTTCGCGCAGCTTCACGAACGCGGCCGCGACCGCTTCCGGCTCGCCCTTCACGCCGAGATCGATGTGACGGCGCGCGTAGATGCCGCCGCGCTCCGCGTCGCCGACGCTCGGCAGGCTGAACACGCGCACGCCCGGAAAATCGCGCTCGATCTTCTCCATCAGCGGCGTGAGCGTCGATTCCGGCAGCTCGAACACGTACAACGAGCGCTCGGCATGCGGCGTCGCGTGATGCAGATGCGCATACTGCGTATCGAGCACCCATTCGATCATCGGCCACGCCATCACCGGGAAGCCCGGCACGAAATGGAGATGGCCGACCGAGAAGCCGGGAATCCGGTTGTAGCCGTTCGGGATGATCGTCGCGCCGGCCGGGAACACGCCCATGTTGAAACGGTGCTGGTTCTCCGGCGACTCGAAATCGACCGGTGCGGCCGGATCGGCGTGCATCTCGCGGATCCGCTCCGTAATCAGCGCCTTCGCTTCCGGATGCAGTTCGAGCGGCACGCCGAGCGCGGCCGCCGCGCACTGGCGCGTGTGGTCGTCCGGCGTCGCGCCGATCCCGCCCGTCGAGAACACGATGTCGCCCGACGCGATCGCGCGCGCGAGCGTCGCCGTGATGCGCGCCGGATCGTCGCCGACGTATTCGGCCCAGTCGAGCGCGAGGCCGCGCGCGCCGAGCAGCTCGATGACCTTCGCCAGATGCTTGTCCTGCCGGCGGCCCGACAGGATTTCGTCGCCGATGATGATGATGCCGATGCTCATGCCTGCCCCATGTCGATTGCGGTGGCGCGCGCACTCGCGCGCAAGTCTTCCAGCGCGTGCAGGCAGTAGTGCCCGAACCACAGCGCCGAGAAGACGAGGATGAAAGCGTAAACCCAGATCATGGCGGCCGCGACGAACGGGAACAGCACCATCATCCAGACCGACGACACCCACACGAAGGTCGGCACGGTGCCGAGCAGCCCGGTCGCGACGCCGATGCCGATCAGCGGCCAGCGGTGCCGGCGCACGAGCGCGCGACGCTCGTCGCGGCTCGCGTGCAGCGCGAGCGCATCGTAGGTCATCACGCGATACGTGAGCCAGCCCCAGATCACTGGCGGCAGCAGCGCGAAGAACGGCGGAATCAGCCACAGCGGGATCGTGACGACGAGCAGCACGACGCCGACGAGCGCCGCGCCGAGCGAATTGAACACGCTGCCGAGGAAGGTGCCGCCCCGCTTCGGCTCGAGCGCCGCGAACTGCCGGTTCGACAGGTGCTTGATCACGACCGGCATCGAGATCGTCGCGATCAGCAGCAGCACGGTCAGCACGATCAGCGGAATGGCGAGCGACACGACCACGAACGGCGCGACGACCGCATGCAGCTGCGACATGCCGATCGCATCGAACGCGCGATACAGCGCGGCCGTCAGCACGAAGCCGTCGAGCGCGCCGCGCGCGAGGTCCAGCAATGTCTGCCACGAGAACCACAGCACGGCGCCCCACAGCAGCGCCGACACGACGAACGGCATCAGGGTGAGCCACAGCATGCGCGGGTGCAGCGCGCTGACGAGCGCCCGGACGAAGGAACGCAGCAAATCGTTCATGCGAGCCTATGGAGTCTGGATTGACGAAGAAAAACGGGGAAAGGATAAACCACGCGGCCCGCATGCGCCAAAGCGCATGCGGGCCGCGTGCAAGCGTCGTTCGACGGGAAAGCGGACGGATCGGGATCAGGCCGACGCCGCGCCGCGCTTCGCGGGGAACAGGCGCCGGAAGATCCGCACGAACGCGAGGCCGTGCTGCGACCAGAAGCCGTCGCCATAGGACACGCCCTCGATCTGCTCGCGGATGCCGGTCGGCTCGACCGTGCGGTTCCACGACGCGGTGCCGAACATCATGTCCCACCACGGAAACAGCACGCCGAAGTTGCAGCCGTACTTGGTGCCTTCGTGGCCGTAACCGACCGCATGGTGCCGGCGGTGGAAGATCGGGCTGACGAGCAGGCGCTCGCCGATGCGGCCGTACGACAGCCGCGCATTCGTATGCTGGATGCTCTGCAGGAAGTTGGTGACCGCGGTCAGCACGACGAACTGCGACGGCGTCACGCCGATCACGAGCGCGATCGCCGCGAAAAAGCACGACTGGAGCACGTCGTCGAGCAGGTGGTTGCGGTCGTCGCACCACAGCGACATCTGCCGCTGGCTGTGATGGACCGCGTGCAGCTCCCACCAGATGCCGAACTTGTGCTGCCAGCGGTGATACCAGTAGCCGGCGAAGTCGAGCACGACGAGATAGATCGCGAACGCGACGATCGGCTGCGAAGTCACGCCCGGCCACAGATAGTCGAGGTTGACGTTCGCGACGCCATGCAGGCGCAGCCACGCCTGGAAGCTGTCGAACACCGGCTGCAGCGCGAAGAAGAAGAACAGCGTGTAGATGCCGAGCTTCGAGATCGCCGTGTAGATCACGTCGACCCGCACCGCGCGTCGGTTCGTCCAGCGCTCGACCGGCAGCAGCGCCTCGAGCGGGCGCAGCAGCGCGAACATCAGCACCATCTGCAGCGCGCCGATGATCACCCAGTACAGCGCGTCGTAGGTGTCCTCGTCATAGTCCATCAGGTTGAACTTGAAGAGGAGCGGCTGCACGACATCGACGTACAGCCAGGTCTGGATGTCCGACACGAACGCATCGATCAGGTGCAGCATCGTTCGCCTCCGCCCGTCACGCGCCGTTCGCCGCCTTCCACGGCGCGCGGTCGTAGAAGTAGATGCCGTGCGGCGAGCGGCCGACGGCAATCGTCTGCACCAGCTTGCGCGAGGCCAGATCGATGATCCCGACCTTCTTCGCGAAACGGAACGTCACCCACAGCGTCTTCTTGTCGGCGGACAGCTCCATGTCGTCGGGGCCCGGCAGCAGGCCGGTGATGTCGCCGACGTTGGTGAGCGTGTTCTCGTCGATGATGCTGATCGTGTTCGCGACGCGGTTCGTCACCGCGACGTGCGTGCCGTCGGCGAGCGAGCGGAAGTTGTGCGCGCCCTTGCCCGTGTAGATCTGCTTGACGACCTTCTGGTTGCGCCAGTCGACGACCGCGACGTAATCCGCGCCGGTCATCCCGACCAGCAGGAATTTGTCGTCCGGCGTGAGCCACAGGCCGGCCGGCACCTTGCCGACCTTCATCTTCCATTTGACCGTCTGCGTCGGCAGGTCGATCGCCGCGATCTCGCCGGACACCTGCAGCGACACGAGCAGCGTCTTGCTGTCCTTCGTGAACGCGAGGTGGCTCGGCATCACCGCGAGCGGCACGCGCTTCACGAGGTGCAGGTCGCGGCCGTCGTAGCCGTAGATGTCGACGCGGTCGAGCCGCAGGCCGGCCGCCGCGAACCACTTGCGGTCGGGCGAGAAGCCGAGCTGGTAAGGATCGTCGATCCCTTCGACGGTGCGCTGCAGCTTGCCCGTCTTCGGATCGAGGAACATCAGGCTGTTCGAGACCGAATTCGCGACGATCAGCGACGCGTTGTCGGGCGTCGCCATCAGATGGTGCGGTTCCTTGCCGGTCGGCATCGTGGAAACGACTTCGCGGGTCTGCTGGTCGATCAGGGAAAGCGTCGCTTCGGCCGAATTGAGGACGATCACGTTATTCGCGTGTGCGGCAGGCGCCAGCACGGCGGCGGCCAGCGCAAGCGTGCGGCCGAAGGAAAGGAAAGTGCGCATGAAGACTCACGTCGTGGAACAGCTGTCATTGTAGAACGTTCGGCGGGCCCCTCCGGTTGACCCATGCCGGTATTGCGCCACTTCGACGCACGCCCGCCTGCCGGACGAACCGCCGCGGCAGGCGGCTGCGGTGCGGGCCCCGGGCGGCCGCCGAGGCGGCCCGGCAAACCGATGTTGCGCTAGCGCTGCATCGACTCCCAGACCTTGTGCAGACGCTTGACAGAGACCGGCATCGGCGTGCGCAGTTCCTGCGCGAACAGCGAAATCCGCAATTCCTCGAGCAGCCAGCGGAATTCCGCGAGCCGCGCATCGGCGACGCCGCCGCGCTGCGACACCGCGCGCTGGTACTGCTGGGCGAGCGGCAGCAGCTCGGCCGACTGCTTCGCGTCGCGCGCCGGGTCGGCCTTCAGCTTGTCGATCCGCAGCGCGATGCCCTTCAGGTAGCGCGGGAAATGCGCAAGCTGCGCGTAAGGCGTGTCGATCACGAAGCGTTTGCCGACCAGCGCGGCCAATTGCTGCTGCAGGTCCGCATGGGCCTGCGCGAACGGCTTCGCCTGCGCGAGCTTCTTCACGAGGCCCGCGTATTCGGCCAGGATCTGCCCGACGAGCCGCGCGATTTCCTGCGCGAGCAGGTTCAGGCGGCTGCGGCCCTCGTCGCGGCGCGCGTGGAAGCTCGCGTCGTCGTCGGGCAGCGGGTCCTGCAGGCACGCGCGATCGAGCGCCGTGTCGATCAGTTGGTCGCGCAACTCGTCCTGCGTGCCGAGCGACATGTACTGCATCGCCATCTCGCGCAGGCCCGGCAGGTTCTTTTCCAGGAACTTGATCGGCTCCTTCAACTGCAGCGCGAAGAGCCGCCGCAAGCCGGCCCGGTGGATGCGCGCGGCCTCCTCCGGCGAATCGAACACCTCGACGTCGCAATGCGTGCCACGGTCGACGAGCGCCGGATAGCCGTACAGCGTCTGGCCGCGCCGGCGAATTTCCAGCAGCTCGGGCAGCTTGCCGAAATTCCACGTCGTCAGGTTCTCGTACAGCGCCGTCGCGCCGGTTTCCGCCGCGGCGGCCGTCTGCGGCGCCGCGCCCTTGCCGGCCTTCGCGCCGCGGGCAGGCACCCCGGCCGCGACACCCGACGCGGGCGCGTGGCCGAGCGCCTGAGCGGCGTCGGCGTCGCCGCCGGTCGCGAGCGTCGACGCCGCCGCGATCTTCTGGAACTGCTGCTGCGCCTGCGCGCCCAACTCCTGGCGAAGCTGCGCGAGATTGCGCCCCATCGCGAGCTGGCGGCCGTGCTCGTCGATCACCTTGAAATTCATGAACAGGTGCGCGGGCAGCGTCTCGAGCTTGAAGTCGGCCGTTTTCATCGCGACCTGCGTCTCGCCGCGCACGTCGGCGATCAGCGCCTCGACGAGCCCGCCCGCACCGAAGCGCTCGCGGCCCATCCGCTCGACGAAGCCGGCCGCGTACTCGGGCAGCGGCACGCAGTGCCGGCGCAGTTTCTGCGGCAGCGACTTCAGCAGCAGTTGCACCTTTTCCTTCAGCATCCCCGGCACGAGCCACTCGCAGCGGCGCGCGTCGACCTGGTTCAGCGCGAAGAGCGGCACCGCGAGCGTCACGCCGTCGCGCGGCGTGCCGGGTTCGAAGTGGTACGTGAACGCCATCTCGACGCCGGCCATCGTTGCGCGCTTCGGGAACAGGTCGGTCGTCACGCCCGCCGCCTCGTGGCGCATCAGGTCGTCGCGCGACAGGTACAGCAGCCGCTGCTTGTCCTCCGCCTGGCCGCCCTTCTTCACCTCGTCGCGATACCAGCGCTCGAACGCGGCGCCCGTGTGGATGCCCTCCGGAATCGCCTGGTCGTAGTACGCGTAGATCAGCTCGTCGTCGACCAGCACGTCCTGCCGGCGCGACTTGTGCTCGAGCTGCTCGATGTCGGCGAGCAGCTTGCGGTTGTGCGCGAAGAACGGCAGTTTCGTGTCGAACTCGCCTTCGACCAGCGCGCCGCGGATGAACAGCTCGCGGGCGCGCGCCGGGTCCTGCTTGCCGAACGCGACGCGCCGCCGATGGTAGATCGGCAGCCCGTACAACGTCGCGCGCTCGAACGCGCTGACCTGCGCCGGCCGCTTTTCCCAGTGCGGTTCCGACAGCGATTTCTTCAGCAGGTGCGCGCCGATCTTCTCGACCCATTCGGGCTCGATCTTCGCGAGGCAGCGCGCGTACAGCCGGCTCGTCTCGACGAGCTCGGCCGCCATCACCCAGCGGCCGGCCTTCTTCGCGAGCGCGGAGCCCGGCCACAGGTAGAACTTGATGCCGCGCGCGCCGAGGTAATGCGGATCGTCGTCGGCCTTCATCCCGAGGTTGCCGAGCAGCCCCGTCAACAGGGCCAGATGGATCTGCTCGTAGGTGGCCTCGACTTCGTTGAGCCGCCAGCCGTGCTCGCGCACGACCGTCAGCAACTGCGAATGGACGTCGCGCCACTCGCGCAGCCGCAGATGCGACAGGAAGTTCTGCCGGCACGCGTCGACGAGCTGGCGATTCGACTTCTTGTGCGCGACGGCCTCCTCGAACCACGCCCAGATCTTCAGCCACTGCAGGAATTCGGAGCGCTCGTCGGCGAACCGGCGGTGCGCCTGGTCGGCCTGCTCCTGCGCTTCGATCGGACGATCGCGCGGATCCTGCACGGACAGCGCGCTCGCGATGATCAGCACCTCGCGCAACGACTGCTGGTCGCGCGCGGCGAGAATCATCCGGCCGACGCGCGGATCGAGCGGCAGCCGCGCGAGCTCGCGGCCGAGCGGCGTCAGCGCGTTGTCGTCGTCGACCGCGCCGAGCTCGTTGAGCAACTGGTAACCGTCCGCGATCGCGCGGCCGGGCGGCGGTTCGAGGAACGGGAACGATTCGATCGCGCTCAGGTGCAGCGACTTCATCCGCAGGATCACCGACGCGAGCGACGAGCGCAGGATTTCCGGGTCGGTGAAGCGCGCACGCGCCTGGTAGTCGCTTTCCTCGTACAAGCGGATGCAGACGCCGTCGGCCACCCGGCCGCAGCGGCCCGCGCGCTGGTTCGCGGCCGCCTGCGAGATCGACTCGACCTGCAACTGCTCGACCTTGTTCCGGTACGAATAGCGCTTCACGCGCGCGAGGCCGGTGTCGACCACGTAGCGGATGCCCGGCACCGTCAGCGAGGTTTCGGCCACGTTGGTCGCAAGCACGATCCGGCGCGCGTTCGACGCCTTGAACACCTTGTCCTGGTCGGCCGCCGAGAGCCGCGCGAACAGCGGCAGAATCTCGGTGTGCGGCGGATGGTGCTTGCGCAGCGCCTCGGCCGCCTCGCGGATCTCGCGCTCGCCGGGCAGGAACACCAGCACGTCGCCGGGGCCTTCGCGGCACAGCTCGTCGACCGCGTCGACGATCGCGTCCATCAGGTCGCGTTCGGCTTCGCGCGCGGTCTTCACGCGATCGCGGCCGCCCGTACCCTCGGCGTTCTTCACCGCCGGGCGATCCTCGGCCACCGGGCGGTAGCGCATCTCGACCGGATACAGCCGCCCGCTCACCTCGATCACGGGCGCCGGGCGTGCGTCGGTGCCGAAATGGCGCGCGAAGCGATCGGCGTCGATCGTCGCGGACGTGACGATCAGCTTCAGGTCCGGCCGCCTCGGCAGGATTTCCTTCAGATAGCCGAGCAGGAAATCGATGTTCAGGCTGCGCTCGTGCGCCTCGTCGATGATCAGCGTGTCGTACGCCTTCAGCAACGGGTCGGTCTGCGTCTCGGCGAGCAGGATGCCGTCGGTCATCAGCTTGACGGACGCGCCCGGCGCGAGATTGTCGGTGAAGCGCACCTTGTAGCCGACCACCTCGCCGAACGGCGTGCCGAGTTCCTCGGCGATCCGGCGGCCGGTCGACGATGCGGCCAGGCGCCGCGGCTGCGTATGGCCGATCAGGCCCGTGCCGCCGGCGCCAAGGCCGCGGCCGAGATCGAGACAGATCTTCGGCAATTGCGTGGTCTTGCCCGAGCCGGTTTCGCCGCAGACGATGACGACCTGATGACCGGCGATCGCACGCGCGATTTCGTCGCGCTTGCCCGACACGGGCAGGCTTTCCGGGTACGTGATCGGCGGAACGGGATTCGGCGGGACGGCGGCGCGCGGCGCACGCTCGCGGCGCGGGGCCCGCTCGCCCGTCGGCTGCGGCGCACCCTTCGCGGCCGACTGGCGCGCGTCGCCGCGCCGTTCGTCATTGCGCGGCCCGCGCGGCGCGTGTGCCGGCGTGCCCGCCGGCTTGTCCTGCTGCTGGCGCGGCGGCTGGCCCGGCTGCTCGCGCGCGTCGGCCGCACCATCCGGGTGCTTCGCCGACGGCGTATTGGCCCGCGTCGGCGCGGGACTTTTAGAAACATTCGACATGGGGGCGCATTATAATCCCGGCCATGAATTCCCAAACCGACCTCCCTCCCGCCCAGACCGGCGCCGCGACGCCGCCGGCCGCCGACGATTCGGCCGCCAGCCACGCGCAGTTCGTCGACTGGATGCGCTCCGTCGCGCCCTATATCCACAAGTTCCGCAACAGCACGTTCGTCGTGGGGTTCGGCGGCGAGGTGGTGCAGCAGGGGCTGCTGAATGCGCTCGTGTCCGACATCGCGCTCTTGCAGGCGATGGGCATCCAGATCGTGCTGGTGCACGGCTCGCGGCCGCAGGTCGAGGAGCAGTTGAGCCTGCACGGTGTCGAATCCGAGTTTTCGCACGGCCTGCGCATCACCGATGCGCGCGCGCTCGAATCCGCGAAGGAAGCGGCCGGCGAAGTGCGTCTCGACATCGAGGCCGCGATCAGCCAGGGGCTGCCGAACTCGCCGATGGCGCACGCGCACATCAGCGTCGTGTCGGGCAACTTCGTGACCGCGCGGCCGGTGGGGATTCTCGACGGGGTCGATTTCGCGCACACGGGCATCGTGCGCAAGATCGACGCCGAATCGATCCGTCATTCGCTCGCGAGCCGCAAGCTCGTGCTGCTGTCGCCGCTCGGCTTCTCGCCGACCGGCGAGGCGTTCAACCTGTCGATGGAGGACGTCGCGTCGGCGGCCGCGATCGCGCTGCGCGCCGACAAGATCATCTTCCTGACCGAAGGGCCCGGCATCGTCGACGACGAAGGCGAGCTGGTGCGCGAAATGTCGCTCGACGCGGCCGCCGAACTGCTCGATTCCGGCAACATCCAGGGCGACGACGCGTTCTTCCTGAAGCATTCGATCCGCGCATGCCGCGGCGGCGTGACCCGCGCCCACCTGATCCCGCAGTCGCTCGACGGCAGCATGCTGCTCGAACTGTTCCTGCACGACGGCGTCGGCACGATGATCTCGTACGAGAACCTCGAAAGCCTGCGCGAGGCGACCCCGGACGACGTCGGCGGCATCCTGTCGCTGATCGAGCCGCTCGAGTCGGACGGCACGCTGGTGCGGCGCGGCCGCCACCAGATCGAACGCGACATCGACCACTTCTCGGTGATCGAGCACGACGGCGTGCTGTTCGGCTGCGCGGCGCTGTACCCGTACCAACAGGAAAAGATCGGCGAAATGGCGTGCCTGACGGTCGCACCCGAAGCGCAGGGCTCGGGCGACGGCGAACGCCTGCTCAAGCGCATCGAGCAGCGCGCCCGCGCGCGCGGCCTCACGCACATCTTCGTGCTCACGACGCGCACCGAGCACTGGTTCCTCAAGCGCGGCTTCGTCAAGGTCAGCGTCGACGACCTGCCGGAAGACCGTCGCAAACTCTATAACTGGCAGCGCAAGTCGCTCGTGCTGATGAAGCAGCTCTGAGCACCGGCACGACTGCCCTTCCCCCCAGACACCGATTACAGGAGAAGTACACGATGGCTCGAATGATCCAATGCGCGAAGCTCGGCAAGGAAGCCGAAGGCCTCGATTTCCCGCCGCTGCCGGGCGAACTCGGCAAGCGCATTTACGAGAGCGTCTCGAAGGAAGCGTGGCAAGGCTGGCTCAAGCAGCAAACGATGCTGATCAACGAAAACCGCCTGAACATGGCCGACCCGCGCGCGCGCCAGTACCTGATGAAGCAGACGGAGAAGTACTTCTTCGGCGAGGGCGCGGACCAGGCGTCCGGCTACGTGCCGCCGACGGAAGGCTGAGCGCCGCGAATCGCGCAGGCGGCGCGCTAACGTCGTCGCGCGAATAGTGCAAACGGCACCGTGTGATCGCACGGTGCCGTTTGCTTTTGGGGCAGCCCAATCGACGCAACCCCGCCGACGCGCGCGCGACGGCGCCCGGGCGAGCCGGCGTGCCCGCCTCATCCCGCCGGTTTCAACGTGCCGCGATCGTCCGGCGGCGCGCCCGCGCCGGCCGGCTGATCCGCGCCCGCGCCTTCCGTGCCCCATTCCGCCGCATCGCTGCGTTCGGCCGTCGACAGCTCGTCCGCGCGATACCCGGTGCGATTGAGCAGCGCGAGCATGCACGCAAGCGACACGAGCGCGTACAACCCCGACGCGATCGCGACGCCGACGATGCTGCCGGTCGCGTTCAGGATCGCCTGCGCGAGCACCGGCGTGCCGCCTCCGACGACCAGCGCGCTCAACTGATACGCGAGCGACAGGCCCGTATAGCGGATGTTGGCCGGGAACACGCGCGCGAGCACGCCGCCGACCGCGCCGTAGAACATCGCCGACGGAATCGTCGAAATGCACATGCCGGCGACGGCGACCCAGTACGAACGCGTCGCGAGCGCATGGAACATCATGGGCATCAGCACGATTTCCGGAATCAGGATCCAGCACATCGCGCGTCGCATGTCGACCTTCGACACGAACCACGCGCCGACCGGCTGCATCAGGAATTGCACGACGAGCGAGATCGACAGGATGCCGAGGAACGTGCCCTGCGCGTAACCGAGCGTCTTCGTCGCCCACGACAGCGCGAACGTGCTGCGGAAATACGTGACGTTGATCACCGGCAGCGTGCCGGCCGCGAGCAGCACGACGACCCAGTGGTCGCGCACGACGTCGCGCAGCGGCAGCCTCACCGTGCGCTTGCGCGCGAGCACGCGCTGCATGTCGACCGACTCCTCGAGCTTCAGCCGGATCACCATGCCGATGATCACGAGCACGGCCGACAGCAGGAACGGAATGCGCCAGCCCCACATCAGGAACGACGGCGTCGGCAGCGCGCTCAGCGCGAAGAACGCGGCCGTGGCCAGCAGGTTGCCGGTGGGCGAGCCCTGCTGGGCGAACGCCGCGTACAGGATGCTGCGATGCTTCGGCGCATTCTCGCTCGCGATCAGCACCGCACCGCCCCACTCGCCGCCGACCGCGATGCCCTGCAGCACGCGCAGCACGACGAGGCCCGCCGGCGCCCATACGCCGATCGACGCATAGCCGGGCAGCAGGCCGATGCCGGTCGTCGCGAGCCCCATCATCACCAGTGTGATCACGAGCGCGGTCTTGCGGCCGACGCGATCGCCGAGATGGCCGAACACGATCCCGCCGAGCGGCCGCGCGGCGAAACCGGCCCAGAACGTGACGAACGCGAGCAGCGTCGCGACGCCGGAATCCATCGTGCTCGAAAAGAACACCTTGCCGAATACGAGCGCCGCAGCGGTGCCATAGATGTAGAAGTCGTACCACTCGATCGTGGTGCCGACGAACGCCGCGAGGGCGGCGCGGCCTGGCCGCGGCTGCGCGGCGGGCGGGGATTGCGGACGGCTCATCGATGTCTCCATGTCGGTGATCGGGGTGCGACTGTCGCGCACCTTGCCGGATGGCCGGCCTTCGCCGGCCGGCGGGGTTACGCTACGTTGCGATCGGTCGATTCCGGGCGACGTTCGTCTGCGGCGCCCATCGGTCCGTCACGTCTGGCCGGGCGCGACACGCAGCACACCGGCATCGAGCAGTTGCTGCTGAAGTGCGCGATCGACGCCGAGCCGGTCGAGCACCGCACGCGTATCGCGACCGAGCGCGGGAGGCGCCGACCGGTAGGTGGCCGGCGTGCGCGACAGCTTCACCGGCGACGCGGTGCCGCGATACGCGCCGATCTCGACGAACAGGTTGCGGTGCAGCGCATGCGGATCGTGCGCGACGTCGGCCACCGTGCGCACCGGCCCGCACGGCACGCCGGCCGCCATCAGGTCGCGCGCGAGCGGCTCGCACGCGTGCACGGCGAGCCGCACTTCCAGCTCGACCTTCAACTGCGCCCGGTGCGCGCAGCGGCTGCGGTTGTCGACGAAGCGCGGATCGCTGGCGAGCGCCGGCGCGCCGAGATGCGCGACGAGCCGCGCAAACTGCCGGTCGTTGCCGACCGCGAGGAAGATCGGCACGGTGGCCGTGCGGTAGCTGTCGTACGGCGCGATGTTCGGATGCGCGTTGCCGCTGCGCTCCGGCACACGGCCCGAACCGAAGAAATTCGGCAGATGCGGATGCAGCAGCGACACGCCGCAGTCGTACAACGCCACGTCGATCGACTGTCCGCGCCCGCTCTTCTCGCGCTCCGCGAGCGCCAGCAGGATGCCGGCGAGCGCGTTGAGCCCCGTGACCATGTCGACGATCGGCAAACCGATGCGCGTCGCGCCGCCATCGCGTTCGCCGTTCACGCTCATCAGCCCGGCCATCGCCTGGATCACCGCGTCGTAGCCCGGCAGGCCGCCGAGCGGGCCGTCGTCGCCGAAGCCCGTCACCGCGCAGTGGATCAGGCGCGGGAAGCGCGGTTGCAGGTCGCGTGCGTAGTCCATGCCCCAGCGCGCGAGCGTGCCCGGCTTGAAATTCTCGACGAGCACGTCGGCCTCTTCGAGCAGGCGCCACAGGATCGCCCGCCCTTCGTCGTGCGACAGGTCGAGCGCGAGCCCTTCCTTGTTGCGGTTCACGCCCATGAAATACCAGGCCGTGTCGCCGAGGAACGGCGGGCCCCAGGCGCGCGTCTCGTCGCCGGCGGGCGGCTCGATCTTGACCACCGTCGCGCCGTGATCGGCGAGCGCCTGCGTGCAGTACGGGCCGCCGAGCACCCGGCTCAGGTCGACGACCTTCAGGCCGTCCAGTGCGCCACGCGTCGTGCTCATCGCTCGACCTCCGGCAGCAGGTCGAGCGCCGTGTCGAGCGTGACCGGCAGGCCGCGCAGCAGCGCGTCGGACGCGGCCGATTCGTCGTCGCGCGGAGCCGGCGCGAGCGGATCGACCGGCAGCAGCTTGTGCCGCACGATCAGGTGCGCCAGCGCGAGACGCCTGAAATCCGGCGCGAGCCGTGCGCCCTCGCAGGCCATCAGCACGGCCGCGCTCGCGTAATACAGCGCGGACGCGGCCTGCCGCACGCGCGCATCGTCGCCTTCCTCGCCGACCCGCACGAGCGCATCGCACGCCCGCGCGAGAATGCGCCGCAACGCCGTGCGGCTCGCGTCGGGCAGCGGCGCCGCGCCCAGACGATCGCCGAGGAACGTGCGCAGCGCGTCGAGCGCATGTTCGCGCTGCGCGGCGCGCGCGACGTCGAGCGCGACGATGTTGCTCGTGCCTTCCCAGATCGAACCGAGGTGCGCATCGCGCACGAGCCGTGCATCGCTCCACTCCTCGATATAGCCGGTGCCGCCGCGTACTTCCATCGCATCGCCCGTCACGCGGCGCGCGTCGCGGCACGCGCGGAACTTGATCAACGGCGTCAGGATCCGCACGCAGCGCGCAGCCTGCTCGTCGCCCGCGTCGGCCTGCGGCAGCAACAGCGCGATCTGCATGAACATCGCGCGCGCGGCCTCGGCTGGCAGCAGCATCTTCATCAGCTGGCGCCGCATCAGCGGCATCTCGATCAGCTTGCGGCCGAACGCCTCGCGATGTGCGGCGACGTGCAACGCTTCGTTCAGCGCGCGCCGCATCAACCCGGCCGCGCGCACGCCGTTCGACAGTCGCGACATGTTGATCATGTCGGCCATCTGGTGAAAGCCGCGGCCGATCTCGCCGATCAGGTACGCCTGCGCGCCTTCGAGCGCGATCTCGCCGCTCGCCATCGAACGGCTGCCGAGCTTGTCCTTCAGGCGCACGATCCGGTAGCGGTTGCGCGTGCCGTCCGGCAGCGTCTTCGGCAGCAGGAACAGTGCGAGGCCCTTGATGCCGTCCGGTGCGCCGTCGGGCCGCGCGAGCACCATCGCGAGATCGGCGTCGGCATTCGAGCAGAACCACTTGTCGCCGGTCAGGCGCCAGATGGTGCCGCCGTGCGCGTCGGTTTCGCAGGTCGCGCGCGTCGCGATACGGCCGACGTCGGAGCCGGCCGCCTGCTCGGTCATGAACATCGCGCCCTGGTACAGCGTGTCGAAGTCGCGCGACGCGAGCCTCGGCAGGTAGCGCGCGACGAGCGCGGGGTCGCCGAAGCGGCGCAGCGTGCGCGTCAGCGAATCGGTCATGCTGACCGGGCAGCACAGCCCGAATTCCGCCTGCACGAACAGGAACGTCAGCGCGTACTTGACGAGCGGCGGCACGGTTTCGGATCCGTGACTCAGCGACGCGAGCCCGAGCTCCGCATACGCGACCCGTTCGAGCGCGACGTACGCCGGATCCTTGTCGATCCGCTGCACGGCCTCGCCGCGCCGGTTGCGGTGCTCGAGCACGGGCGGATGCTTGTCCGCGCGCGCCGCCCATTCGTCGAGTTCGCCCGATACGCGCTCGCCGAGCGCGCGCAGCCGCGGCTCGAGTTCCGCATAGTGCGCATCGCCGAGATGCAGCTTCAGCAACGCGCCGAGATCGGGGTCGACGGTGAAGAAATTGATGCCCCGGCTGTCGGGGATATTGGATGCGCCGGTGTCCGGCGTGCGAGCGGTGTCGTTCATGCGTGCGTCTCCTGGGTTGCCTGCACGTCGGCCGCGACCGACGCCGCAGCGCCCGGGCCGGCCCGGTGCAAGGCCTTTGCAGAGCGTAGGCGCGCGGTCGATAAGCGTCCAATACACGATTTATCCGGTACGATAGATATCGCTTATCGATGCCGACGCCGGGAGGAGACACCGTGGAACTGAGGCAGTTGCGCTACTTCGTGGCAGTCGCCGAGGAACTGCATTTCGGGCGCGCGGCGAAGCGCCTGTTCATCTCGCAGCCGGCGCTGAGTTTCGACATCCGCAAGTTCGAGGACGCGCTCGGCGTGCAGCTTTTTTCCCGCACCAACAAGGCCGTCGCGCTGACCAACGCGGGCGCGGTGCTGCTCGGCGAGGCGCGCCGGCTGCTGCTGCAGGCGGCCGAGGCCGAGCGCCTGGCGGTGCGCTCCGCGTCGGGGCTCGCCGGCCGGCTGCGAATCGGCTTCGTCCATTCGATGCTGTATCGCGGGCTGCCCGACGCGGTGCGGCGTTTCGAGGCCGACTATCCGGGCGTCGAGATCGTGCTGAGCGAGATGAACACGCACGCGCAGGTGCAGGCGATCCAGCGCGGCCAGATCGATCTCGGCTATGCGCACTGGGGCCACTGCCCGCCCGAGGTCGAATCGGCGCCCGTCTATGCGGAGCCGTTCGTGTGCTGCCTGCCGGTCGCGCATCCGCTCGCGCGGCGCCGGCAGGTCGCGCTCGCCGCGCTGGCCACCGAACCGTTCATCCTGTTTCCGCGCGACGCGGCGCCGCACTATCACGACCTGATCATCGCGCAGTGCGTGAACGCGGGATTCAGTCCGCTGATCCGGCACGAGGCGCGGCTGTGGCAGACGATCCTATCGATGGTCGAATTCGGGATGGGCATCGCGCTCGTGCCGCGCGTGCTGCAGCAGGTCAAGAGCGACCGGCTCGCGTTCCGGCCGCTGAAGGATGCGTCGCTCGAATCGCACACGCTGGAGCTGAAGCGCCGCGGCACCGCCGAGCCGGTCGCGCTGCGCTTCGCCGACTACGTGCGCGCGTCGATCGACGCGCTGCCCGCGCTCGCGGGCTGAACGCGCGGCTCGCGAACGGGCGCCGGCGGCCATCTTAAAAAAATTTGCAGAAAGGACTTTACGAACCCAAAAAGCTCTGACATAATTTCAGCTTCTTTGGGCGGTTAGCTCAGCGGTAGAGCACTGCCTTCACACGGCAGGGGTCACTGGTTCGATCCCAGTACCGCCCACCAAAGAATTCAACGACTTACGGCCAATGCGGCTGTCTCATACGTCAAATGTACGGACAGCCATACGGAAATTGTACCGTGAGTCTCTCAGGCCAGCCCGGCCGCAGCTAGACCTCCCCTCGTTTCACCCGTCCTTCTAGACCGGTTAACCACTTCCCGCACCTACCGACGCATCGCGCCGATAAGCCGGGTCGCGGCGGCAATCAATCCCGGTTCGCCTCGATGATCTGCTGTAGAGCATTGGCATCGTCCGTAGGCTCTTCCGTGCCGCGAAATACGCAGACCTCGGTGTGCCCGTCTCGGAACACGTCCACCTCTACTCGCATCCCAACCACAGTGACCGAAACCAACACCGTATCCGGTCGATTTCGGCTCAAGGTGTAGTGAATCTTCGCAGAGTCGAGTTGGTCGAGCAGATCGAACAATGTGTTTGTTGTCATGTCGGGTGCCTATTTCTTGAAACGGTTATCGTTGAGCTACTTGAGCGCCTTGCGCGCTTCTTTGACGCCATCGCTCGCATCGCCCTGAATCTCCTTGAGCGTCGAGTTCAGATACTGTCCGGGGAACTCACGCAACACCGATCCCTTGCATTCCGCATTGATGATGTCGCAGGCCATCATATCGCCCCGGTCAATACCCGCAACTTGAACCGCGTCACCTAGGGCATCGGCCGAAAAGTCGAAAGGTGACGCATCGCCGAGCGGAGAGGAATCAGCAAATCCCGCCCCTCCCGCTAAATCCGCCACGCCACCCGCACCACCGCCCGCGCCCACAACGCTTTCCAGATAGCTCATAAGGTCGCCCGCAGACACATCGCTAGGCGTCGCCCAACTCGGCAGCGGCTTGTCTGCCGGCAAAGAGGCCACGGACGGGACACTGGCGAGCCTATTGGCGCGAGGGAATGGCGGGGTTGAGGGTGGACCACCGGCCGCACCGCCACCACCGATAGCCTGTCGGTCGATCTCGACCGTTACGCGGCCTCCTTCTATGGCGGCTCTCAGCGCATCGAGCGGGACGCCCGAGAACGCATCTAGACCAAGTTGCCGCAGGTATGTCAGCGCGTTCGCGGAAAGGCCAGTGTACTTCGGCCAGTGCAACATCAATTCGGAAACATCGCTGCGTTGGCTGGCCGACAAGTTCGCGCCGATCGAACCTGCAGAACGGGTCAGCGTGGCGCGCTTCCCAGAACCCAGATCAATAGTCACTGAAGCCATGAATCCTGTTCTCCGTATCGGCTTCGTACGGCAAGACGTTGCTCTCTCAACGCCGGCCATGTACTTTGAAGCCCATACTTTAGCAGGTGCGCTCTCAGCGACAGCGCGACTCGCTCCGGTCAGTGCGCCTTGCGCTTGTCGATTTCCGCCGCGCCACCCGGCCCGAAAGCGATCACCCGTTGCAGGTCTTTCATCGCCCTCAGACGTGTCGCACCGGGCTGACTTGTGTCTTCCGAAATCTCGCGAAGTGCTTCCAGCATGCTGTCCACCGGGTTGCTGCCTCTTCGAAGGTTTCGACATGTCCCAACGATTGATACTGCTGGCGACCGGTGGACTCGTCGCGCTGGCGAGCGATCCATGTGCCCTCGCCCTCAGAAAGCCGCCTATATCCCACGGCCAGACCTTTGCGCAGAACGCACCAATACGGCTCGCGACGGACGGCCAGACGCGCCCTTGCGGCGGTGTTTACGATAGAGATTTGCTTGCTCATGACTACGGATTCCGTACGGAAAGAGCACGCAAAACTGAGGCAATCCAGCAGCTTTACGTGCTCGGTAGAATTCGTAAGTCATTGATTCTTTGTATTTTGCGTACCGATCTTCGGTCACCCACGAGCTTTCACACGGCAGGGGTCACTGGTTCGATCCCAGTACCGCCCACCAAAGAATTCAAGGGCCTGCGTCTCACGACGCAGGCCCTTTTCGTTTTGGCGGCGCGCGTGCCCTGCGCGATGCGGGCGCCGCGTCAGTCGACGCCGCGCCCGCACGCAGCGCCGGCTTACCGTACCTGCCCCACCCGCTCCGCCGTCGCGTCGAACGCGCGCTTCGCCTTGTCGACGATCTCGTCGACCTCCGCCTCACGAATCACGAGCGGCGGCGACAACAGCATCCGGTCGCCGGTCGCGCGCATGATCAGGTTGCCGTTGAAGCAGAAGTCACGGCAGATGGTGCCGATATCGACGTCTGCGCCGAAGCGCTCGCGCCGGTGCCCGTCGCGCGCCAGTTGAACGCCGGCGACCAGCCCCGCCCCCGCAATCTCGCCGACGATCGGATGATCGCCCAGCGCGTCGCGCAACCGCCGCTGGAAATACGGGCCGATGTCGGTCTTCACGCGCTCGACGATGCCTTCGTCGCGCAGCAGCTTCAGGTTCGCGACCGCGACGGCCGCCGCCACC